>CAZJRM010000084.1:0-20298 GCA_964547975.1 uncultured Vicinamibacterales bacterium | reverse complement strand
TCGGCGACATGGTGACGGCGATGGCCGGCATCCGCGAATCGAGCGGCAAGATCTCGAAGATCATCAAGACCATTGACGAGATTGCCTTCCAGACCAACATCCTCGCCTTGAACGCCGCCGTCGAAGCCGCCCGGGCCGGAGAAGCGGGCATGGGCTTCGCCGTCGTGGCCGACGAAGTGCGCAACCTGGCCCAGCGCTCGGCCCAGGCCGCCAAGGACACGGCCGGCCTCATCGAAGACGCGATCGCGCGCTCGGAAGCGGGTAGCGCCAAGGTGGAGCACATGGCCACGGTCATCGGCGCGATCACCGACAAGGCCTCGAAGGTGAAGGGACTCGTCGACGAGATCAGCCTCGCCAGCCGCCAGCAGACGCAGGGCATCGACCAGGTCACCCAGGCCATCTCGCAGATGGAGAAGGTGACGCAGACGACGGCGGCCACGGCGGAAGAGAGCGCGGCCGCGAGCGAAGAGCTCAACTCCCAGGCCGAGATGGCCATGGTCACCGTGCAGTCGCTCGAGGCCATGGTGGGCGGGTCCGGCGTGACCGCCTTCACGGCGCCGAAGGCCGCCACCGCCAAAGCGCCGGCCAAAGTCCTCGCGATGAAGACGGCCCCCCGGCCGCAGGCGCCGCCGCAACGCGCGGAAGACGTCATTCCGTTCGGAGATACCGGGACCTTCGGAAAGTTCTAGCGGCCACTACTGAACCAGCGAAACCAGGAGCCAGCCATGGACGTCGCCACCCACCAGTCGACCGCCGCCGAGAGCGTCAAGCACTCGCAGGTGGGAAAGTACCTGACCTTTGCGCTCGCGACCGAGGAGTACGGCCTGCCGGTCCTCAAGGTTCGCGAGATCATCAAGCTCATGCCCATCACGGCGGTACCGCAGGTGCCGCACCACGTCCGCGGAGTCATCAACCTGCGCGGCAAGGTGATTCCCGTCATCGACCTCCGGCTCAAGTTCGGACTGCCGTCTCAGGAGGACACCGAACAGACCTGCATCATCGTGGTGCAGGTCACGACGGCGCACGAGAAGGTGATGATGGGACTGCTCGTCGACGGAGTCTCGGAGGTGCTGAACATTTCCGGCCAGGACATCGAGGACCCGCCCGCCTTCGGCGAGCAGATCTCGACGGAGTACATGCGGGGCGTCGCGAAGATCAAGGGCACGGTCAAGATCCTGCTCGATATCGACCGCGTGCTCACCGGTGATTCGCTGGCGGTGATGTAGCAAGGGAGACCACCATGGCTCGCGTCGCGGCCTGGACCATCCGGCAACGTCTGGTCGGCTCGTTCGCAGCCGTCTCATTCGTCACGGCGGTGCTCGGCATCGTCGGGTTCTTCACGGCCGTGTCGGGGGAACGCGCCGTCAACGAGATTGGCCTCGTTCGCCTGCCCAGCGTGCACGCCCTGCTGGTCATCAGCGAAGCGCAGACGGCCGTCGACAGCGCTGAGAACGCACTGCTGGCAAAGAACCTGACACCGGACATGCGCCAGGCGCAGTACGCCCGCTTCGACGACGCGAAGACGCGTTACCTTGCCGCGTGGAAGGTTTACGAGCCCTTGCCCCAGACGCCGGAAGAAGCCGACACCTGGAAGCGGTTCGTGCCGGCCTGGGAGGCCTGGTGGAAGGACCACGAGGCGTTCGTGGCACTGGCCCGGGAGTACGAACGCTCGACGACAGACGAGGCGTACGCCCGGATGAGTGACCAGGCGCTCGTGGCGAATGCCAGAACGTTTGGCGCGTCCGAATCCCTGCTGAACTCGCTCGTCGAGATCAACGAGGCCGTCGGCGCAGCTGAAACGGCTGGCGCGGTGTCGGCGGCGAAACGGTCAAAGGTGGCCACGATCGTCGCGCTCTTCCTGGCGGTCGGCCTGGCTGTCGCGCTCGGCGCCGTCCTGACGACGGGTCTGAACCGTGTGCTGACGGATCGGGTGACGGAACTGCGAGTGGGCGCCGAGCAGGTATCGGCGGCCTCGTCGCAGGTCGCCTCGGCGGCACAGGCGCTTTCGCAAGGCGCCACCGAGCAGGCCGCCGCGCTCGAAGAGACATCGGCGTCGATGGAAGAAATGGCGGCGATGACCCGCAAGAACGCCGAAAGCGCCGGCGAGGCGGCCCGCCTGATGGGACAGGTCGACGACCAGGTCCGCGCGTCGAATCGCGACCTTGACGAAATGGTCGCCGCGATGGCGGCCATCAAGGAGTCGAGCGCGAAGGTGTCGAAGATCATCAAGACGATCGACGAAATCGCGTTTCAGACCAACATTCTCGCGCTCAACGCCGCGGTCGAAGCCGCGCGGGCGGGCGAGGCGGGGATGGGGTTCGCGGTGGTGGCCGACGAAGTGCGCAGTCTGGCGCAACGCGCCGCGACCGCGTCGAGAGACACGGCGGGTCTCATCGAGGAGGCCGGGGCGAATGCCGAACGCGGCGCCGAACGTGTCGTCAAGGTGCGCGACTCGATTCAGGGATTCACGGGCAGCGTCGGCCGTGTGAAGGACATCGCGGAAGGTGTGAGCTCGGCCAGCCAGCAGCAGGCGCAGGGCATCGACCAGGTGACCCAGGCGCTCACGCAGATGGAGAAGGTCACGCAGACGACGGCGGCGTCGGCCGAAGAGAGCGCGGCATCGAGCGAGGAGCTGAACGCCCAGGCCGAAACCTCGATGCAGGTGGTCGCCCAGTTGATGGCCCTCGTGAAGGGCGCTGCCGACTCGCCGGCACGGGGACCGGCACGTCAAGCGTCAGCAAGCCGCCCGGCGCACCCGGCGCCAGCGGCGCAAGCACCACCGGACCGCCTGCTGAAACTCACGCGGAGGCAGCAGGGCCCGGAAGATCTGCCGGCAGACGGCACATTCGGCTCGTTCTAGTCGCTCGACCCGGACGCGCCGGCCGGACTGTCACCGGCCGGCGCGCCTCATTCGTGCGTCATTCCGTGTTTGATCGCGAAACGGACCAGCCCGGGCAGATCGTGGATGCCCAGCTTGGTCATCACGCGTCCGCGATACGTTTCGATGGACTTCGGTGAGACCGAAAGCCGCTCGCCGATTTCCGCGCTCGACCACCCCTCCACCACCAACTGCAGCACTTCCCGCTCCCGCTGGCTGAGGCTGTCGAGCGGGCCCCGGCTCGGCAGCGGTCCGGACGCGCCCAGGCCGGGATTGACGACTTCCGCAATACGCGTGCTCAGGTACCGGCGGCCAGCGGCCACCGCGCGGATGGCGTCGACCACTTCCTGCCCGACGGATTCTTTCAGCACGTAGCCGGCCGCCCCGGCCTGCAGCGCCCGGAAGACGTGTTCGCTCGTCGCGTGCACCGACAGGAACACGACCTGCGTCGCCGGGAAACGGCGCCGGATCTCGGCGGCCGCATCGATGCCGTTCATCCGCGGCATGGAGATGTCCATCACGACGACGTCTGGCGTGAGCCGCTCGACGGCGGCCACCGCTTCGGCGCCGTCCGACGCTTCTCCGACGACCACCAGGTCACCGCGCGCGCTCAGCAGGGCACGGAGTCCTTCGCGCACGATCGCGTGGTCGTCGGCGAGGAGGATGGAAACAGGCATGACCTCCCCTCAGGACACCGGCCGCCCGGCCGGCACGTCCGCCTCCACTGAGGCCCCGCGCCCGGGCGCCGATGTCACGGTCAGTCGGCCGTCCACGGCTTCCGCACGTTCCATCATCGTGAGCAGGCCCCAGCAGCCAGACGGCGCGGGCTGGCCGGAGCGGAAGCCTGCGCCATCGTCCGCCACCGACAGTCGAAGCCGCCCGTCCCGCAACATCAACTCGACGGCAACGCTGCGCGCGCCGGCGTGCCTGGCCACGTTGGTCAACGCCTCCTGGGCAATCCGGAAGATCGCCGTCTCGACCTCGGTGGAGGGCCGCACATCGTCCTCGGCCTTGACCGTGACGACGAGCCCGGTTCGGCGGGCGAACTGGCCACCGAGCCAGCGGACGGCCGCGAACACGCCGTAGTCCTCGAGCACCGGCGGCCGCAGTTCTGCCATCACGTCCCGCACCTGGCCCATGGTTTCCGACAGGAGACGCAGCGACTCCTGCACGGAGCCGGTGAGTTGCAGGTCACGCAGCGGAGCCACGCTCTCCTGGAGCCGGGTGAAGTTGAGATTGAGGGCCGTCAGATTCTGGCCGACACGATCGTGCAGCTCCCGCGCCAGTTCACGGCTGGCGATCTCCTGCGAATCGACCAGTTGCCGCGCCAGCGCCTTGAGTTCGGCGCGGTTCCGTTCCAGTTCACGTTCCGCGGCCCGGCGTTCGGTGATGTCGGAGAACAGCGCGAAGGACCCCAGGAACCGGCCATCCTCCGCCTTCAGGGCTTTCGCCGATGCCAGCGTCCAGAGGGCGGTGCCGTCGCGGCGACGGAACCGGCGCTCGTAGATCTCGCTGCGGCCCGAGTGGCGGGCGGCCATACGATCCGCGTGGAACGTCAGGTCCTCTTCGAAGAAGAAGGCTTCGACCGGGCGCCCGACCATGTCGACGGGCGCATAGCCCAGCATGTCGGCCATCGCCTGGTTGACGTACGTGGTGACGTGATCGCCGTCCATCACCCAGATCCCCTCGTTGCTCGTCTCGACGAGCAGGCGGTACCGCTCTTCGCTCGCAAAGAGCGATTCCTGCGTCCGCTTGCGCTCGGCAATATCCCAGGCGAGGTCGGCCAGGCGGGAGACGGCGGCCACGTCACCGTCGGAATACGCGTCCGGCTTGTTCCCCACGCCCAGAATCGCGACGATGAGGCCATCGCGGATGACGGGAACGACGAGTTCCCTGATGAGCGTCACGTGGCCTTCGGGCAGGCCTCCGCGGTGTCCCAGCGCGGCATAGTCGTTGTGGATGACGGCACGGCGCTCGCGGACGCAGTCCACCCAGACGCCGGCGTCGGCGACGTTCGCGTGGGACCGGGCACCACCGACGCCGCACGCGCCGCGCGTCCGCGTGGACCACGCCCGCACGGTCACGGTCTGCTGGTCCGCTTCCAGGAAATGCAGGAAGCCGATACCGCTGCCTGTCAGGCCCTCGGCCTCGTCAATCGTCGCGACGAGCAGCGCTTCAAGCGTATTGACCGAGGCGTGTTCGAGCAGCCGTACCCGCGCCTGCATGATGCGGAGCGACCGTTTCTCGTCGGAGATGTCGCGAACGAACGCCACCATCCGGCCGGAGCCGTCGGGCACTTCGAGCGCGCTGACCTCCACGTCCCGCAGCAGGCCGTCTTTTCGCCGGTGGCGCGCTTCGAACCGGTGCCGGCCGGCTTCTCGAATCCGCGCGATGTGCTCGAAGGTCTGCTCCCGGCTCTCGCCGGCGTCGATGTCCCAGATATGCAGGGACAACAGTTCGTCCCGGCTGTATCCCGTCATCGCGCAGGCGGCGTCGTTCACGTCCACGAATCGTCCGTCGAGATCGACGAACCAGAACCCGTCCATCGACGACTGCAGGATCGAACGGTAGCGGTCTTCGGAACGCCGACGCTCGGAGAGGTCGCGAAACGCACCGATGACAGCGCGTTGACCGCCGGCGAGTGTCACGCCCCGCGAGCTGATTTCCACGGGCACGCGGGTTCCGTCGCTGCGGACGGCCTCGGCCGGGCTCAACTCCGGCGACGAGCGGGCGGAACGCTCCAGGAATCGTTTCCGGTACTCTTCGCTGCGCTCCGGGGGATGCAGGTCCGCCTGGTGGAGGCCGATCAACTGGGCGACGGGCCGCCCGAACAGATCGCCCGCCGCGGCGTTCGCCTCGAGGATGATCCCGCTCCCGGCGTCGGCCACGAGGAGCGCGTCCCGGGTTCCCGAGAAGATCGCATCGAGCCGCTGATGGGCGTCGCGGTGCCTGGCCAGCGCAACCGCCGCTTCGGCGATGGCCGCCGCCAGCATCAGCCCGGTCCCGGATGACACGCCCAGGAAGAGGTGCAGGCGGTTCACCTGCGCGACGACCGACACGTCGGGCTCGATGAGCCCCACGCCGCCGTGGTGACTGAAGACGGATCCGAGCACCGCCAGCACGGTGCTCGACAACGACACCCCGCGTACGCCGAAGCGGACCGCCGCCCAGACGAGGATCGGCACGAGCGCATGACTCAGGGGCACGCGTGGATGCCACGCGTCGTTGAAGACGAAGAGGCCTCCGCCGACAACGCAGCAGGCCAGGAGCACGGCCTCGGACCGCGACGGGCCCTCACCGGAAAACGTGGGCTCCACACTGAGCCGTGACAGAGACAACACGAGCGGCGCGACGGAGACGGCCCCGATGCCTATCCGGCTCCACCAGAGGAACCACAACGGCCCCGAGACGTCGTGACCCGAGGCCGAGGCCCACACCGAGTACACGCTCGCCCAGAGGGCCGCGTTCGCGCCCGAAGCCAGCAGGTAACTTGCCGCCTGGAGGATGGTCGAGAAGCCGGGCCCCTCAGGTACAAAGCGCCTCACCAGCCACGCCCCGAGCGCGGCCTGCGCGCAACCGGTCACCGCCAGTCCCAGCGCCATGGTCCACGGCAGGCCGCCGTACAGGCAGAACGCCGCGCCGACGGCGACGGCCGCCGCGATCAGGCCAGGCCAGGTTCCCGGCGCGCGCCAGAGCAGGACCCCCAGGAAGAAGCCGCTCGGCAGCCAGAGCACGTTGAACGGATCCCAGCGGAAGGCAATCGTCTGGCCCACGGCCAGGCACGCCGCGTAACACACCGCGAACAGCCCCACGGTCTGCCAGGCAGGCCTGCCGGCCGGTCCCGCCGGAGGGTGGCCGTTCGTCGACACCGATTCCGAAGGGAACTGCTCGCTCATCTCTTCACCCGGGACCCCGGACCACTGCGGCCACATCCTAGCGCCAGCCGGGCTGTCCGGCAAACGATTCGCACTATACTCGTGCGGTGGCATCGACCAACACTCCCGGCGCGCTGACCAGCCTGGTGCGCGCCATGCGATCCTGGCGGACCGCGTCTGTCGCACTGCTGTCGTTTTCGTCGGGACTCCCCCTCGGCCTCGTCTGGTACGCCATCCCGGACTGGATGCGCAGCATTGGCGTGGACATCCGGGTCGTCGGCCTCTTCACGCTGGCGCAGGCGCCGTGGGGCTTGAAGGTGATCTGGTCCCCGCTGATGGACCGGTACGTGCCGCCGTTCTGGGGACGCCGCCGCGGCTGGATGGCCGTCACGCAACTCGCGCTGGCCGTCATTTCGCTCGGCTTCGCCGGCGTCGGCGGGCACCCCGATGCCGTCTGGGTCGTGGGCGCGCTCGCCTTCGCCATCGCGATCGCCTCGGCATCCCAGGACATCGCGATCGACGCTTACGCCGTGGAGGTGCTGCGCACCGAAGAGCAGGGCGCGGCCGTCGGCGCGCGTATTGCCCTCTATCGCGCCGCCCTCGTCGTGTCGGGCGGCGGCGCGATCACCATGGCGAGCCACCTCGGCTGGCCCACGGTGAACCTGATCCTCGCGCTGATTTACCTGCCGATGATCCTGCTCTCGTGGAAGGCGCCGGAGCCCGAAGAGATGACGCCCGCGCCCGGCTCGCTCCGCGATGCGGTCTGGCAGCCCTTCATCGGATTCCTCGCCCGGCACCGGGCCCTCGAGATTCTCGCGTTCGTCCTGCTCTACAAGCTGTCGGACCAGTTGACGCAGGCCCTGACGCGGCCCTTCCTGATCGACATGGGCTACAGCGCCGACCACCGCGGCATCGCGCTCGCCACCGTCGGGCTGGTCGCGACCATTGTCGGCTCCGTCGCCGGCGCCTGGGTCACGACCATGGTCGGGCTCGGGCACTCGCTGTGGGTCTTCGGATTCCTGCAGGTGTTCTCGAATCTCGGGTACTACTTCGTCTCGCTGCCAGGGCATCCGGTGCTGCCGCTGATGTACGGCGCGACCAGCTTCGAGTTGTTCACATCCGGCCTGGGGACGGGTGCCTTTGGCGTGCTCGTGCTTCGAATGACACAGAAGCGGTTCTCGGCCACGCAGTCTGCGCTCTTCACGAGCCTGTTCGCCCTGCCGCGGCTGCTGGCCGGCCCGATTGCCGGGGTCGCTGTCGATGCGATGGGATGGTCGACCTTCTTCCTGGCGACGCTGGTCACGGGTGTCCCCGGGCTCCTGATGCTGCAACGGTTCGTGCCACTCGGCACCCGCGATCCCGTGTTCACGGTCGAGGAGGCCTCGTTCGGTCCGCCGCTCAGCCGGCACCAGGTGGCGCTGCGCGGGGTGGTGGGCGGGTTGGTGCTGGCCGGCTTCGGGTTCGTCCTCGACGCGGCCCTGATGGCCGTGAAGACGATGCGCGAAACCAAGGGCGCGTACGACCTGGCTGCCGCGCTGAGCAGGCTCGCCAGCCCGGCCGCCATCGGCGACTGGCTCGAAATCGTCGGCATCGTCGCATTTGGCGCGATTGGCGGGCTCTTCGTCGCGGCAACCGCCGCCGCGCGCCGGATGAAGGACTAAAGGCCGGGCCCCGGGCCGTCGTATAGCACTGGCAACAGACGAGGTGTCTCGATGTCACTGTCTCCGAATCTCAGGTCGCGTACGAGTCTGCTGATGGCGGCGGGGATCTGCCTCGCGGTTGCCACGTCGGCCGCCGCGCAGGTGCCGGCAGCCCAGGCGCCCGCCCGCGCCGCCGCGAAGACCTGGCCCCTCACGAGGCCCGAAGCAACGAACTACACCGAGACGAGCCGCTACGACGAGGTCGTGGCGTTCATGAAGGCCATGGCCTCGGCGGCGCCGAAGCAGATCCTGCTGACAACCTGCGGCCACACCTACGAAGGGCGGCCCATGCCGCTGGCCGTCGTCGGCGCGCCGGGTACGACGCCGGAGGCCGTGAAGGCGACGGGGAAGACGCGCATCTACATCCAGGGCAACATCCACGCCGGCGAGGTCGAAGGCAAGGAAGCCATGCTGTGGCTGCTGCGCTCGATCGCGAAGGGCGAACGCGCGGCGTGGCTCAAGGACGTGGTGCTGCTCATCAACCCGATCTACAACGCCGACGGCAACGAACGCGTGAACATCAGGAACCGCGGCAGCCAGTTCGGGCCCATCGGCGGGATGGGACAGCGCCACAACGCGCAGGATCTCGATCTCAACCGCGACAACACGAAACTGGAGACGTCCGAGGCGCGATCCATGGCGCGGCTGATGACGCAGTACGATCCGCACATCGCCATCGACCTCCACACGACGAACGGAAGCGACCACGGCTTCTTCCTGACCTACGAGACGTCCGTCAGTCCGAACACCGCAGCCGGGATCGCGAGCCTCGTGAAGGGCGACCTGCTGCCGTGGGTCACGAAGACGGTCAAGGCCAAGCACGGGTGGGACTACTTCTACTACGGCGGCGTGTCGCGGCAGGGCGAACGTGCGTGGCGCGGAGACCTCGACCTCTACAAGCCGCGCTACACCCAGACGTACTGGGGCTTGCGCAACCGGATCGGCATCCTCTCCGAGACGTACTCGTACGCGTCGTTCGAAGACCGGATCACGTCCAACTACTGGTTCGTCGAGGAGATCGTCAACTACGCCGTGAAGAACGGCGCGGCCATCCGCAAGGCCATCGCGGACGCCGATGCCGGGTCCATCGTCGGCACGAGCCAGGCGGTCAGGAACCGGCTGGTCAAGTACCCGGACCCGATTGTCGCCGTGCTGGCAGACGTGGCCGACGAACGGAATCCGTACGTGCCGGAACGTCCGATGCGACGGCGCGTCGCGGGCACCGAACGCACGGAAACGATGCCGCACTACGGCCTGGTCGAACCCGTGGAGTCCGTCATCGTGCCGAGGGCGTACGTCATTCCGGCTGCCCCTCCCGCCCCGCCTGCGGCCGCCGCGCCGCCGGCGCCACCCGCGGCACCGGCTCAGCCCCAGGGACCGCCGAGAGGCGGGATGCAGGGTCCCCCGCCAGGCGGCGGGTTCATGCGGGGACCGGTCGGGAGCCCCGCGGCCCGAATGATGGCGGCCGTGATCGATCGTCTCGAGGCCCACGGTGTCAGGTACTTCAAGACCACGAAGGAATCGCCGCTCAAGGGCGAACGATTCAAGATCGCCTCGTCGACGCTGGCAGCGAGCGAGTACCAGGGCACGCACAAACTCCGGACGCTGACCGGGGCCTGGGAGACGACCGAGCAGGCGCTGCCCGCCGGCTCGCTGGTCATCCCGATGGATCAGCCGCTCGCCCGCCTGGCGTTCGCGTTGCTCGATCCGATGTCCGACGACGGCTTCATGACGTGGAACATCCTCGACCCGGTGCTCGGGGCCACGCCGCCGCCGGACTACTACCCGGTGCTGAAGACCATGGAGGCCGTCGCGCGGTAGACGAGGCACACGGGCACCGATGTTCAGGTTCCGTCGTCTCGAACTGGTCACCGTGGCGGCGCTGGCGATCGTCAGCGCCGCCGCGACGTGGCTCCTTCCCGAACGTCCCACCACCGGTTTCGTCGGGCGTTACTGGGACAACACGTCCTGGGATGGCGCGCCGCGTACCGTCACGCGATCCTCCGCTCCGACGACATCGGACATCCTTGCGTCTGCGCCGTGGGCCTCGGCGGGATTCGCCAGCGCGGAGTGGACCGGTGTCTTCACCCTCTCCAGCGCCGGGAGGCACACGTTCTCCGTGCGGTCGGACGATGGGGCGTGGCTGTGGGTCGACGACACGCTGGTGGTCGACAACGGCGGGACGCATGGAGAGGAGGAACGCGGCGGGGAGGTCGATCTCGAAGCGGGAGTGCATCGAGTCCGCGTCCGTCATTTCCAGGCCGGCGGCGGGCTGGCGCTCGCGGTGACGTGGTCGCGGCCCGGAGGCGTCGCCGAAGCGATCACCGCTTCGAGCGTCGCGCCTGACCGCGAGGCCGCGTCCGCCGGACATCCCCCGGCGTGGCTGAGGCGTGGCGTGGTGGTCCTGCCGTTCGTGTGGTCGTTGCTGCTGCTCTACCTGCCGGTGAAGGTGCTTGGCGCGTGGATGTCGGGCGAAGTGTCGCGTGCGGCCCCGAACGCCCGGGATCGCGCGAGCCTGAAGGCCGTGATGGTCCTCGCCGCGGGACTCCTGGTGTGGGGCATCGAGTGGGGCGCGAGAGGGGACGCCTGGAATCCGGACGAACTGCGGCCGAACGTCGTGCGCGATGCGCTGTCGCAGCGGTTCGTCGGCGGATGGCACGACAAGTACCCGGCGATGCACTACATCGCGCTCGGCCTTCCGCTGGTCGCGTTCGAAACCGCTGACCGTCGCCTGCCGTTGCCGCCCGAGCCCATGGATGCACACGTGGCGCAGGTCCTCGTGACCCGGCTCGTCTCGACGCTGTTGGGCCTCGGCGCGCTGGCGGCGGCATTCATCTGCGGCGCGGAGCTCTTCGGGGCCCGCCGCGCGGTCCTGGCGCCGCTCGCGTTGCTGCTGACACCGCTGTTCGTGTTCTACGGGAAGCTCGCCAATCTCGACGTGCCCTCGCTCTGCTGGTTCGGGTGGGCGCTCGTCGGCTTCCTGCGCGTCGTCCGGGGTGGCGATCGCGCGGCGTACATCCTGCTCGGCGCGGCGGCGGCGGCCGCGGTCGCGACGAAGGACCAGGCGTACGCGAGTCTGGCGCTGCTCGTGCCGGTCGTCGTCTGGAGTACGGCCCGAAGCCGGCGCGAGACCGGATGGCCCGCCCGGATCGCCGGCGCGTTCGTCGATCCGCGCATGGGTGCCGGGTTCACCGCCGCGGTGGTGGTGTCGCTCGTTTGCCATAACGTGGTCTTCAACCCGTCCGGATTCGTCGCGCACCTGCGATTGCTCGCGTCGTTCAACGATATCGCCATCGTCCCGCGGAACGCGGCGGGAGCGTGGGAGCTCACGTGGCGGACAGGCGACCTGTTCCGGTGGTCGATGGGATGGCCGCTGGTGATGCTGGCGGGTGTCGGGATCGTCAGGGCGGCGATGGTGCCCGAGCGGCGGTGGTGGCTGTGGCTGCTGCTCGTGCCGGTGTCGTTCCACGCCACCTTCACGCTGGTGACGTACTTCGTGTGTGACCGGTACGTCTTCCCTGGCGTGTTCGTCCTGGCGCTTTTCGCGGGCGCGTCGATGGCCGATCTGCTGTCGATGCCCGGGCGGAGGGCCTTGGGCCGCGCGATCGTGGGAGTGGCGTTGTTATGGTCGCTGCTCTGGGCGGCGTCGATCAACGCGATGATGAACCTCGATGGGCGGGAGGTCGCGCGGGCGTGGGTGCAGGCAAGGGTGCAGGCGAGGGAAGGCCGCGGTGCCGTCGTAGGGCTGGTCGGCAACTACCTGCCGTATTTTGCGCCGCCGTCCGTCGGCGTACCGCTGGCGTCAACCGAGGACGTGGCCGGGCGCGCGCCGCGGTTCATCGTGGTGAACGAACGGTATGCGTGGCGGTATCGATCGGGGCGACCGTCGACGGAGCGGCAGCTGCTTGGCGCGCTCGAGGGCGGCGAACTGGGCTACGCGGAGGTCTTTCGGAATCGCGCGTCCGTGCCGGGGTGGGCGTTGCTGCAGTATGACGCCGCGTTTCGCGGACGGGGCGAGAGTTGGTGGACCAATCTCGACAAGGTCAATCCCGAAGTGGTGGTGTACGAACGGACACCGTGAGGTGTTCCTCCCCTTGCCCCTTGTTCCTTGCCCCTTCAGAAGATATTCCGAATGAGGCACGAGAGAAACGCGGGTGTCTGCCTGACGACCGACAGGCTGGAGGCACCGGCCTTGCGCGCGTATTCGTGCGAGGGCACCTGCGTGACGCGCATGCCGTGCTTCAGTCCCTTGAGCACCATTTCGAGTTCGATGGTGTGGAGGTTCTCGGTCAGTGTCAGCGCCTTGATGGCCGACGCGCGGAGGGCGCGGAACCCGTTCTGCGTGTCGGTGAGCGAGGTGTGGTGGCGCGTGTTGATCACCTGCGTGAGGAAGTTGTTGCCCCACAGGCGGATGAACATCGTCCAGGTGCCGGCGAACTCGTCGCTGCCGCCGCGCATCCTGCACCCGATGACCATGTCGGCGTCGTCGGAGATAATCGGCGCCGTAAGATGCGCGATTTCCGCAGGGTCGTGCGAGCCGTCGGCGTCCATCGTGACGAGAATGTCGCCGATCGCCGATTCGATACCGACGCGAAGCGCGTCGCCCTTGCCCTTGCCGCGGTCCGGGATGACGCGGAACCCCGCCGCCGCGAGGCGTTCGGGCGACCCGTCGGTGCTGTGACCGTCGACGATGAGGACTTCGTCGCAGAAGGGCCGCGTGGCCAGGGCGAGTTCCACGACCACATCGCCTTCGTTCCGCGACGGGATGATGACCGACGTGCGCATCTATTGAGGATAGCCGGGATCGCCGCCGGTCACACCTAAAAGGGGGCCTGGCCCCCTTTCCCGCTGCGCGTGGTCTGACCTAAAAGGGGGCCTGGCCCCCTTTTCGGCGGCGCGCGGGGCGGCTATCGAAGGAGCCCGCGCGCGCGCAGCCACTCTTCGCAGCGGCGCGGCCAGTCCGAAATCGGCCCGTTGCCCGGCAACATCCCGACGCCGTGCGGTCCGTGCTGGTAGACGTGCAGCTCGGCCTGAATCCCAGCCTTCCTCAACCCGGCGTAGTACAGAAGGCTGTTCTCGACCGGCACGGAGGTGTCGTTCCCGCCGTGCACCAGGAAAGCTGGCGGAGTCGAGGAGGTCACGCGGTTCTGCAGGGAAAGGGACTCCACGAGTGCCGATGCCGGCGTCTTGCCCAGCAGGTACTCGCGCGAGCCGTTGTGGGCGTGCGGTCCGTTCAGGGTGATGACCGGGTAGACCAGGATGTGGAAGTCCGGCCGCGCGTTCACGGAATCGAGCGGCGCGCCGGTCCGGCCGGCCGGGTCGTCGTAGAGCGTCGCGGCGGACGCCGCCAGGTGACCGCCGGCCGAAAACCCCATGACCCCGATCTTCGTGGGGTCGACGCCCCACTTCGCCGCCTCGCGGCGCACCAGCCGAATCGATCGCAACACGTCCTGGAGCGGCGCCGGGTGGCCGAACTGCGGGACCCGGTACTTCAGGACGAACGCGGACACGCCGATGCGATTCAACCAGGCAGCGACGTCGTACCCTTCCTTGTCGATAGCCAGCCGCCTGTAACCTCCGCCTGGACAGATGACGACCGCCGCGCCGCTCCGGCCCGCTTCCGGCGCCGGGAAGACCGACAACGTCGGCTCGCTGATGTTGGTCGGACGAAACGGCTCATCGTCTTTTTCGGGCAGGAGGTTCGCCGGCTTGTTCGGCACGCCCTCCGCCCAGATTGGAATGACGGCGGCGGGCGCCGGGGACTGGGCGCTGACGACAGTGGCAGAGGCGATCATGATCAGGGTCGCGAGCGTGGTCTTAGTCATGGCGGTGGAGCGTCAGACGGTGCGTGTCCGTTCCGGTCGGTGACGGCATCGCGGGGGCGGGGCGGGACATGGCGGCGGCCCCGCGGCCGCCCGGACCCGTCCCGACGTAGCGCCCGATCGAGTGGATTCGTTTCTCGAGGCAGCCCTGGCACGCCTGCGCGGTCTCGTGGATGCAGGCTTTGCCCGGGTAGATCTCATAGAGGACCCGGTAGTGGGGCGGTGTCACGTTCGGCATCACGATGTTGGCGCCGCGCGTGAGGCCGAGTTCGCGTCCCTGCGCCGGGTCGATCGTGGCAAGCGCCGTCGTGCTCGGCAGGTTCGCGTCGGGACACACGAGCCGCGTGAGCGCCACAACCTTCAGCGTCGTCAGTTCGTCGTTGGGCACCTGCAGGCCGTCGGGTGCGGCCAGCCGTGCCGCGGCCGGGCCGCCAAGCGGGGTGCGCGGACTGGGCAGGAACGGGCCGACGCCAATCATGTCCATGTCGTAGTCGCGGAACGTCCAGATGTCGTTCGCCAGCGTGTCCCACGTCTGCCCCGGCACGCCAACCATGACGCCGGTGCCGATTTCGTAGCCCATCTCCCGCATCCGATCGAGCTGCGCGAGACGATCCGAGAGCGTGCCCGGCAGGCTCGGGTGGATGCGACGGTACAGGTCCGGGTCGGACGTTTCGAACCGCAGCAGGTAACGATCCGCTCCGGCATCCTTCCAGGCCCGGAGTTCGTCGTCGTGTCGTTCGCCGAGGGAAAGGGTGATGGCGAGCCCGGTTTCAGCCTTGATGCGGCGGATGATGCCGGCGATGAACGTCGCGGTCAACTCGGGATCTTCGCCCGACTGCATGACGACCGTGCCGTATCCGAGACGTGCCGCGTCGCGCGCGCACTCGAGGATCTCGCCTTCGTTCATCCGGTATCGCGTGATGTCCGGAGCGCAACTGCGGATGCCGCAGTAGAGGCACAGCCGGACACAGTGGTTGCTGACTTCAATCAGGCCGCGCAGGTGGACCGCGTCACCCACGTGCGCCTGGCGAACGGCGTCGGCCCTGGCCCACAGCGCCTCGAGGGCCGACTCGTCGGTTTGGGTGAGCCACTCGCGAATGGCGCGCGGCGTGAGCGTGTCAAGACTGGGCGGCACGGTAAGCCTCGAGGGCGGACGGGAACGGCGCCAGCGCCCGTTCGAAGATCCCGAGCGAGTAGGCGATCGTCAACCCGTAGTTCGTGATGGGCACGGCGGCGTCGCGGCAGCGGGCGATGCGCGACAGCATCTCCCGCCGGTTTCCGGTGCAGTTCCCGCAATGCACCACCAGCGCGTAGGGCGAGACGTCCGACGGGAAGTCTCGGCCCTGTACGTGGACAAACTCCAGCTTCGCGCCGACGAACTGCGTGAGCCAGCGCGGAATCTTCACTCGGCCGATGTCGTCGCCAATGGGATGGTGCGAGCAGGTTTCCGCCATGAGCACGCGGTCCCCGCCCTTCAGGCGATCGATGGCCATGGCGCCGCGGACCTGTTCGGTCAGGTCCCCCTGGAAACGCGCCATCAGGATGGAGAACGAGGTCATCGGCACCGTCACCGGGACGTCCGCCGCGACCTTCAGGAACGCCTGCGAATCGGTGACGACGAGCGCGGGCGGCGCGGCGAGCGTGTCGAGGGCTCGGCGCAGTTCGCGTTCCTGCGTGACGAGCGCGAGACTCTCCCCGTCGAGGAGATCGCGGATTGACATCACCTGGGGCAGGATGAGCCGCCCCTTCGGCGCTTCCTTGTCGATGGGCACGACGAGGAGCGCGACCTCGCCTGGCGGGACGAGGTCGGCGACCACGCGGCGGTTGTCGAAGAAGTCCGCCGGCGCGAGCCTGATGAGGGCATCGCGAAGGGCCGAGAGTCCCGTGCCGTTCACCGCGGACAGGGGAACGACGGCGGCGCCGCGGCCGGCCAGGGTGGCGGCTTCCGAATCCTCGAGGGGCCGCACATCGGTCTTGTTGACGACGATGATGACGGGCACCTTGCGGGCAGCCAGCTCGTCGGCGAGACCGTCTTCGAAGCGGCCCCACCCGCCGGCTTCCGTGACGATCAGGCCGAAATCGACCCGGTCGAGGGCGGCGCGCGTGCGTTGCATCCGCAGTTCGCCCAGCGCGCCTTCATCGTCGATGCCAGCGGTGTCGACGAAGAGGACCGGTCCGAGGGGGAGGAGTTCCATCGGCTTCTCGACCGGGTCGGTCGTCGTACCCGCGAACGCCGAGACGATGGACACGTGCTGGCGGGTGATGGCGTTGAGAAGCGAAGACTTGCCGACGTTGCGGCGACCGAAGATGCCGATGTGCAGACGAAGCGATCGTGGAGCGGGTTGCATCAGCGGGAATCCCGACGGGGCGTGAACCCGAGGCGGCAGACCGCTTCGGGCGAGGTGAGTTCGTCGAATTGCTCGTCGGTCACGTACCCGCCGGCGACCGCGGCGGCCTTGAGCCCTGAGCCGCTCTCTCGGGCGCGGGCCACGAGCGCGCACGCCCGCTCGTAGCCGATGACGGGCACGAGAGCCGTGGCGCTGGCCGTGGCGTTTTCGACGTGGCGCCGGCAGCGGGCCTCGTCGGCCAGGATGCCGTCGACGCAGCGTGTGCGAAGGATGTCGCAGGCGTGCGTGAGGATGTCGAACGATTCGAGCAGGCCGTGCGCGATGAGCGGCACGAACGCGTTCAGGTCCAGGCTGCCCATCGACGCGGCCGCGGTGATGGCGTGGTCGTGGCTGATGGCCAGGATCGCCGCCTGCGTCGCCGCTTCCGGGATGACCGGGTTGACCTTCCCGGGCATGATGCTCGATCCGGCCTGGCAGGGCGGAAGCTGGATTTCGCCGAGCCCGCCGTCCGGGCCGGAACTCAGCAGGCGCAAGTCGGTGCTGATCTTGATCAGGGTGGACGCGAGCGCCTTCAGCAGGCCTGAGACTTCGACGAACACGTCCGCGTTCTGGGTCGCGTCGACGAGATTCTCGGCCCGCGCCAGGCCGAGGCCGGTACGTTCGCGGAGCACGTCGGTGACCTGGAAGATGTAGTCGCGCGGCGCGGCGAGGCCCGTGCCGATCGCGGTCCCGCCGAGATTCACGACGCGCAGGCGTTCTTCGCACTTGTCGAGCCGCCAGCGGTCGCGGCTGAGCGCGTCCGCGTAGGCGCCCATTTCGCGCCCGAGCGTGGTGAGGACCGCGTCCTGGTATTCCGTGCGGCCCACCTTCACGACATGGGCAAAGGCGCGCTCCTTCGTCTGGAACGCCTCCTGGAGCGAGACGACCGAGCGCGTGAGATCCCGCAGCCGATGGATCGCGGCAATCCGAAGGGCCGTGGGGAACGTGTCGTTGGTGCTCTGATGGAGGTTGACGTGATCGGTCGGCGAGACGATGGCGTACGTGCCCCGAGGCTGGCCGAGCAACTCCAGCGCGCGGTTGGCGATGACTTCGTTGACCGCCATGTTCGTGCTGGTGCCCGCACCGCCCTGGAGCGCATCGACCTGGAGGTCGGCGACGAGCGCGCCGTCGGCAAGTTCGCGGCAAGCGCGTTCGATGGCGTCGGCGACGCCCGGGTCCGGGAAGTAGCCGAGTCTGCGGTTGGTGAGGAAAGCCGCAAGTTTGACGTCGCCGTAGGCACGAAGCAGCGCCGGGTGAGCGGGTCGCCCGAGGATGGGGAAGTTCTCGAGGGCCCTGAGCGTGTGGATGCCGTACCGCGCCTCGTCGGGCAGTTCGCGAGCGCCGAGGCTGTCGTGTTCGGTTCGCCCCATGGCCGTACGTCCCCTTCAGGCGATTGTATCCTGAGACGAAAATGAGAAAAGGGGCCTGACCCTCGGGTCAGCGGCAGATGGCGTGGATTCGGTCGATTTGGCGGGCCGATTGCTGTCACGCTGCGCTGGAAAATGGGGTCAGGCCCCTTTTCTCATTTCGATCTCACTTGACATTGTATTAGTAGACCCATACATTATGATACCAGTATGGCCGCACGAGTGAACTCCTCGCCCTCGTTCACGCTCTCCCTCGACCTCGCCACCGGGGTGCCGGCCTATCGCCAAATCATCGACCAGATCCTCGGCGCCATCTCGACTGGCGCGCTCCGCGGCGGTGACCAGCTCCCCACCGTCCGCCAGGCGGCTGTCGATCTCTCCATCAACCCCAACACCGTCGTCCGCGCCTACCGCGAGCTCGAGATTCGCAGTGTGCTCTCGACGCAGCAGGGCATCGGCACCTTCGTCACGAAGACGCCGGTCCGCCCGGACGAAGCCGTCCGCCAGCGTCAGCTCGACCAACTCGTCAGCGACACGCTGGCGCGAGCCGGATCCGTCGGCATCACCGCCGACGAGTTGCTCGCCCGCCTGCAGGAATTCACGCTCGAACAGCAGAGGAGCTAGTTCATGATGCCCGCACTACATCTGTTCCGCCCGGCCATCGCCGACAGCGACGCGCCATCCACCTCGAGCGGCGTCGGCCTCGGCCTGGCCTTCCTGCATTTCGTGACGATCTCGCAGCTGTGGCATCGCCTCGGCTTCGAGTGGTACTACGTCCTCATCGCGCTCTCGGGCCTCTACTTCGCCTTCGCGCTCAAGGTCGCGACGCAGTGGCAGAAAGCCGCCGTCCTGCGCCTCGGCAAGTACCGCGGCCTGCGCGGCCCCGGCCTCTTCCACGTCATCCCGCTCATCGACTCGGTCAGCCTGTTCGTCGATCAGCGAGTGCGCGTCACCGACGTACGCGCCGAAACCGCGCTCACGCGCGACACCGTCCCCGTCAACGTCGACGCCATCGTCTTCTGGGTGGTCTGGAACCCGGAGAAGGCGATCCTGGAGGTCGCCAACTACACCGAGGCCGTGACGCTGAGCGCGCAGACCGCGCTGCGCGAATCGATCGGCCGCCACGACCTGGCGCAGATGATTACCGAGCGCGACACGCTCGGGCACGAACTGCAGAAGATCCTCGACGAGAAGACGAACCCGTGGGGGATCACGGTCCAGTCCGTCGAGATCCGCGACGTGCAGCTTCCGCGCGAACTCGAGGACGCCATGTCGCGCCGCGCCCAGGCCGAACGCGAACGCCAGGCGCGCGTCATCCTCGGCACGGCCGAAACGGAAATCGCGGAGAAATTCGCGCAGGCCGCCAAGGCCTACGAACACAATCCGATCGCGCTCCACCTGCGCGCGATGAACATGCTCTACGAAGCGCTGAAGGAGAAGGGCTCGATGGTCATCGTGCCCTCCTCGGCGGTCGAAACCATGGGCCTCGGCGGCATGCTCGGCACCGCGTCGCTCGCCGGCAAGACGACCGCCGCCCCAGGCACGACGCCGACGGAGTAGGCGCGCTCACAGGCCAGCGGCGGCGCATCGGGCCGCCGCCCCAGCGTCCGGTACTCACGCGGATTGGAGGTTGTCATGTATCACCCCGGCACCTCGTCGTCCGTCGATCGGAATCTGCCCCTGCACCGCGGCATCAACTTCTCGTCCATGGACGTCGGCGGCGACCTCGGCGGCTTCGTGTTCGCGGCCGGATCGATCATCGCCGTCCTGATCGGCCTTCCGTGGCTGGTCCCCGCCTACGTCGCGTCCATCGCGCTGGGCGCGCTGTTCGCGGTGGCGCTCCACGCCTGGCACACGCGGAGATAGTCCATGTTCCTCGTCGTCGCGCTCGTCCTTCTCGGCGCGGTCTCCGCCAACGCCCAGCCGACGCCGTTGCCCGCGCACCAACGGATCGCGGCGAAGACTGATACTCCACGCGATCAGGCCGGCACGATCAGCGGCCGCGTCACAGTCGCTGACACCGGCGCACCCATTCGTCGCGCGCGCGTCTCTGCGACGGCGGCCGGCGTCAGCGTCGTCGTCGTCACCGATGAGGACGGCCGGTATACGCTCTCCGGCCTCTCCCCGCGTCGCTACAAGATCGCCGCATCGAGGACCCCCTTCGTCGCCATGGGCTTCGGTCAACGCCACCCGAACGCCCCCGCGAAGGTCGACCTCGAGTTCCTCGAAGAGGATTCCTGGGAGGATCCAGAGGTGCTGGACGCGCTCC
>CAZJRM010000083.1:12394-20477 GCA_964547975.1 uncultured Vicinamibacterales bacterium | reverse complement strand
CGGCGGCCCGCCGGAACTCCGTGCCCTCGGCCCGCGTTTGCGCTGGGTGCTCGTGCAGTCGCCTCGCGGCCGGCGGGAGCCCGCGTCGTGATCGCCGCGCCGGCTCCGATTCCGGGCATCCGCGGGGACCTCGTCTCTGGCTGGTACGCCGCGCACCGGCTCGCCAGGGAGTTCGCCTGCCACCTCGGCGATGATTCGCGGGCGGCCGGCCGCCGGGCCCTCGCGGCGTGGTGGAGACGGGCCGGGGCTGGCCTCGGACCGGCCTCGGGCCTGCGCCTGCTCTTCGACGCCGGCGTCACGCCAGTCCTCGAGGTCCTGGGCTTCAGCGTCGAGCCTCCGCGCAGTTACAGCGATGCCGCCCCGGCGTTCGGCCGGGCCAGGGCGCTGACGCTCGACATTCCCGTCTCCGTCTCGCGCTGGGCCTCCGGCCTCGACGGCTCGTACTGCCGCACGGCGGCCCGGGGAGATGGCCGCTGGGCAATGGGGTTCAACGGCCGGGTCCTGAGAGTCTGGGATACGGTCAGAGGCTGGTCACGGGCGTACCTGGACTTCGATCTCGAAACAGTCCTCAACGATGAACGTGCGTTCGTGGTGTTCTGGGCAGTCCTTCGCGCGGAGGCCCTCACGAACGTCA
Source organism: uncultured Vicinamibacterales bacterium (assembly GCA_964547975.1). Taxonomy (GTDB): domain Bacteria; phylum Acidobacteriota; class Vicinamibacteria; order Vicinamibacterales; family JAKQTR01; genus CAYJPV01. Next base: position 19,843 of record CAZJRM010000083.1, on the reverse strand, counting down.
CGGCCGACATCGCCGAAGCGTCCGACCGTCATGGCGGCTCGGTCCGCTCGGCGCTTCGCGATGGCGTGAGAGACGCGGTCGACGTGTTCTGGCTGGAACTGCGCGCCGCCGGCAGGAAGTCCGGGGCGGCAACGGGCAAAGGGGAGGGGCTGCACGCACAGTCGCTGACGCTCGTCTACCGGTTGTTGTTCCTGTTGTTCGCGGAATCGCGGGGTCTCGTCCCGACGTGGCATCCCGTGTACCGCAGGCATTACTCCATCGAGAGCCTCCGCGCCGCGGCCGAGCGGCCAGGCTCGCACCGCGGACTGTGGGCATCGCTCCAGGCCGTCTGGCGCATGGCTCACGCCGGGTGCTCGGCTGGCGACCTGGTCGTCACCCCGTTCAACGGGCGGCTGTTTTCGCCCAGGTACACGCCCCTGGCCGAATCGGCGCGCCTCGACGATCGCAAGGTCGCCGAAGCGCTCGTGGCGATGACCACCACACCGGCCGCGCGGGGCCGCGAACGTATCTCGTTCTCGGATCTCGGCGTCGAACAACTCGGCGCCGTCTACGAGAGCCTCATCGATCATCGGCCGGGCGAGAACGCGGTCCGTGCGTCGGCGCGCAAATCCTCCGGGACCTTCTACACGCCGCGCGAAATGACCGACTACCTCGTGAGGCAGGCGCTCGACCCACTCCTCGACGGCCGGTCGTCCGATCAGATCCTCGCGCTTCGCGTCCTCGATCCGGCCATGGGCAGCGGCGCGTTCCTCGTGGCGGCGTGTCATCACCTGGCCGACGCGTACGGCCGAGCCCTCGAGCGGGAACAGGGGCTGTTTCCCGGTGAGTTCTCGGAAGCTGAACGGGCTCGTCACCGCCGGCTCATTGCCCGCCACTGCCTGTACGGCGTCGACCGGAACCCGATGGCCGTCCAGGTCAGTCGGCTGTCCCTCTGGCTGGCCACGCTTGCCGGCGACAGGCCGCTCTCGTTCCTCGATCACCATCTCGCGGTGGGCGACAGCCTCATCGGCGCCACCCTCGATGATGTCGCCACACGCACGCCTGGCCGGCAGACAGGCCGACGCGCGCGCGGCCATTCGTTGCCGCTGTTCCCCGAGGACGATGCCGGCCAGGCCCTGCGCCACGTGCTCCCCATCCGTCACCGACTGGCCTCGATCCCGGACGACTCGGTGCGGGCCGTCAGAGACAAGGAGGCGGCACTCGCGGCGCTGAAGGACGAGTTCGGCGATCTGGCCCTCTGGAGGCGCCTGGCCGACCTGTGGTGCGCCGCCTGGTTCTGGACCGAAGGGGCCGGCCTTCGGCCCGCAGGCCCGGCGTTCGGGGAACTGGCCTCGGCGATCCGCGGACGCCAGACGTCGCTGCGGAGGGCCGTCATCGAGGCGAGCTTGAACCATGCCGAACGCCTGGCCCGCGATGCGGCGTTCTTCCATTGGGGCCTCGAGTTTCCGGAGGTGTTCTACGACGAGGCTGGCCGCCCGCGTGCGGACGGCGGTTTCGATGCGGTCGTGACGAATCCCCCATGGGAGATGATGCGCGCCGATACGGGGTCCGCGGGAGATCGTCGGGATACCCGCGACGAACGGCGGCAGTTCGTGGCCTTCGCGCGCGAGTCCGGCCTGTATCCTGCGTGCGGCGACGGGCATCCGAACCTCTACCAGTTGTTCGTCGAGCGGTGCCTGACGCTGACGCGTGCCGGCGGCCGCCTCGGGTTGATCGTCCCGTGGGGCCTCGCGTCCGACCACGGCAGCGCCGGGCTTCGCCGCGCCCTGCTGGAGCGATGCCGCGTCGACCGGCTGGTCGCCTTCGACAACGCCCGCGGCCTGTTCCCGATCCACCGTGGGGTCCGTTTCCTCCTGCTGTCGGCCTCGTCGGGATCGCCGACCGTGTCCGTCTCGTGCCGTTTCGGCGAACGCGACCCCGCAGTGCTCGACACGATCGATCGCGAGGCGCCGGAAGAGGGCGCCATTCGGCTGACACCGGCGCAGCTTCGCCGGTACTCGGGCGATTCGCTGGCGTTCCCGCACGTCCGATCCAACGCCGACGTCCGGCTGCTCGATCGGTTGTGCCGGCAATTCCCCGGGCTCGGCACCGCGGAGGGGTGGCACGCCTCCTTCGGCCGCGAACTGAACGCCACCGACGATCGCGGGCTGATGACGACGACCGGCACGGGCCTGCCCGTCGTCGAAGGCAAACATCTGGAACCCTTCATCGTGAGCGCCGCATCCGGTATGCGCATCTCGACGGCCGGGCGCCTGCCCACGCCGGAACTGCGACGGGCTGTCACCCGATGGCGCCTCGGCTATCGCGATGTTGCATCGGCGACCAACCGCCTCACGCTCATTGCTGCGCTGATCCCGCCGGGGCACGTGACGGTCCACACGGTGTTCTGCCAGAAGGGCGTCTGCGGCGCCGCGACGCAGGCATTCCTCTGCGGCGTCCTCAACAGCTTCGTCGCGAACTTCGTGGCCAGGGTCTGGGTCGTGACTCACGTCTCGACGACGATTGTCAGCCGGCTGCCCGTGCCCGTCGGCTGGCTGCGTGCGCCTGCCTTCTCCCGCATCGTCCGCCTGTCACTGGCACTTCGGCACGCGGGCCCCGACTGGAACCGCCGTTACATTCGGCTGCAGGCCGCCGTCGCGCGGCTCTACGACCTGCAGCACGACGAATTCGCCCACGTGCTCGGCACCTTTCCGCTCGTCCCGGAAGACACGCGGCGCGCGTGCCTCCTCGAATACGAGGCGATGGAGCGACGTTGACGCTCGACGGCAGCAGCGATAGGCTCGACCCGCCGTATGCCGGTCGCCCGCACCGCCGAATCTCGCGGACTCCCCTTCACTGCCGCCGCCGCGGCGGCCTGCCTGTGGCTGGCCGCGGCCGCTTCGCCGGGACCGGGTGCCTCCGCCCGCGCGGGCGAGCTCCTGATTGGTCCCGTCCGCGTGGTACACGGCGACGGCCGCGTCACGGAGGGCGCCACGGTGTCCGTGCGGGATGGACGGGTGGAAGCCATCGGCACGAGACCGGCGCCGGACCCCGGGCTGTTGCCACACCGGCGCGTCATCGACGGACGAGGCCTGACACTCGTACCCGGACTGATCGATGCCCACGTGCTTCTGGAACCGTGGATGTCTCCGGCCTTCCAGAAGTATGGCGTCACGACGATCCGGGATCTCGCCCCTGGACTGCTGGCCGTCGCTGCCAGCGATGCCATGGGGACGGTCCGGGAGGCGGTGCGGTCGCGTATCGAAGGCGGGGCGCGCGTCCTGTTCGTGCCTCCGGGCACCGAGCCGGCGCAGTTGTCCACCGTCGTGGCGGCCGCACGCGCACGAGGAGTACCGGTCGCCGCGGATCCCTCCGGGATGAGTGCATTCCAGGCGGCCGACTTCGGAGTCACGTCCATCGAACGGCTTGGTGGGATTGCCGAAGCGGCCGGCGCCGAAGGAACTCGCGCGCCCGGACCGCGAACCGTCAGCCCGATGCGAGTCGATGTCGATCTTCTCGACTGGGGTGCATTGCGAGCCGAGCGACTCGACGCTGTCGCGCGCGAACTTGCCGCCCGGGGCGTCACGCTGGTGCCGACGCTCTCGGCACTCGTGGCCGCGTCGATGGTCGGCGCCACGAACGCGGACGCGACGGACGTCCCCGCGGACGTCGCGGCGCGGTGGGTGCGCGACGCCGGGCCCATGACGGGAGCCCGCGCCGCTGGACGGGAGTCAAGGCTGGCCGATGCCCTGCCCCGATTCCGCCGCTTCGTGACGGTCTTCGCCCGGGCCGGGGGACGAGTGGTCGCGGGCTCGGGCGCGGGTCAACCGTTCGTCGTGCCCGGAGCCGGCCTCCATCGCGAACTCGAACAGTTCGTCGATGCCGGCCTTTCGCCAGATCGCGCCCTCCGCAGCGCGACGGTCGATGCGGCCGCCCTGCTCGGAATCGCCGACCGGACCGGTTCGATCGACGCGGGGATGGCGGCCGACCTCCTGCTCGTCGATGGCAACCCCCTCGACGACGTGCGCGCCCTGCGCCGCATCGTGGCCGTCATCAAAGACGGCGTCGTCGTGGTCTCCGGCGATCGACGCCGCTAATCAGGACCGACCCTTCGCCCACGGGCGAAGGACGGCGTACAGCGCCGAGAGCATGGGGGTGGGCACGCCGGCCGCCAGCCCGCGTCTCACCACCGACCCGGCCAGAGACTCGACTTCGATACGTTTGCCTGCCTGGAGGTCGATGAGCAACGAGGACCTCGTCGAAGGCGGCAGGGCCTCGACGTACGCCACCACGCGATCGATCACGTCGCCGCGGACAGCCACGCCTTCGGCGCGGGCGACGGCGTCGACCTCTCGAACGGCGGCCAGGAATCGATCTCTGATGACGGGGTCGGACCACAGCGGGCCGATGGGGAGCCGGGCAGCGCCGGTGAAGGCGGCGAACGGGGCGAGGTAGATGAACTTGTCCCAGAGCGGCACACGGGCGTCCGCCACGGGTTCGGCCTGGATGTCGGCCTGCTGCATCACCTCGGCGATAGCCCGCACGCGCGGCGTCACGTCGGTCGCGCGACCGAAGACCTCGCCGAACACGATCCGGCGGTGCGTCCCGGTCTGCTCGATGAGGCCCGGCGCCGACAGCGCGGTCGCGATGTACGTCGGCCCGCCGAGTACCCGCCCGCGGCCGGTCACCTCGGCCACCTCATCGACGCTGTCGACCCCGTTCTGCAGCGTGATGACCACGGTGTCCGCATGCAGAAGCGGCGCGAGGCGTGGCAGGGCGGCGGGATTGTCGTACGTCTTGACCGCGTACAGGACGACGTCGACGGGCCCGATGGCCGCGGTGTCCTCTTCGGCCCGCGCGCGAACGGTGAAGTCACCGAGCGGACTCCAGACCATCATGCCGCGTTCACGCAGCGCCGTGAGGTGCGCTCCGCGTGCGACGAAACTCACCTGCTGACCGGCGCGCGCGAGTTTCGCGCCGTAGTACCCGCCGACGGCGCCCGACCCGAGAATGGCGAAGTGCATAGGGCATGCTACCTCAGGGACACGGGGCGGGGGCACGGGGCGGGGGCATGGGCATGGGGCAAGGAACAGGGGGCGGGGACCAAGGACCGGGCACAGAGAGTAGAATCAACGAATCGTGGAATCCCGGCTGGCTTCTCTCATCGTGGCGCTCATCGTGCTCGGCTCAGTGATTGCGGGCGTCTTCGTCGGCACCCGGCGTGACGCGAGCCCGGACAGCGTCGATCTCATCATCTACAACGGGCGGGTGCTGGCCGGGCCTGGCGGCGCGACGGCCGAAGCGCTCGCCATTCGCGGCAACGAGATCGTGCGCGTCGGAACGAACCGGGAACTCAAGAAACTCCGCGACCGCGGGACGACGATGCTCGACGCCCACGGGGGTTCGGTGCTTCCGGGATTCAACGACTCGCACCTGCACTTCGTGAGCGGCGGGCTGGGGCTCGAACGAGTCAACCTGCTCGGCGCCGAGACGCTCGACGCCATCAAGGCGACGATTCGGGAGTTCGCGGCGGCGAACGCGACAGCCCCGTGGGTGCTCGGGCGCGGCTGGTACTACTCGCCGTTCCCCGGCGGCCTGCCGACGCGCCAGATACTCGACGAACTCGTGCCGGATCGGCCGGCGTACATGACCTGCTACGACGGGCACACGGCCTGGGTGAACTCGAAAGCCCTCGCCCTGGCCGGCATCACCAAAGGCACGCCCGACCCCGCCAACGGCGTGGTCGTGAAGGACCCGAAGACGGGCGAACCCACGGGGGTCCTGAAAGAGGCCGCCATGTCGCTGGTGTCGTCGATCCTGCCCGAGACCACCCGGGACGATCGGTTGCGCGCGATCAGGGCGGCGGTGAAGGAAGCGAACCGGCTGGGGATCACGAGCGTCCAGGAAGCCGGCACGAACGAGAGCCAGATCGCGCTCTTCGAAGAGGCACGCAAGTCGGGCGATCTCACGGTCCGCGTCTATGCGGCGCTCTCCGCCCGTGACACGCTCTCCGAGGCGGACGCCGACACGTTCGACCGGATCCGGACCCGTTACGCGTCGGATCCGGTGATACGCGTCGGCGCGGTCAAGATGATGATCGACGGTGTCATCGAGGCGCACACCGCTGTCATGCTGGCCCCGTACGCCAACAAGGCGACCGCCGGTCAGCCAATGTACGCCATCGACGCGTTCAACCGCACGGTCACGATGCTCGACAAGCGGGGCTGGCAGATCTTCACACATGCCATCGGCGACCGCGCGGTCCGGCTGACGCTCGACGCGTACGAACGAGCGGCGGCGGCCAATCCGGCGCCCCTGCGCGGGCGGCGCCACCGGATCGAACACGGCGAGACCATCGATCCGGCGGATATCCCGCGGTTCGCGAAGAGCGGCACGATCCTCTCCTACATGCCGTTCCATGCCAACCCGACGCCGGCACAACTGACGGTGTGGACGGCCAACATCGGTCCCGAGCGCGCATCGCGAGGCTGGATCTGCCGGACGATGCTCGACAGCGGCGCGAGACTGACCTTCGGAAGCGACTGGCCCGTGGTGTCGCTCGATCCGAGACTCGAAGTCCAGATGGCCGTGACGCGCAAGACGCCCGAGGGCCAACCTCCGGCAGGCTGGTTGCCGGAGCAGGCCATCTCACTGGAGGAGGCCATTGCCGGTGTCACCTCTTGGCCGGCCTACGCCTCGTTCGAAGAACACCGCAAGGGCAGCCTCGCCCCGGGCCACCTGGCCGACATCGTGATCCTGTCGACGGACATGTTCGCCCTGCCGACCTCCAAGCTGCTCGACGCCACCGTCAGCGTCACCATCTTCGACGGGAAGGTCGTGTTCGAGCGGTAACGTCCGGCTCGCGGCCTTGCCCTCTCGCCTTTTCCCCATTCCCTTTCCCTCTTCCCTATCGCCTAATCCCTATCCCCTGTTCTGATCGTCTCTTCACGATAGAGCGCCGCCGTGTTGCGGGCGGCGGCCGCCGCGAACGAGATACCCAGTCCAACGGCAGCCGCCACTCCGGCGATATCGAACGTCTTGACCGGTCCCAGCCCGAAGGGCGACACGGTCGGCGCCCACAGCAGCGACATCGCGCCGGCCGCAATCAGGATTCTCAGTTCTGTCGGCCCGAACCAGCCGAACGACATCCGGAAGAGGCCCCGCGAATGCGTGGCCAGGAAAGACTCGGCGTTGACGAACAGCCATGCGGCCAGCGTGACGGCCGCGACCATCGGCGTCATGAAGCCCGATGCCGCGAGCCCGCCGAGCATCAAGCCGGTTCCGAGCATGTCGATGACATGGTCGACGTAGAACCCGTACCGCGGGCGCTGCTGATCCCTCACGCGCGCGACGGTGCCGTCGAGGATCTGTTGGGTGCTGCGGGCAGCGTCGGCGGCGCGGGTAGCGAGATTCCGGACTTCCTGGGCAACGACGGCGAATCCTTTTCCGTGCTCACCGGCGCGGGCAGCC
>CAZJRM010000083.1:0-12384 GCA_964547975.1 uncultured Vicinamibacterales bacterium | reverse complement strand
CGGTGCCGTCGAGGCTGTCGCCGAACCAGTTCAGCGCCAGGCACACGACGACGAGGGGCAGGCCCGCGGCCGGCGCCCGGCCGGCGAGCCAGAACGACAGGCCGACACCCGCCATCGACACGAGGCCGAGCAGCGTGAGGTGGTCGGAATTGACCCAGGCCGGCAGCCTGGTCGCGATCCGGACGAGCAGGCGCTTCTCGGACGCGGCGAGCAGGCTGTGGTGGTAACGGACGTGTTGTCCGAGGGCGGGCTGGATGGCGGGTCGATCGGCAGCAGAATCGGTCGGCACGGTAGCGTCCTCCCGGAAGGGTCCATCCCTTCCTGACTGAGAGTGCGCAAACCGCGGGGATCCCGGCTCACGCGGGGAGCGAGACGGCTCCCCCGGCTTGACACTCCCGATCCCTCCCCGAAGAATGGAGGTCGGAAGCACATGGCCCTCGAACTGCACGAACTCCGCACCCTCGACGAACTCGACGCGGCCCTGGCCGCGGCCGGCAGCCGTCCCGTCCTCGTCTTCAAACACAGCCTGACGTGCGGGACCAGCGCGTTCGCGTTCGAGGAACTCGAGCGGCTGGCCTCGACGCCTGGCCTCGAGGCGGACATCGTCGTGGTGGCCGTCCAGCATTCGCGGCCGCTGAGCCACGCGATTGCCGAGCGCTGGAACGTCAGGCACGAGTCGCCGCAGGCGCTCATCCTGGTGAAGGGCGAGGTTCGCTGGCACGCGTCGCACCACCGGCTCACGCGGGAGACGATGGCGGACGCGGTCGGGCGAGCCGCTGCAGGGTCCGACGGCCGCTAACGCGCCCGGGCCGCCGGGCCGCCTGCGTCGAGTCGAACCTGCGCCGTGTCGCCCTCGGCCAGCACCTGGCGGCTCAGGGTCTTCCCGTCCCGCACCACGTCCACGCGGAGCCGGTCGCCTTCACGCACCACGACCAGGTCGAACGGGCCTCCGAATGCGTGGATGCTGCGCAGCGCCATCCGATCCCACCCGCGGGGCAGGCGCGGCGTCACGCTGAACGCCCGCAGGCCCGTCGGGCGGATGCCGAACAGTCCTTCGGTGAAGATGCGGCAGTAGAGCGCGCTTTCCGCGGCCAGGTGCCGCTGGTTGCCCTCCGGCCATGCCTCGACCGGGTACGGCACGTGATCGCCGAGCAGCCGCCGGGTCGAGTAACGCGACAGGAACGCCATGGCGCGTTCGGTCTCTCCCGCCGCCAGCACGCCGCGCAGGGCGTAGAGCGTCGCCCGGTCCCAGAACGTCTTCTCGCCGGACTGCGTGGCCAGCCCGTCGGGCGTCCACAACGCCGGCGAGAACAGCGCGTCGATGGTCGCGGTCTTGCGATCGAAGATCCCCATGGCGAGCGGGATACAGATCCACGCGCGCAGGACGTCGTTGCCGTCGTAGTAGCGGTACGTGTCGAAGCCCTGGACGCGCGCCCCGAAGAACGTCTCGATGGCGGCCCTGAGACGGGCGGCCTGGCCGGCGTAGGGCGCCGCGGGTTTGCCCAGTTCGCGGCCGAGCAGCGCCGCCGAGTTCAGCGCATCGAAGTACAGCGACGACGTGGCGAGGTTCGCCGGGCCCGCGGGAAACCGGCCTTCGAGTTCATCGCTGTCGGACGCGACGACTCCGTCCGGCGTGAGCTTCCTCCGGCAGTATTCGAGACACCACGAGACGAGCGGCCACAACTCTTCCGCAATCGAGCGGTCCCCGGCGGCCAGCGCGAAACGCGCCGCGCCGTAGGCGATCATCGCCATGTCGCCGCGGTCACCCGCGCCGTTCCAGTAATCGGTCCCTTCCGCGATGATCGAACTCGGGATCGGCGTGTAGTCCGGGTTCATGTACCGGGCGAACAACCGGTACGCGTTCAGCGCGGCGTCGTTGGCCGTGGGATCTCCGAGGAACGGGAAGAACGGGTTCGCGTACTCGGCCTGGTCGTTCGCCCAGACCGCGGCGTAGTAGGCGCCGCCGCCCGGGCCGTGCATGAGGCCTCCCCTGGTCACGAAGACACTCTCCGTCGCCCGGATCTTCGCGAACGCGAACGCGGTGGTCAGCACCGGGTCCGGCGTCTCGAGCACCAGGTTCGACACGAAACGATCGACCTGCGCGCGCCGGGCCGCCAGTTCCGCGCCCACGTCGACGGGCTGGCGCGCGGCGGCGGCCTCACGTGCCGTGAAGACCGCGGCAAAACGCGTGGACTCTCCCGGGCCCAGCATCCGGACACCCGCATCCGGAACCTCCGCCGTCACCAGGTACTCGCCGGTCACCCCCCGGGCCGCGAGCGTCCGGACGGTCTTGTCCGTTCGTTCCACCTCGACGCTGACCGGCGACGCGCTCCGGTTCGTGAAGGTGAAGGCCTCGATGAGGAACGGAGCGCCCGGAGAGACGAACACCAGGCGCGTGAGCGCGATGTCGCGACGGGCGCCGAGCACGCTGTCGATCTCGATCAGCCCGCGGTGGCGGACGCGCGTGACGGTCTCGCGGGCCGGCCGCCCGCCGACGAACAGCCGGGGCGCGCCATCCTCGCCGAACGTATAGCTCAAACTGGCATGCGTATCGTTCGGCACCGTTCGCAGCCAGGGAAAGACCACCTGCCTCGTCAGCGTCAGGCTGCCGTTGGCGCGCACACCGTAGGTCACGATCGCCGAGATCCGCCGGCCGCTCATCTCGATCTGGTCCTGGTGCGCCTCCCCCGGCTTCACGGCCCAGGAGATGGCGCCATCGGCGTCCACCGCCCAGCGTGTCTGCGCCGACGCCGGAAGGGACACACAGAGGAACGCCATCAGGCCGCGCATGCACGTCTTGACCATGGCTGTTCTTGTACTACAACCGTCCTTGCCGCGCAGCACCACTTGTCAGAGAATCCCCCCATGGGGTCGCAGGATCACAGCAGGCTCGTCTACTCCACCGGCTCGGGCCGAACCTGCCCCGAGTGCGGGTCTCCCGTCGACCGGTGCCGGTGCAGGTCCGCCGGGTCGGACGACCCCGTGCCAGCCCGCGTGGTCGCCAAGCTGCGCGTCGAGCGGGCGGGCCGCGGCGGCAAGACGGTCACCGTGGTCTACGACCTCCCGCGCAACGCGGCGTTCCTCAAGGCCCTGAGCCAGGAACTGAAACGCGCGTGCGGCGCCGGCGGCACGGTCCACGATTCGTCGATCGAACTGCAGGGTGATCTTCGCGATCGGGTCCGGGACCACCTCGTCACCAGGGGTTTCGGGGTGAAAGGTTAGGATGCGCCCGGGCCCACGCGCGCAGCGGACCGTCGTGTTCGGGGCCTGTCTCCTGGCCTCGTGGCTTCTCTACGCGAGGCCGGCCCGCGCCGCGACCCCGGCCTGGGGCCAGGTGCACCGCACCGTGCTCATCCTGCACGCGTACCATCCCGGCTACGAGTGGACCGACGATGTCGACGGAGGTCTGCGGGCCGGGCTGGTGGCCTCCGGGTACGACGTGGACGTACGCACCGAATATCTGGATGCGAAACGCTACACGGGTCCCGATTACCTGGCCGCCGTGGCGTCGCACCTCACCGCCAAGTACCGCGGCCTCCGGTTCGATCTCATCTTCTGCACGGACGATGACGCCCTGCTGTTCGTGATGGCCCATCACGACACGGTCTTTCCAGGCGCGCCCGTCGTGTTCAGCGGGGTCAACGACGCGCAGCTGGCCAGGCGCGTTCCCCGCCGCGATTTCACCGGCGTGATCGAGGTGTTCAGCGACGTACCGCTGCTCGACCTCGTGTCGCGCCTCCATCCCGGCCGCAACCGCGTCATCGTGGTCGGCGACAACTCGACCGTGGGCGAAGCCATCCTGTCGCAGTTCCGGGACATCGCGCCGAGACGGCCCGGGATGACCTTCACGTTCCTCGACGGCCGCGTGATGGCGCTCGACTCGATCCTGGCCGCGCTCGGCGCCGCCGGGCCCGACAGCGTGGTCCTCACGTCGGCGTTCTCCCGGGATCGGGACGGCCGCTACTACCCGGGCGGCGAAGCGCACCGCCTGATTGCCGCCGCCGCGACCGGCCCCGTCTACAGCCCGTCCATCAGCCAGCTGGGCCAGGGCATCGTCGGCGGCAGCGCGAGCACCGGGCGGTACCACGGAGGCGTGGCCGCGAGGCTCGGCAGGCGAATCCTCGACGGCGTCCGCCCGGAGAGCATCCCGATCGAGGAAGACCACGCCAACCTCTACGTCTTCGACGACCGGGCTCTCACGCGGTGGAAGATCGATCGGGGGGCCCTGCCGGCCGGCAGCGAGATCGTCAACCGCCCCGACGACTTCTACGGTCGGTACGGCCGCGCCATCTGGCTCGGCCTGGTCTTCACAGTCTTCCAGACCGCCGTCATCGCCGCCCTCGTCATCAACAACGCGCGGCGACGACGTGCCGAGATGCGCATCACGCAGCAGGCCGAGGCGCTGAGGGCGGTCAACCGCGAACTGGAGTCGGCCAACACCCGCCTCCAGTCCGAGGTGACCGAGCGGCGGCGCGCCGAAGCCGAGAAGGACCAGCTGCACACCCAGCTCCACCAGTCGCAGAAGATGGAGGCCGTCGGACAACTGGCCGGGGGTATCGCGCACGACTTCAACAACCTGCTGTCGGTCATCCTCGGGCACGCCGAGATGGCGATCGACGGGACGGCGCACGGACACCCGCTGCGACGGGACCTCGAGGAGATCCACACGGCGGGGTCCAGGGCGGCCACGCTGACACGCCAGTTGCTGGCGTTCAGCCGCAAGCAGGTTCTCCAGCCGTCACTCCTCGATCTCAACGAGGTGACCGCGCACCTCGAGACGATGCTGAAACGGCTCATCGGGGAACACATCGAACTGCGGCACGTCGGGGCTCCGGACCTCGGGCTGACGAAGGCCGACCGCAGCCAGGTCGAACAGGTGTTGATGAACCTCGTGGTGAACGCGCGCGATGCCATGCCCGAGGGCGGGCGGCTGACGATCGAGACATCCAACGCCGACCTGGATGCGGACGCGGCCGCGGCCCTGGGTGTCCCGGCGCCGGGGCCGTACGTGAAGCTCTCGGTGACGGACACGGGGCACGGCATGGATAACGCGACCCGGGCCCGCGTTTTCGAGCCGTTCTTCACGACCAAGGACCAGGGCAAGGGCACCGGGCTCGGGCTCTCGATGGTCTACGGCATCGTCAAGCAGAGCGGCGGCGCGACGTCCGTCACGAGCGCGCCTGGCCAGGGCGCGAGGTTCGAGATCGTCCTGCCCCGCCACGCCGCCGATGAAACGCCGGTCGCACGGGCCGTCGATGTCGATCATCTGCCTGGAGGGTGCGAGACGATTCTCGTGGTGGAAGACGAGGCCGCCGTCCGGAGGATCGCCGAACGCGTGCTCGCCGCGGCCGGGTACCACGTACTGACGGCGGCCAACGGCGAAGAAGCGCTCGGGGTGAGCGGCGCGACGCCAGGCGTGATCCACCTGTTGCTGACCGACGTGGTGATGCCACAGATGAGCGGCGGCGAACTGGCCCGCCTGCTCGTCGCCAGACGCCAGGGCCTCAAGGTGCTCTTCATGTCGGGCTACGCGGAGGACGCCATCGCCCGTCATGGCGTGGTTGCCGACGGAACGCCTCTCGTCGGGAAACCCTTCAGCGCGGCGCACCTCGTCAGGAAGGTCCGGGAGGTCCTGGACCAGGCCGCGTCGTAGCGCCGTTCCTCGCGTATACTGGCGGAGTCCCGATCGAACCGAATACGTTGTTCCGCCGCTGCCGGAGGTGCCGGCCGGGTGCGTCGCCTCGCGGCGGCAGGAGTGTTGCCATGGAGCGCATGAAAGCCAGCGATTTCGACCCAGAGGTGCTGATCCTGTTCGACGCCTACGTGCACGGCGCCATCGATCGCCGCGGGTTCCTGGCGAAGGCGTCGAAGTACGCGGCCGGCGGCATGACGGCCGCCATGCTGCTCGACGCGCTGAACCCGCGGTTTGCCGAGGCCCAGCAGATAGCGAAAGACGACAAGCGGCTCACGGCGGAGTACGTGACGTTCCCGTCCCCGCAGGGCAACGCGGTCACGAAGGGGTACCTCGTCCGGCCGGCCTCGGCCAGCGGCAAGCTGCCGGGCGTCCTGGTCGTGCACGAGAACCGCGGGCTGAATCCCCACATCGAGGACATCGCGCGGCGGGTCGCGCTCGACCAGTTCGTGGCGTTCGCCCCCGACGCGCTCGCGCCCCTGGGCGGCTACCCCGGCGACGAGGACGCGGCCCGGCAGCTGTTCCCCAAGCTCGACCAGGCGAAGACGCGCGAGGACTTCGTCGCGGCGGTCGGGTACCTGAAGGGACTCTCCGGCTGCACCGGCAAGGTGGGCGTCGTGGGCTTCTGCTGGGGCGGCAGCACGGCCAACATGCTCGCGACCCGCGTGCCGGATCTCGGCGCCGCCGTGCCGTTCTACGGCGGGCAGGCGGCGGCGGAAGACGTCCCGAAGATCAAGGCACCCCTGCTCCTGCACTACGCGGAGAACGACCAGCGCATCAACGCGGGCTGGCCGGCGTACGAAGCGGCCCTCAAGGCGCAGGGGATCCCCTACACGATGCACCTGTACCCGGGTACGCAGCACGGGTTCAACAACGACACCACGCCGAGGTACGACGAAGCGGCGGCCAGGCTTGCGTGGCAGCGGACGATCGACTTCTTCAACAAGCACCTTCGCGGATAGCGCGGCCGGATAGAGACGGAAGACTTCATCGTGCGACTTCGGATGCCGCTCATCGCAAGTGGACTGTTGGCACTGGCCCTCGGCAGCGCGATGCTGGCCGCGCAGGGCCGCCCGCCGGCCGTGCAGGTCAAGCCCGGTGAGCCGTGCCCGCCCGGCACGACGGAAGTGCGGCAGGGCCGGTGCTCGGCGCCGGAGTTCCCGCCGCCGAGCATCCTCGACTACCGGCCCCGTTCGACCCTGGTGACCGTGGAACACCTGGTGCCGAAGGCGAAGTTCCCGGTGATCGACAGCCATAATCACACGACGATCACCGCCGCGAACATCGAGCAGTACATCCGGGAGATGGACGAGTTGAACCTGCGGGTGCTCGTCAATCTCAGCGGCGGCAGCGATCCCGCACAGGTGAAGCAGAAGGTGGACTTCATCCGGTCGAGCGCACATCCGGATCGGTTCCGCGTGTTCGCCAACGTCAACTGGAATGGTGCGGGCGGGCCCGGCTGGGCCGAGAGGGCGGTGGCCGACCTCGAGGCGTCGATCCGCCACGGCGCCATCGGGTTGAAGATCGCCAAGGACCTCGGCCTTCGCGCCAGGAAGGCCGACGGCACGCGGCTGCACGTCGACGACCCGGCGCTCAAGCCGGTCTGGGACCTGTGCGCGCGGCTCAACGTGCCGGTCATCATCCACACCGCCGAGCCGCAGGAGTTCTTCTCCCCGCTCGACTTCCGGAACGAACGCTGGCTCGAGCTGGCGCTCTTCCCGGATCGCCGCAACTTCGCGCCGGGCCAGCCCACGTTCGAGGAACTCGTCGACGAACGCGACCGGATGTACGCCGCCAACCCGAAGACCCGCTACATCGGCGCGCATTTCAACTGGTACGGGAGTGATCTCGCGCGGGCGGCGAAGCAACTGGACGAGCTGCCGAATCTCGTGCTCGAGGTGGGTGCCGTGCTGTACGACTTCGGGCGTCAGCCACGGGCCGCGCGCGAGTTCTTCGTCAAGTACCAGGATCGGATCCTGTTCGGCAAGGACTCGTACCAGGCGAGCGAGTTCCCGTACTACTGGCGGGTCTTCGAGACCAACGACGAGTACTTCGACTACTACCGCGACTACCACGCCTTCTGGAAGCTGTACGGCATGGGACTGCCGGACGCCGTGCTGAAGAAGCTCTACTACCGGAACGCGCTGCGCGTCACGCCGGGACTGCCGCAGGCAGGCTGGCCGAAATAGGGCGCCTCAGGGCGTCACGGGCAGGAGATCGTGAAGGTGATCGTCGTCGAGTACGTGCCGACGTCGTAACTCCACGAGTTGGGCAGCGAGAACGTGGCGGTGCCGGACGACTGGAGCAGCACGTCTCCGTTTCCGCGGGCCATGGTCTGCGCTACCGTCCGGCTCAGCGTCCCTGCGCGGAACGGCGGAGCCGGCGTCGCGATCCAGGTAACCGCCGACGCCGGGATGACCGACGAGCCGTTCCGGAAATCGTCCGACGCCTGGACCGTGATGCGCCATTCCGCGCCGCCGCTCAAGAACACCGTGTAGGCCAGCGTCAGCGGCGAGGCCGACAACGTCGGCACGGTGTCCGGGTCGGCACTCGCGAACGACAGTGACGATGGCGAGATCGACAGGAGTACCAGCTGCGCCGACGCCTCTGTCGCCCAGGCGGACCACACGGCCAGGACCAGCAAGGTTGTCAGCCTCAGGCGACGCATCAGAACCTCACGATCCTCACGACCAGGTAACGGTTGGCAGACCCGTCCTGGCGCAGGAGCAGCAATTCGGCCGGCTGGCCGGGCGCGACGGTCCGGGAGGCCGGCTTCGACGTCCAGTCGGGAAGCGTGATCCAGTCTCCAACACGGACGGCCGGGTCGTAAAGGGGCGCCACGACGAGACCGGACGCGTCGACGTCCTCCAGGGCGCCGAAGGGGCTCAGGTCTCCAAGGTCATCGATCCGCGCGACGAGTTGCGTCCCGCGCACACCCTCCACCTCCCGCACCACCCGATTCGCAACGATGCCGATGTCGGCGACGAACGGCGTCACACCGGTGCCGGCCACGATCGCCGCCTGGCGCAGCAGGAGGTAGTACAGGTCGGTTTCGTTGATCGGCAACGACTCGTACCGCGCCTTGTCGGCCTGGCGCACGCGGCCGCTCGCGAGCGCGTCGAGGGCGCTCATGATGGCGACGAAGTTCAGGCGGACCAGGTACGGATCGGGTTCAGCCGATGGCCACGGGCCGGTCTCGATGAGCACGACGTCGGTGCCCCACTTCGTCAGGTTGTCGCCGAACGCCCGGACTTCGAACTCGTCGTCGTAGCGTGCAATACGTCCCGGCGCGAACGGTTCGATCGCGTCGCGGATGACCGCGCAGACCTGTTTCGTGAGCAGGCGCCCCGGGCTCTCGGTGCGCGCTTCGTCGAAGGCGACCGACAGCAGCGAGATGGACGCGGGCTGCCGGGTCCGGCCCGCCGACGTACGCCAGCTCTGGTTATGGAGGTTGAACCCCACCATCGGATTGAGCCGGTCCCTCAGCGACTTGAGCAGGCGGCCCTCGGGGGTCTGCAGACGGAGCGCGTCACGGTTGATGTCGAGGCCCTGCGCGTTGCGGCGCTGGAATCGTTCGGCGCCGTCGGGGTTGAGCATCGGCACCACGTGTAACGTGAGCGCGTCGAGCATGCGCGCCACGGCCGGCTCCGAGCGGTGCCGGGCCACGTAGTCGAAGACGTCGAACAGCGCCGCCGTCGCCGTGGGCTCGTCGCCGTGCATCTGCGACCACAACAGCACGTGCTGCGGGCCCCGACCGAACCAGATGTGCGTGATGGCCCGCCCTTCGACCGACACGCCCGCGACCTCGCTGCGGAACAGGTCCGGGGCCGCCTGTTCGACGGTCCTCAGGCGGGCCTGCACGTCGGCGTGCCGCACCAGCGGCGGAACGGGCCACGTCGTCGTCTCGGCGTCCCAGGCCGAGGCCAGGCGGGACGGAGAGAGCGGGGCGACAACGTCCTGCGGCGACTGCGGGGCCTTGGCGGCCGCCGCGGCGCCGGACACGATCCAGGCGGCGGCCAGCAGGCAGGCCAGCCGCCGCCATGGGGCAGGAATCAGCATGTCGCATGGTAGCAGACCGCCGGGCCCGGGCCGGGAGTAGAATCGGCCCGTGGCCACTCCATCTGCCGCTCGCCCGCTCCTGCCCGTCATCGTCTTCGCTGTCATCGCCGCGGGGCCGGCGGCCGCGCAACCGACGGCCGCCGCGCCAACGCTCGATGTCGTACTACAACGGGCCGGCGCGTACGTCACCGAGTACGCCGAACGGTTCTCCTCGGTGGTCGCCGAGGAACGCTCGGACCAGTCGAACGACGGCGGGCCGAGGGGGTTCGTCACGACGCGCCTGATCCTCGCGGATGTGCTCGTCGTGCGGGTCCCGGGCACCGGCCAGTGGATGGGTTTCCGGGACGTGTTCGAAGTCAACCGGTCGAAGGTCCGCGATCGGGAAGACCGGCTCCTGAAACTCTTCGTCGAAACACCGGCCACGGCGGTGGCGCAGGCGCGCCGACTGGCCGACGAAAGCGCCCGGTTCAACGTCGGCGACCTCACCCGGAACTTCAATCTTCCGACGACGGCGTTGTTCTTCCTGCTGCCGGGGAGGCAGGGGCATTTCGCCTTCAGGCAGGCCGGGACGAAGGAGCGTGACGGGCTCCGCTACTGGGTGATTCGCGGCCGCGAGACGGGCCGGTCGACGCTCATCGCGACCACGGTGGGCCGGGACCCCGAACTGTTCGTCGAGTATCTCGTCGATCCCGCCTCCGGTCGCGTCGTTCGCACGACGATGCGGATGAAGTACCCGGCCGACACGGACATCTCGGTCGACTACCGCCCCGACGACACGCTCGGCATGTGGGTCCCGTCGAAGATGGAGGAGTCGTACGATCAGGCGTCGTCGAAGGTCCGGTGCACCGCGACCTACAGCAACTTCAGGCGTTTTCAGGTGCACACCGACACGTCCTTCCGCGACGACCGGTCCCCGAGATAGGTCCGGCTATAATGCAGATCCCCCTCCGAGCCGGATCCCGGCCTCGCCTGGAGCAACGCCATGACTCAGCCTGCCTCGCCCGTCCCGGTTTCGACATACGCGCGTGACCCCGCGCAGACCCTGCATCGCCTGACCCGGAAGGCCCCGTCGGAATGGACCGCGGCCGATCTCGTCCAGTTGGTGCACGACCAGGGCATCCGGGTCCTGTCGCTCATGCACGTCGGCGGCGACGGCTGGCTCAAGACCCTCGATTTCGTGCCGCGGGACGCGTCGCACCTCTCGGACGTCCTGGCCGGCGGTGAGCGCGCCGATGGGTCCAGCCTCTTCGGCGATCTCGGAATTCCCGTTGGCGCCTCGGACATCATCCTGCGGCCGCGTCTGTCGACCGCCTTCCTCGACCCGTTCGCGCCCGAACCCACGCTGGCCGTCCTGTGCAGCCATTACAACCGCCAGGGCCAGCCGCTGGCCGAATCACCGGATACGCTGGTGCGGTCGGCCTTCACCCGGCTGAAGCAGGAGGCGGGCTTCGAACTCCACGCCCTGGGTGAAATCGAGTTCTTCCTGGGACACCGGTCCGAGGAAGCCGAAGCGTACGGGGCGAACGAACGGGGTTACCACGCGAGTTCACCGTTCGTCTTCGGCGAAGCGCTCAGGCGCAAGGCCCTCGTGCACCTGGCCGAGATGGGTGTGCCCGTGAAATACGGTCACTCCGAGGTGGGCTACGTCGAAGCCGATGCCGCGGATTCGCGCGTGTGGGAACAGCACGAGATCGAGTTGTGGCTCCAACCCCTCCCCGCGGCGGCCGACGCCGTCGTCCTGACGCAGTGGGTGCTGCGGAACCTCGCCCTTCGGAGCGGCATGCTCTGCAGTTTCGCCCCGATGGCGCGCAAGGGCCACGCGGGCAGCGGCATGCACTTCCACTTCGCGCCGAGCCGCGCCGGCCGCTACCTGCCGCACACGGTCGACGGCGCGCTGACCCGGGAAGCCAGGGCCCTCATCGGCGGCCTGGTGACCCACGGTGCGGCGCTCATGGCGTTCGGCAATCGGAGCCGCGACTCGTTCGTCCGGCTCAGCCAGGGCAAGGAAGCGCCGAATGTCGTGACCTGGGGGCGGTTCAACCGCAAGGCGCTCGTGCGAATCCCGATTATCCCGACGGATGAACACGGCCGTGAGACCAGCCCCGGCACGATCGAATTCCGCCTGCCGGACGGGTCGGCGCATCCGCACCTGCTGCTGGCCGGCGTGGCTCAGGCGCTCGTGGCGGGCGGTTCGCTTCCGGACCTCGATGCCATCATCGATCGGACGGCCGTTACCGCCGGCACGCCGGCCGCGAGCGAGAACCGCGTGCCCCTGACCTTCGTCGAAATTGCCGATGCGGTCGACCGGAGCCGGGCCGCCCTCGAGGCCGGCGGCGTTTTTTCGGAAGGCCTGCTGAACCGGGTCGTCGCACTCCTGAGGAGCTGATCGATGTCCATCACGAAACGCGGCGCGATCGTCTGTGCCGTGGCCACCGCGCTGGTGGCCGCGCTCGGCACGAACGCGACGGCACAGAGTTTCGACGTCAAGACGCACACGCTGAAGAACGGGATGAAGATCCTCGTGCAGGAGGACCATTCCATCCCCAGCGTGGCCCTGTACGTGTTCTACCGGATCGGGTCCCGCAACGAACGGCCGGGCACGACGGGCATCTCCCACTTCTTCGAGCACATGA
>CAZJRM010000082.1:0-20536 GCA_964547975.1 uncultured Vicinamibacterales bacterium | reverse complement strand
ATCCTCGACGAGATCAAGGCGCACAACTACGACGCGCAGCTGTTCATCGACTACACGCGGGCCATCATCGAACACATGGGCGGCGCGGGGCCTGCCACCGCCGACGCGGCGCGCGACATCTACGATGAGTGGGCGCGGTGCCGGTACTTCTTCCTCTACGACGACGTCGAACCCGCGCTCCGGGCGATCGCGGCGCGCGGGCTCCGGATTGGCCTCATCTCGAATACGCAGCGGCCGCTCGACGAATTCGCGTCTCACTTCGCCCTCGACGGCCTCATCGCCTGCGCCGTGTCGTCGGCCTCGCACGGATTCCTCAAACCGCACCCGTCCATCTTCGAGTCGGCGCTCGACGCGTTGTCCGTGACGCCGGATGAAGCGGTGATGGTCGGTGACAGCGTGACCCACGATATCGAAGGCGCGCGCCGGATCGGGATGCGGGCCGTGCTCGTGCGCCGCAGCGGCGAGGGGTTGTCGAGCCCGCTCCAGCGTTCGCTCGGGGAAGGGTTCGACGACGTGCCCGTCATCACCAGCCTGCGCGAACTGCCCGAGGTGCTGTGCTTGTGACCATCCGCGACTTGCGCACCATCCCGGAGTTCCGCGCCGTGATGGCCCTCGAGAACGAGATCTGGGGTTCCGAGGAGCCGGAAGATGCGGTCGGGATCCCGTTCTTCGCCGTGACGGTCAAGCGCGGGGGGATCCTGCTCGGCGCGTACGACGCGGACCGCCTCGCCGGCTTCGTCTACTCGTTTCCCGGCCTGAAGGGCGGCCGTGCGCTGCAATGGTCACACATGCTGGGTGTGGCCGCGCCGTACCGGGGCACGGGCCTCGGACGCCGCCTGAAGCTGGAGCAGCGCCGGCGATCGCTGGCGATGGGGCTCGACCTGATGGAGTGGACCTACGATCCCCTCCAGGACCTGAACGCGTTCCTCAACGTCGAGCGCCTCGGCGCGATCGTCGAGGAGTACCACCAGAACGTGTACGGAGAATCGACGAGCGTGCTGCACCGGGGGACACCGACCGATCGGTTCATCGCGCAGTGGCGCCTGGGTTGCGCGCGCGTGAGACGCCTCGCGGGGGAGCGGGCGGACCCCCCGCCGGCACCGACGCCGGCCGTGCCGCCGACGGGCGTGCTCGAGGCCACCGTGTCGCGGGGGCGGCTCGAACCGGCGCGGGTGGCGTTGGGCTCGACCGATCCCGAGATCGAGGTCGTCGTGCCCGGAGGGTTCTCGGAGATGCTCCAGTACGAGGCCGGGCTCGCTCTGGCCTGGCGGCTGGCGACGCGCGAGGTGTTCACGCACTACCTCGCCCGCGGGTACGTCGTCGTGGCCTTCACCCGCGATCCGGCGGGCGGGGGACGTTACCGGCTGACGACGTCGCTGCCGGCCGACGTGACCGGGTAGGCGCCGTTGCGGCGCGTGGCCCAGATCGACGCCAGGATCGACGCGGCCAGGATGCCCCCGACGACGCCGAGCGAGAGGGCGATCGGCAGCTTGTAGACTTCCGAGAGCAACATCTTGCTGCCCACGAACACCAGGACGAGCGCGAGCCCGTGCTTCAGGTACACGAAGCGGTCCATGATGCCCGCGAGCAGGAAGTACAGCGCCCGCAGACCCAGGATCGCGAAGATGTTCGACGTGTAGACGATGAACGGGTCCCGCGTGACCGCGAACACCGCCGGGATGGAGTCGACGGCGAAGATGAGATCCGTCGCCTCGACGGCGACCAGGACCGCCAGCAGCGGCGTCGCGTAGCGGCGAGCGTGTTTCGTCACGAAGAACCGCTGCCCGTGGTACTCGGACACCGACGGGACGAACCGCCGGAACACGCGCATGACCGGATTCTTCTCGGGGTCGACCTCGTGGCCGTCCTGCGTGAAGAGCCGGATACCGGTGATGACCAGCAGCCCGCCGAACACGTAGATGATCCAGTGGAACGCCTCGAGCAGGGCCGCGCCCGCCATGATGAACATGGCGCGCATGACGACGGCGCCGAGGATGCCCCAGAAGAGGACGCGGTGCTGGTAGGCGGCGGGGACCTTGAAGAACGAGAAGAGCACCAGGAAGACGAAGATGTTGTCGACCGAGAGCGCCTCTTCGATGAGGTAACCGGTCGCGAACTCGAGGGCCCTCGTCGGGCCGAGCCACCACCAGACGCCCAACCCGAAGACGGCCGCCAGCGAGACCCAGACGGCGGTCCATGCGGCCGCCTCACGCAGGGAGACCGCGTGCGCCTTGCGGTGGAACACGCCGAGGTCCAGCGTCAGGACCGTGACGACAAACAGCGCGAACCCGCCCCAGAGCCAGGGGGTACCGACCGATTCCATGGGGATGCCCTTTCCGATCTTCCATTGGACCTCGGGCGCATACTGCGAAAAAAGTAGATTGTTACGCACGTCGTGTGTGAAAGAATCTTACGATTGGAGGCGCCCATGGAGTGGCTCAACTACCACCACCTGTTCTACTTCTGGCGCACGGCGCGGTGCGGCAGCATCGCGAAAGCCTCCGCCGAACTCCTGCTGAGCCCGCCCACGCTGTCCGCTCAGATCCGTCAACTCGAAGCGTCGCTCGGGGAGCCGCTGTTCACGCGCGAGGGCCGGCGGCTCGTGCTGACCGACGTCGGTCGTATCGCGCTCGGCTACGCGGAAGAGATCTTCACCCGGGGCCGCGAGATGGTCGACACCGTCAAGGGACGGTCGGTCGCGCCGTCGAGACTGGTCGTCGGCGTCTCGGACGTGCTGCCGAAACTGGTCGCATGGCGGCTGCTGCAGCCCGCCCTGACCGGCGTCGACACCCGCGTGATCTGCCGCGAGGGCCGTCACGATCGCCTGCTCGCCGCCCTCGCCGTCCACGAAGTGGACGTCGTGTTGTCCGACACGCCAGCGTCGTCCTCGCTCGGGCAGCGGGCGTTCAACCACGTGCTGGGCGAGTGCGGGCTGTCGTTCTTTGCGGCCCCGGCGCTGGCCAGGACGCTGCGCGGGCAGCCGCCGCGGTGCCTCGATGGCGCGCCCATGCTGATGCCGACCGACGTCTCGGCGCTGCGGTTGTCGCTCGATGGCTGGTTCAGTCGCCACGACGTTCACCCGCGAGTCGTGGGAGAGTTCGACGACGGCGCGTTGCTGACGACCTTCGGCCAGGCGGGGGCGGGCGTGTTCGCCGCGCCGTCCGTCATCGAGCGGGAGACCGTGAAGCAGCACGGCGTGCGCCTGGTCGGGCGCACCACCGAGATCCGGGAGCGGTACTTCGCGATTTCCGCCGACCGCCGCCTCAAGCACCCCGCCGTCGTGGCGTTGTCGAACGCGGCGCGGCACGCGATGTTCGAGGGCGCCCGCGACTGACGGGTTCCCAGGCCCTGCTTATCCCGGCGGCCAGTGCATCGCGCGTCCGCCCAGCAGGTGCAGGTGGATGTGGAACACGGTCTGGCCCGCGTCCCGGTTGCAGTTGAACACCGTCCGATAGCCCGGCGCGGCGATGCCGAGGTCCCGGGCAATGGCGGCCGCCCGCCGCACCATTGTGCCGACGATGGTGTCGTGCTCCGGCGCGAGGTCGTTGGTCGTGGCGATGTGGGCCGTGGGCACCACGAGCACGTGCACGGGGGCCTGCGGGTTGATGTCGTGGAACGCCACGACCTCATCATCGCGGTAGACGACGCGGGCGGGGATCTCGCCGGCCGCGATGCGGCAGAACAGGCAACTCATGAACGGGCTCCCGGGAGAGGGGCCGGCACGACGCGCCGCGCGATGGCCGTGCGCGGGATGCCGGCGTAGTCGTGGCGAATGGCCTCGAGGACGAACCGTGGCTCGGCGGCGAGGACGGCACGGACACCGTCGGCCTGTCCGAAGCCGAACTCGAACAGGCACACGCCGCCTGCCAGGAGGTGTCGCGCGGCCTGCGGAACGAAGCGGCGCACGAGGTCGAGACCGTCGGCTCCCCCGTCGAGCGCGAGACGCGGTTCGAAATCCCTGACGTCGGGTTGCGCGTCATCGACTTCCGCGGACGGGACGTAGGGCGGATTCGACACGATGAGGTCGAAGGGGCCATCGACCCCGTCGAGCAGGTCCGCGCGGGCGAACGTGACTCGGGCGGCCACGCCGTGCGCCGCGGCGTTGCGCGTCGCGACGGCGAGGGCGGCATCCGACAGGTCGGTGGCGACGACGCGCGCGTCGGACCGCGCGTGCGCGATGACGACCGCCACGCAGCCGCTGCCGGTGCAGACGTCCGCGACACGGAGGCGGTTCCGTGGCGCGCGGGCCAGGGCTTCTTCGACGAGGAGTTCGGTTTCCGGCCGGGGGATGAGCGTATCGGGCGTGACCTCGAAGTCGAGGTGCCAGAACTCGCGGTGCCCGAGGATGTAGGCCGCCGGTTCGCGCGTCGCGCGTCGCGCGACGAGCGGGTCGAACCGGTCGGGGAATCCCGGTGGCGCCTCGTCGCGCTGGCAGGCGATCAGGCGCCCGCGGTCCCAGCCGCCGAGGGCGTGACGCGCCAGCAGGTCCGCGTCGAACGCCGCATCACCGGCGTCGAGGCCGGCGGCCTCGAGCCGCCGGCGCGCGTCGCGCACGTGATCGGCTATCGTCGCCATGGCGTGCCGTCAGTTCCCGACGGCCGTCGCTTCCTTCAATTTCTCGGCGTTGAAGTGCGTGACGACCTGGTCGAGCAGTTCGTCCACGGCGCCCTCGAGGACGTCGGTCAGGCGGTGCGTCGTGAAGTTGATCCGGTGATCGGTGATGCGGTTCTGCGGGAAGTTGTAGGTGCGGATCTTCTCGGAGCGTTCGCCGGTGCCCACCTGGCTGCGGCGGTCCTTCGCGATCGCGTCCTGCTGCTTCTGCATCTCCATCTCGTAGAGACGCGCCCGGAGGACCTTCATCGCCTTCGCGCGGTTCTTGATCTGGGACTTCTCGTCCTGCTGCGACACGACGAGGCCCGTGGGAATGTGCGTGATGCGCACCGCCGAATACGTCGTGTTGACGCTCTGGCCGCCGGGACCGCTCGAGCAGAACGTGTCGACGCGCAGGTCCTTCTCGTTGATCTGGATGTCGACTTCTTCGGCTTCCGGCAGCACGGCGACGGTGGCGGTCGACGTGTGGATACGCCCGCTCGCCTCGGTGGCCGGCACGCGCTGGACGCGGTGCACGCCGCTTTCGTACTTCAGGCGGCTGTACACGCGCTTGCCCTCGATGACGGCGATGACCTCCTTGATGCCGCCGACGCCGGTCTCGTTGCTCGACAGCACGTCGACGTGCCAGCGCTGGCGCTCCGCGAATCGGGCGTACATCCTGAAGAGGTCGGCCGCGAAGAGCGCGGCTTCGTCGCCGCCCGTGCCGGCCCGGATCTCCAGCACGACGTTCTTCTCGTCGTTCGGGTCCTTCGGCAGCAGCAGGATCTTGATGTCCTCGAGGAGTGCCTCGGATCGGGACTGCAGGCCCGACAGTTCCTCCTGCGCCAGCATCCGCATCTCTTCATCGTCCGTTCGCGCGAGTTCTTCGGCCTGCGCGATCTGCGAGACGACCTGCTTGTACTCGCGGAAGCGCTCGACCATGGGCTCGAGATCCGACAGGGCCTTGGCGTGCGTCCGGTACTGCGACTGATCGGCCTGTACCGCCGGATCGCCCAGCAATCCCACGAGTTCGTTGTATTTCGCCTCGACGGCGTTCAGCTTGTCCAGCATCCCTAGCCTCTAGCCTCTAGCCTCTAGCCTCTAGCCCCTAGCCCCTAGCCCCCAGATACCGGCGGCAGGAAGGCGACGATGTCACCCGCCTTCAACGGCGCCGTGAAGCGGGAGAATTCTTCGTTGACCGCCACCGCCACGCTGCTCCGATGGGGGGCGAGCGCGGGCCACTCGACGGCCAGCTGGCTCCAGACGTCTCCGACGCACGCGCCGTCGGCCACGTCGCGCTCGAACGCCGGCGTACCGGTGATCTCGCGCAATCGGCCGAAGACCCGCACGGCTATCCGCATGCGCGGGCATACGCCGCCTGCCGAGCGGCCACGTCGCCCGGGTCCGCGGTGGCGCCCTCCAGCCAGGTCTCGCCGCCCTCGAAGACCTCGCGTTTCCAGACGGGGACGATCTGTTTCACGCGCTCGATGGCGTAGCGCGAGGTTCGGAACGCCTCGTCCCGGTGCGCCGAGGCGGCCGCGATGACGATGCTGACATCGCCGGGGACCAGCACGCCGGTACGGTGCCAGATGGCCAGCCGCACGCCCGGCCAGTACTCCTCGGCTTCGCCGACGATCGCCGTCATGGCCTTCACCGCCAATGGCTCGTAGGCTTCGTACTCCAGCCGCGTCACCCGCCGCCCCTGGTTCTCGCGGCGGACCGCCCCGATGAACGACACGATGGCGCCGCGCGACCCGGCGTCCTGCGGCTCCGTGACCAGCGCGCACACCTCTGCGGCATCGAGCGGGTCCGGCGTGACGTGAAGCAGTGGGCGGCTCATACGGGTAACAATCCAGTATAGCAGCCCGCGGCATGGCACTTGCCGGGCTGGCTGAAGCCAGCCCCCACATGACGTGCTGAAGCCAGCCTTCCACACGTGGCGTCCGGCTTCCTTCGGCTGCGCTCAGGACAAGTCAGCCGGACGCGTCGGCCTACTGCCGGACGAAGATCAGGAAGTACTGGTAGGGCAGAAACGTCTCGCGACGCAGCAGGCGCAGGCCGGCGGCGGCAGCATCACGCATCACCGCATCCGGGTCGACCCGTTCCTCGAGCGCCGGGCCGGGGCCGAGTCCGTCACGTTTGAAGTCGACGACGCCCACGCGCCCGTGTGGCTTGAGCGACGCCGCGACGTTCTTGAGGAGTGTGACGGGATCTCCGAGTTGGATCTCGTAGTAGGTGCCGACGATCAACACGGCGTCGAGAGAGCCCAGGGGCAGCCGGGGATCGTCCGCGGTGCCCTTGACGGTCCTGACCACGTTCTGCAACCCTTCGCGGGCCGCGCGCCGGCTGGTGGCGTCCAGCATCTCCTGCTGGATGTCCTCGGCATAGACGAGGCCGTTGGGTCTCACGCGGTCGGCCAGCCGGACCGTGAACCACCCGCCGCCGACACCCAGGTCGCCCACGACCGAGCCTTCCGCGATGCCGAGCGCATCCATGATCTGGCTGGGCATCTGCCACTGATCGCGGTCAGGGCCTTCGAGCAGGCCGAGATCCTGCGGAGCGAAGAGGCGCCCGTGGCGCGTGCGCGTCTGGGGCGGCAGCTGAGCGTCCAGGGCGGCCGCCAGGACCGCTGCGAGCGCCGCGAGCACGATGACAAGCCTTATCCTGTGACGCATCAGTGACTTAGCTGCTCTGGTATATACTCTGCGCCATGTTATCAGAATTCTTCCAGAGCATCCTGGACCTCGTCATCAAGACCTCCACCGAACTGCCTCCGGACGTTCGTGCGGCGATGAAGGCGGCCTCGGACATCGAACCCCCCGACACTCGCTCGGGTCAGGCGCTCTCGATCATCAACCTCAATATCGATCAGGCGTCCGATGGCGAGGGCGCCATCTGCCAGGACACGGGCATGCCGACCTTCGAGATCAAGGTGCCGAAAGGCGCCGACGAGATCTGGATGGCGGAGCAGATTCGCGAGGCCGTCGCCGAGGCGACGAAACGCGGCAAGTTACGTCCGAACTCGGTGGATTCGATCACGGGGAAGAACTCCGGCAACAACCTCGGGCCTGGCACACCGGTCATCCACTTCCACCAGTGGGCGCAGGACGCCATCGACGTGCGCCTGGTGCTGAAGGGCGGCGGCTGCGAGAACTGCAACGCCCAGTACGCGGTGCCGGTCGAACTCCCGAACCTGGGCCGCGCCGACCGCACGATCGAAGGCGTGCGCAAGTGCATCCTGCACGCCGTGTGGCAGGCGCAGGGCAAGGGCTGCAGCCCGGGCGCCGTCGGGGTGTGCATTGGCGGCGACCGCGCGTCGGGCTACGCGTTCGCGAAACAGCAGCTGTTCCGCACGCTCGACGACATCAACCCGGATCCCGTGCTCGCCGAACTCGAGGCGGGCATCATGGGCACCGTGAACTCGCTCGGGATCGGCGCGATGGGGTTCGCGGGCAAGACGACGCTCATCGGCTGCAAGGTCGGCGCGCTGAACCGCCTGCCGGCGAGCTTCTTCGTGTCCGTGGCCTACGACTGCTGGGCGTTCCGTCGCCTCGGCGTCGTGCTCGACCCGAAGACCGGCGCGATCACGCAGTGGCTCTACCGTGACCCGTCGTCGCCGGTGGTGCCGATGGCCGACCAGGCGGGCTTCCAGCGCACCGGGCGCGAAGTCGTGCTGACGGCGCCGTTCGACGAAGCGCAGATCCGGTCGCTGAAGGTCGGCGACGTCGTGCTGCTGAACGGGCGGATGTTCACGGGCCGCGATTCCGTGCACGCCTACCTGATGAAGCACGACCCGCCGGTGGACCTGCGCGGCGCGGCGATCTACCACTGCGGGCCCGTGGCCGTGAAGGACGGCGACCGGTGGCGGATGAACGCTGCCGGCCCGACGACAAGCATCCGCGAAGAGCCGTACCAGGCGGACGTCATCCGCAAGTTCGGCGTGCGCGCGATCATCGGCAAGGGCGGGATGGGCGCGAAGACGCTCGAGGCGCTCAAGGAATGCGGCGCGGTCTACCTCAACGCGATTGGCGGCGCGGCGCAGTTCTACGCGCGCACGATCGAACGCGTGGACGGCGTGTCGCTGTTCGAGTTCGGCGTCCCCGAGGCGATGTGGCATCTCCATGTGAAGGATTTCCCGGCCATCGTGACGATGGACAGCCACGGGAACAGCCTGCACAAGGACGTTGAGACGGAATCGGCCAAGGCCCTGGCCGCCCTGAAGTAGCAGGAGAGCACGAATGCGCGCGTTGATCAGCGTGTCTGACAAGACCGGAGTGGTGGAGTTCGCCCGTGGCCTCGTGGATCGCGGGTTCCAGATCGTCTCCACGGGCGGCACGGCGAAGGCGCTGGCGCAGGCCGGTTTGCCCGTGACGCAGGTGTCCGAACTGACGGGGGCCCCCGAGATGATGGACGGGCGCGTGAAGACGCTGCACCCGTACATCTTCGGCGGCGTCCTGGCGCGGCGGTCCCACGCGGGCGACCAGGCGTCGCTCGACCGGTTCGGCATCCAGACGATCGACCTGGTGTGCGTGAACCTCTACCCGTTCCGCGAAACCGCGGCCGACCGGTCGGCGCCGTTCGATCACGTGGTCGAGAACATCGACATCGGCGGGCCGTCGCTGATCCGGGCGGCGGCCAAGAACTTTGGCGACGTGCTTGTCGTGGTGTCCGCGTCGGACTACACGCGCGTGCTGCACGCGCTCGATCAGGCGGGCGGGCCGTCGCGCGAACTGCGCCTCGACCTGATGCGCAAGGCGTTCGCCCACACCGCGGCGTACGACGCGGCCATCGCGAGTGAACTCGAGACCGTATCGGTGCAGGGCGAAGACTACGCGCGCGCGGGCGCGCCGGACCCGATGCCCGCGCGGATCCTCTTCCCGTCGGTGCGCCTGCGGACGCTGCGTTACGGCGAGAACCCGCACCAGGCAGCGGCGTGGTACGTGCCGTCGGAGGGCGGCGCCGTGCCGCAGGTGCTGCAGGGCAAGGAACTGTCGTTTACCAACCTGCTCGACGTCGACGCGGCGTGCCGCATCGTCACGGAGTTCACCGAGCCGGCCTCGGTCGTCATCAAGCACACGAATCCGTGCGGCGCGGCCACCGGCGTGTCGCTGGTCGATGCGTATGTCAGGGCGCGCGAAGCGGATCCGCTGTCGGCGTTCGGCGGGATCGTCGGCTGCAACCGAGAGATCGACGAAGAGACGGCGACGGCGATCGCGTCGACGTTCATCGAGGCGGTGATCGCGCCGTCGGTCACGGACGCCGCGCTGGCGGTGCTGGCGACGAAGAAGAACCTGCGCGTGGTCATCGCGCCGGAGTTCTTCACCGCGGAGGCGGCCACGCGCGTGGTCAACGACGTGCGGTCCGCGCTGGGTGGACTGCTCGTGCAGCAGGCGGACCGCGTCGCCGAGGCGCGGCACGCGTGGACGGGCGACGGCGGCCTCGAGGTCGTGACCAGGCGGCTGCCGACGGACGCCGAATGGCAGGCGCTGCGGTTCGCATGGCGCGTGTGCGCGCACGTGAAGTCCAACACCGTCATCTTCACGGGGCCCGACCGGACGCTGGCCGTGGGCGCCGGGCAGATGAGCCGGGTGGATGCCGTGAACGTGGCGGTGATGAAAGCTGCGGGCCAGGGCGTGTCGCTGACCGGCTCGGCGGCGGCATCGGACGCGTTCTTCCCGTTCCGCGACGGCCTCGACGCCGTGGCGAAGGCGGGCGCGACGGCCGTGGTGCAGCCGGGCGGTTCGGTACGGGATGCCGAAGTGATCGAGGCGGCCAACGAACACGGCATGGCGATGGTGTTCGCGCGGAGAAGGCATTTCAGGCATTGATGAGGGCCGCGGCTCGCGGCTTGCGGCACCACCATGGAGGCTCCATGGCCACTGGTTCGATCCGGTTCTCCTACGATCCCGCGACAGGGGTGCGTACGGCCACCTACGCGGGCATCATCACCGACCCGATCCTGCTCGAGGCCTACCGTGACCTCATCGCGGGCCCGGATTTCGTGCCGCTCGCACACGACCTCGCCGACCTGCGCGGTGTCGAGGCGCTCGAACTGACGCCGGACGGCCTGCGTGAGCTCGGCGCGCTGTTCACCGGACCGGTGGAGCCCCATCGGTCGGAGGTGCTGCCCGGCCTCGCGATGGTGGCGTCCTCGCCGGCGTCGTTCGGCCTCGCCCGCATGTACGAGCTGATGACCGAGAGCTTTCTGCCGAAGCAGACACGGGTGTTCCGTGACTTCGACGAGGCGCAGGCGTGGCTGGGCGTCCTGCCGCGGCAGGCGTGAGCGTGCCCATGGTGCGGTGCCTGCGCGTCTCCCTGTTGTGGCTGGCGGCGGTGGCATCGGCGTGCGCGCTGCAGCCGCGCCAGCCCGCCGATCTTGGACAGCGCCTCGACTGCCTTCGCGACCGCCACGCCGCGGTGATCGCCGCGCACCGGGGCCAGCCCGATCAGACCTTCGCCGAAAATGCGATGTCGAGCTTCTCCGCGAGCCTGGCTGCGGGAATCACGTTTCTCGAGATCGACGTCGCGACCACGAAGGATGGGGTACTCGTCCTGATGCACGACGACACGCTCGACCGTACGACGACGGGCACGGGCGCCGTGGCCGATCGGACGTGGGCCGAGATCCAGGCGCTGCGGATCACGCGTCCCGACGGCACGGTGACGAACGACGGCGTGCCGTCGTTCGCGTCCGTGCTGGCGTGGGGCCGGAAGACCGGCGCCCATTTCGAACTCGACGTCAAGCGCACGACGGCGTTTTCGGCGGTCGTCGAGGCGGTGCGCGCCGCAGGGATGCAGGACCGCGTGCTCGTGGTGACGTATACGCTCGCCGATGCGCAGCGCGTGCATCAGCTCGATCCGACGCTCGTGATCTCGGTCACGATGGAGCAACCCGAGGACGTCCAGGCCGCCGTGGCCGTGTTGCCACCGGCCCGGATGCTCGGATGGAGCGGCACGCGGGACCCGGAGCGCCGGCCGTTTGCCGCCATGCGCGCCGCCGGGATCGAGCCGATCTTCGGGACCCTCGGCCGCCCAGGCACGCGCCTCGATGACGTCTACCTCGCGGACGGGAACCCGTCCGAATACGGCGATCTCGTGCGGGCCGGCGTGGTCATGATCGCCACCGATAACGCGCTGGTCGCGCAACGCGCGATCGGGACCGGACTCCGCGGTTGCTTCAGGTAGGAACGAGGACCGCATTGCTGACCTACCTGGCGCTCGGGGCCACCTACGGGTTCGCCGCTGCCGTGCAACCCGGCCAGTTTCAGGCCTACCTCGTGTCCGAAGCGCTCGCGCACGGCTGGCGCCGGACGATTCCAGTCGCGTTCGCGCCGATCCTGAGCGACATTCCCGTCGTCACCGTCGTGCTGCTCGTCCTCACGCAGGTGTCGCCCCTGATGATTCACGCGCTGCAGGTCGTCGGCGGCGTGTTCGTGTTGTACCTGGCGCGGGGCGCGTTCCGGACGTGGCGGCACTACGCGCCGGCGGCTCCGGCAGCCGCCGCGCCGGTGCACCACACGGTGCTCAAGGCCGCGATGGTCAACCTGCTCAATCCGAATCCCTACATCGCGTGGGCGCTCGTCCTCGGACCGGTACTGCTCGACGCGTGGCGCCAGACACCGTCTCACGGGGTCGCGTTTGCCGCGGCGTTCTACTCGGCCATGGTGGCGGTCGCGGCGGGCCTCGTCGTGGCAGTGTCGGCAGCGCACGCCTTCGGCCCGACGGTGGCACGACGCCTGATCGGCGTATCGGCGTTCGCGTTGGCCGGGTTTGGGCTGTACCAGCTGTGGTCGGGAACGGCCGCCCTGCTCTGACAGGCGGCGGCTGAAGCCCGAAGCCCGAAGCCCGAAGCCCGATGCCGGAAGCCCCTGGGCCCGCTAGTTCCCGAGCCCCGAAAGCAGTTCGTCCGGCGACACCGTCGCCGGGCCGAAGTGTCCGACCACGATGCCCGCCGCGTAGTTCGCCAGTTGCGCGGCGGTCGCGGCATCGGCGCCGCTCGCCAGCGCGAGCGCGAGCGTCGAAATGACGGTGTCGCCGGCACCGGTTACGTCCGCCACCTCCCGCGCGACGGCAGGGAAGTGCGCCGTGCCGCCGGGCCCGACCAGCGACATGCCGTGTTCACCGCGCGTGATGAGGACGCTTCCGCAGCCTGCGCGATCCAGGAACACGTGTCCGGCGCGTTCGGCGTCCTCGTCGGTCCGGATTCGCAGGTGTGTGGCCACTTCGGCTTCGTGATGGTTGGGCGTGACGATGGTCGTGCCGCGGTAGTAGTCGAGGTGCGGGATCTTCGGGTCGACCAGGACCGGCACCGATCGGGTCCTGGCGCGGTCCGCGAGCCGGGTCACCAGCCCGCGGGTGACCGCGCCCTTGAGGTAGTCCGACACGATCACGACGTTCGCGTCGCCGAGATGCCGGTCGATCGCGGCCAGCAGCGCGTCTTCGACGGCGCCCGACGCTTCCGTGTCCGATTCGTAGTCGACGCGCGCCACCTGCTGGTTGCGCGTCGTGACGATGCGCTGCTTGGTGGTCGTGGGCCTGGCCGGATCGACCACGAGCCCGTCCGCCCCGATGCCGCGCGCCGCGAACTCGGTCCGAAGCCGATCCCGGGATGCATCGGCCCCGACGAGCCCGACGAGTTGGACCCGCGCGCCGAGCGCCACCGCGTTGTTCGCCACGTTGCCGGCGCCGCCGATCCGATACTCGTCATGATCGTGCTCGACGACCGGGACGGGGGCCTCGGGGGAGATCCGGTGAACGCGGCCCACGATGAACTGGTCCAGCATGACGTCGCCGACCACGAGGACGGAGACGTGCGGGAACGCGGCCACGGCGCGGCGGGCGCCGTCCAGGTCGAAGCCGGGCGAGGGAGTCACGAAGGGATGCCTCCGCGTGGTGCCGCCGCTTCGGGGGACGCCGGCTGATCGGCGGCGAAGGGCAACGTGACAATCATCAGGAAGAGCATCAGGAACTCGGAATCGCCGAAGTTGTGTTCGAAGAACCCGGCGCCGAGCATCGCGGCGATGGCGCCGAGCGCCCCGGCCGCCAGGAAGCGATGCCGCCCCTGGCGGAACGCGGTCCAGGCGCCGAGGGCCGCCGACCCGACAAACCACAGCCAGACGCCAAGCGCCGGCAGGCCGCGCTCGGCCGCGATCTGCATCGGCACGTTGTGCAGGTGCGGGTTCAGCCGTTCGACGGCACCCGTGTCGCGGTACCGCACGTAGACCTGTTCGACCATGTTCGGTCCCATCCCGGTCAGCGGATCGGCGCCGATCATCCGCACGCCCTCGCGCAGCATCGCGATCCGATCGCGGTTGGTCGGGTCGTGCAGGTCGAACATGGAATAGAAACGCTGGGTGACCTGTGGCGGCGCGGCCGCGAAGAACAGCGCCACGACGATCGGCAACGCGCCCACCAGGCGGAAGTCCTTCAGCACGAGCAGCAGGGCCATGGCCGCACAGGCGCCGACCCACGCGCTGCGCGTGAAGGTCAAGACCAGCGCCACGAGCAGCGCCGGCAGCACCACCGATGGCCACACACGGTCCCGGCGCACGAACAGGATGCGCGCCACGACGAGCGTGGTGACGAGCATCAGCAGCCCGGAATACGTCATGTAGTGGCCCATCGCGCCCTGCGGACGCTGGCCGAGGTGGTCGTAGTGCAGGACCCCGTACTGGACGATACCGACGATCGCGCTGGCCGCTCCGACCGTGATGAGGATGAGGCCCAGCGTCCGTCCGACCGATCGCCGCGCGAACGTGTAGACGACCGGCACCATCAGGAAGAGCAGCAACTGCCGCGAGTCGTACAGGCTGGCGGACGGGTTCACCGAGAAGGCCGACGAGACCAGCGTCAGCGCGGCGTACAAGGCCAGCGGCCGGAAGAACGACGGTGCTTCGAACCGGGCTGCTCCGGTGACGATGGCCGTCAGCCACGCGAGCGCCGCGACCCCGAAGCAGATCTCCGCCGCGGCAATCGACACCTGCACCGTGGCGGCGCAGCCGTACAACGACCACGTGGCGATCTGTTCCAGCCGGGCTCGGGTCATGCCTGTCGTCTCCGTACCGCCTCGCGGGCCAGCGCCCGGTCGGCGGCGGTCGTGACCTGCTCGGGCGTGAGCCCGCGCAGGCACCGGAAGTCACCGGGTTCGCAACGGCGCTGCGTGCACGGGCGGCACGGCAGGGCGCCGACGTCCACGTATTCCGTCACCAGATCCCGCGGCCGCCACGGCCCCCACACGCCGGGCGTCGTCGGCCCGAAGATGACGACCATCGGCACCGCCGTCGTCGACGCGATGTGCGCCGGACCGCTGTCACCGCCCACGAACAACCGGGCCAGACCGATGAGGCTTCGCAGTTCAGCCAGATCGAGATCGCACAAGACGACGACGACGCTGGCCGGGACTCCCGCCGCGACGGCGAGGCGCCTGATGGCATCCGCGGTGGGCGCCTGGGCGGGCCCCGTCGTGAGGATGATACGCCGATCGGCCGACCGCGCGTGCAACGCGCCCACGACCTCGGCGAACGCGCCTTCGGGCCACCGCCGGAACTCGTTGCCAGCCCCGACGTGCACCACGACCAGGTCGCCGTGCGGATCGATGCCCAGTCCGGCCAGACGGTGTTCCACCCTGGCGGTGGCCGCGGGATCGTCCGCCATCTCGACCGGATCGGTGTCGGCGGTGGGGCGCGGCAGCGGCGGCTCGAAGCGGTCGAGCAAGTCCCACTGGTTCTCGACCGAGTGCCGCTCCCGGTGCCCGCGGGGACGGTGCACCGTGTCGGTGTACATCCAGCTGCGCCCCTTGACGTCGTATCCGATCCGACGGGGCGCGCCGGTGGCCAGGGCCAGCAGGGAACTGCGGGGGCCGCCGTGAAAATCGATGACCGTGTCGTAACGCGCGCGCCGCAGGCGGCGCGCCAGGCCCGCGTCCACCCGCCAGCGTTCGAGACCGCCGACGAGCGGCGCCACGATGACGTGATCGAGATGCGGATTCCCGGTCACCGCCGCCGACGCGTGTGATTCGACCAGGTAATCCAGGCGGGCATCCGGGCAGGCACGACGAATGGCCCTGATGGCCGGCGTCGTCAGGACGACGTCGCCAATCAGGCGCAGGCGGATCAACAGGATCGACCGGGGCACCGTGTCACGACGCGGGCGTCTCGCCGTCGATGGTCGCTTCGTCGATCAGCATGACCGGGATGTCGTCCTTGATCGGGTAGACCCGGCGGCATTTCGCGCACTTCAACCCGGTATCGTTGTGGACGAGCGTGACCGGCTCGGTCTTGCATGCCGGGCACACCAGGATCTCGAGCAGTTCCGCACTGACGGCCATCGGTTCGACTCCTCCGTCTTCATCGCCACTATAGCAGAGGTCGCGCCGGCTCCCGCTGACAGGCGTGGCTGTTTGTGGAACAATCGACGGGTGACTCACCTGATCTTCGCCGTGGTCCTCTCGTCGCCTGCGGCAGCCCTGCCGCAGGCTCCGGTTCCGCAGCGGCCCGCCGCCGAGATGGCGCGTCCCGCCGCCCGGCCCGCCCCGGACGCCCGCGACGAGGCGTACTACCAGTTCATGGCCGGGCGTCGTCTCGAAGACTCGGGGGACACGGAGGCGGCCGTCAAGGCGTTCCGCCGCGCGCTCGACCTCGATCCCGAATCCGCGGAAATCCAGGCCGAGTTGGCGACGCTGTACGCCCGGCAGGGACAGATTGCCGAGGCCCGGGCCGCGGCGGAAGCTGGCGCCAAGGCCGATCCCGACAACAGCGAGGTCAACCGCATCCTGGGGATGCTTGCCGCCGAAGACGCGCGCAGCGATGACGACGCCGCCGCGGCGACGCCCGAGGCGCAGCGGGCCGCGAGGACCGCCATCGTATTCCTGGAGCGAGCGCTCAAGACCGCCGACATCGACACCGCGACGGGAATTCGGCTTTCGCTGGGTCGGCTCTACGTCCAGGTGCGCGACCTCGACAAGGCCATTCCGCTCCTGCAGAAGGTCACCATCGACGAACCCGGCTTCACCCAGGCCATCGCCATGCTCGCGGATGCCTACACGACCGCGGGCAAGACCGAGGCGGCGATTCGGCTGCTCGCCGACGCGTCGGAACGCGATCCCAACTTCTTCGGCGCGCTCGGCGAGGCCTACGAGAAGAACGAACAGTGGGCGGAGGCCGAACAGGCTTACGCGAAGGCGTCGGCCCGTCGCCCGCGCGACACCGACCTCAAGACGCACTGGGCGCTGGCGCTGCTCAACCTGGGAGGGCGCGAACAGGTGATCCGTGCGCGTGACCTGCTGACCGACGTCACGAAGGTGACGCCCGGCGCGGCGTGGCCCCTGTACCTGCTCTGCCGCGCCCAACGCGAATCGGGAGATCTCGACGGCGCCGAGGCGACGGCCCGGCGCCTGACGGTGCTCTCGCCGACCGGCGTGTCCGGGCCGCACCTGCTGGCCCAGGTGCTTGGCGAGCGTCGCGACTACGCGGGGATCATCGCGGCGGTGGCGCCGGCCGTCGACAAGATCCCGGAGACGCGAAAGGCCGATCGCGCGCTGTTGCTGACGCACCTCGGGTTCGCGTACCTGCAGACCCGGCGGGTGGACGAGTCGATTGGCGCGTTCGAGCGCGCGCTCGCGGCAACGCCGGACGATGCGAGTCTCGCGTCCTACCTCGGCCAGGCGCTCGTCGAAGCGAAGCAGTTCGACAAGGCGCTCGCGGTCGTTGGTCCGAGACGGGCGAAGGCGCCGGCCGACCTGCGCTTCCTTCGGGTCGAAGCCGATGCGCGGCGAGGCCAGGGCAGGTTCGACGACGGCGTGGCGCTCCTGCGCGCGCTCGTCGACGGTCCGGGTGCCTCTTCCGACGCGTGGCAGACGCTCGGTGAATACTACGCGTCGGCACGCCGCTACGCCGAGAGCGCCGCGGTGCTGAAGCAGGCGCTGGCCCGGTATCCCGACGATCTCGACCTCCAGTTCCAGTACGGCGCGATGCTCGAACGCCAGAAGCAGACCGCCGAGGCCGAGCGCGTGTTTCGGGCCGTCCTCGTGAAGGATCCCGAACACGCCGCGGCACTGAACTACCTCGGCTACACGCTGGTCGAGCGGGGCGAGCGGCTGGAGGAAGCCGTCACGCTCATCACCAGGGCCGTCGAGCTCGACCCGCACAACGGGGCGTACCTCGACAGCCTCGGGTGGGCGTGTTTCAAGCTCGGCAGACTGGACGACGCGGAGAAACACCTGCGGGTGGCGGCGGCGCAACTGCCTGCCGATTCGGTCGTGCAGGAACACTGGGGCGACCTCCTGGCTCGCCGGGGCCGTGCCTCCGAGGCGGTCAGCGCCTGGAAGCAGGCGCTGGCCGGTGACGGCGACGGCATCGACCGGGGGGCGATCGAGCGGAAGATCCGCAAGGCGACCGACCGCCTGCCGCGGCCCTGACGACCCGTGCGCCACCACTTGCGTTCCGTCGTGCTTGCGGTCGCTGCCGCGTCGGCGACGGCCGTGATCGCGTGCGCGCCGGCGACGATGAGGCTCCCCGAGGGGCCGTGGACCCCGTCGGCCGAGTCCGCCGACGCCATGGCCGAGGCCACCGCTTCATGCGCGGGGGCGCGGACCTTCACCGCGGAACTGTCCGTGACCGGCCGCTCGGCCGGGGCGCGAGTCCGCGGGCGCCTCGTCGCCGGGCTCGAACGCCCGGGCCATCTCCGGATCGAAGGCGTGGCGCCGTTTGGCGCGCCGGCGTTCGTCCTGGCCGCCGACGGCGCCCGAACGGTCCTGTGGCTGCCGCGCGAGCGGAGAGCGGTCGAAGGCGAGTCCGTGCCGGCGGTCCTCGAAGCGTTGACCGGGCTCAGGCGGACGGCGGACGACCTGCTCGGGCTGCTGGCCGGGTGCCTCGTGGCGAGGCCTGCGGCCGTCACGGTGGCGCGGAACTCCGCGGGATGGTTGTCCGCGGACCTTGGAGAAGGGGCGACGGCATACCTGCGCCGCCAGGACGGCGGGTGGCGGCTGGTCGCGGGCCAGTCCCGGTCGGCCGGCGAGCCGTCGTGGACGGTGGAGTACGCCGAGTTCTCCGCCGGGTTCCCTGGCGTCGTGCGCCTGCGGGAACGCGAGGCGGGCGGCGCCGGTGCCCACGACACGGACCTCACGCTGCGAGTCTCGCAACGAGAGGTCAACGTCACACTTCCGCCGGCGGCGTTCGAGGTCGTCCTTCCCCCGGAGACGCGCCCGATGACGCTCGATGAACTGCGCGGCCGAGGCCCGCTGGCCGACCAGCCGGCGAACCCCCGGAGGAATCCATGAGCCAGTCCACTGTTCGTGTTCGCGCGTTCGCCAAGATCAACCTGCGGCTTCGTGTCGGTGCGCGTCAGGCCGACGGCTACCATCCCCTCGACACCGTGTTTCAGTCGCTGGCGCTCCACGACGTGGTGACCTGCGCGCCGTCCCGCGGGGCGTTCCGCGTCGTCTGCGATGACACGTCGGTGCCGACCGATGAGCGGAATCTCGCCTGGAAGGCGGCGCGAGCCTTGTGGCGCCATCTGGGACGCGGCGGCGAACTCCGGGGCTGCACCGTGTCGATCGTGAAGCAGATTCCCACCGCCGCCGGCCTCGGCGGAGGCAGCGCCGACGCGGCAGCGACGCTCGCGGGCCTCAACCGTCTCTGGCGCGCCGGTCTCCCGGTGTCGGGGCTGGCGGCGCTCGGGTCCGACCTTGGCGCGGACGTCCCGTACTTCCTGACGGGCGGCACGGCGCTCGGGCTTGGACGCGGCGACGAGGTGTACCCGCTCGACGACGTCGCCCCGCGCTGGGTCGTTCTGGTGTGCCCGCCCTTTGGTGTGTCGACGGCGGAGGCGTACGGGTGGTTCGATGCCGACGGGGGGGGCGGGCGCGCCGTCGGGCGGGCTCCGAACTCGGCGCCGACATTCGAGGCGTGGCCCAGCCGGTGTCTGGCGATCGAGAACGATCTGGAATCTCCGGTCGTGCGTCGGCACCCGGCCATTCGCGACCTGGCGGGCCTGCTGGCGGAGCAGGGGGCCGAGGCGGCCGCGATGACGGGCAGCGGATCCGCGGTCTTCGGCCTGTTCACGTCCGAGTCCCGGGCGCGGAGGGCGGCGCACGCGGCGGCGGGCCTGGGCGCCTGGGCGACGGTGACGAGGACGGTGGACCGGCGGGCGTGCCGGCGACTGCTCGGACTGGGGCGCGGCTGACCCCTCCGGCTCGGGCCGGGGTCGTTCCACTTGCCGGAAGTGCGGGGCATCGGATACACTTTCTGTTTGCGTCATTGACGCCGCGCCATGCCTTGGCGGCGCTTCCCTTTTCAGCAGGTTGCGACGGAAGGCACACCGGGCAGTACGACGGTCCGGGAGGCGACGGGGGTCTGGCGCGAACCGGCCGTGTCGCGGCGTCCGCACGGGGGTGGTTTCGGGAGATTGGGGCGTCGCCAAGCTGGTAAGGCACGGGACTTTGAATCCCGCATCCGAAGGTTCGAATCCTTCCGCCCCAGCCAGTTCGACGAGCGAGGGATTGGTCACTGATGCGACGAGGCTCCGCCGAGATGAAGATCTTTTCGGGTAGCGCTCATCCGGGCCTGACGAAGGAAATCGCGGACTTCCTCGGGGTCCCTGTGGGCCAGGCGAAGTTGCGTCGATTCCCCGACTCGGAAGTGTCGTTTCAGATCGACGAGAACATCCGAGGCACCGACGTGTTCGTGGTGCAGCCGACGTCTCCGCCGACCGACCAGCACATCATGGAGATGCTGGTCATGGTCGACGCGTTTCGCCGGTCGTCGGCGGCGCGGATCACGGCGGTCGTGCCGTACTACGGCTACGCGCGTCAGGACCGCAAGGACAAGCCGCGGGTGCCGATTTCGGCGAAGCTCGTCGCCAACATCCTGTCGGCTGCGGGGACCAATCGCGTGTTGACGATGGACCTGCACAAGGCGCAGATCCAGGGGTTCTTCGACATCCCGGTGGA
>CAZJRM010000081.1:0-20636 GCA_964547975.1 uncultured Vicinamibacterales bacterium | reverse complement strand
CGAGTAACGATAGCTGGCGTTCAGCAGGACCTGGCTGATTGGCGTGAAGGTCAGCTTGCCGAAACCTTCATTCCGCGTGCTGTTGTAGTCGGGCAGCTCGCCGTACAGGTTCGAACGGTTGTCTCGCTGCTGCTCGGGCCGGTAGTAGGACCCGTAGAAGTAGAGCTTGTTCTTCAGAATCGGCCCGCCGAGGCCCGCGTTGAGCCAGCTCAGCGTCCGGTTGTACTTCGAGGCGCTGCCGCTCTGGACCGCCGCGGCCATGTCCGCGCTCTGATACTGGAAGCTCACCTGGCCCGAGTAGCGGCTCGTGCCGGACTTGCTGATCGTGTCGACCGAGAATCCGGCGGCCCGCACGAAGTCGACGGCTTTCGCCCCGCCCTTGATGGTGGTGACTTCGGCGATGTCGTAGGACGCCGGTTCGGCGGACAGCGTGCCGAACAGCGGCAGGGTCACGTTGACGCCGTCGAACTTGTACACGTTGTCCTGGCCCGAGCCGCCGGCGTTCTGGCCTCGGGTCGAGTCCTGCGTCACGGCCACGCCGGGGATCAGCTTCAGGAGATCGCGGTACTCCTGGCCGACCGGGAGCGCCTGGATC
The DNA here is from genome assembly GCA_964547975.1 of uncultured Vicinamibacterales bacterium. Taxonomy (GTDB): domain Bacteria; phylum Acidobacteriota; class Vicinamibacteria; order Vicinamibacterales; family JAKQTR01; genus CAYJPV01. The sequence goes on along the minus strand of CAZJRM010000081.1, from coordinate 20,041 downwards.
GTATCGGAGGACACGCCGCTCTTGATCGCCGTCGAGTCCTTCTCGATGGCCGGCGTGAACTGGCCGCGAACTTCGACGGTCTCGGTGACGCCGCCGACGGCCATCGTGATGTTCACCGTGGTATCCAGGCCGAGCTGCACCCTCGCTTCGCGGGTGACGGTGGCCATGCCTGACAGCTCGAACGTCAGGGTGTAGTCGCCGGGTGGCAGGGCCGGCAGCCGGTAGTCCCCAATCGTCCCGGTCGTCGTGACTCGAGGCGTGGGGAGTACGGATGAGCGCGCCTCGACCGTCACACCGGGAATGGGCAGGTTATCGGTACCGACCACCTTGCCCGTGACGACACCCGTCTGCTGGGCTGCCGCCAGACCGGGGAGAAGCAAGACGCATAGCACGGCCGCACTGAGTGATCTCCGACGCATGGAACCTCCGTCGCGATGGCACTGACACGCTGACAGACGCGGGCGGATCGCGCCCGCCCGGATCGCTGATTGATAGGTTGGAATGCTATCCCTTAGGTGCGGGGCCGTCAACGGGGAGGCGGGAGCGACGGCGCGGGGACCGGCCCGCGCCGGACCCCGCGCGCCTCGGTGCCATCAGGCGCGTTCGAACGACAGGTCCGACCCGGCCGCGGTGACGACAATCGTGTCCCCGTCGGCGAAACGCCCTTCGAGCAGGTGCATCGCCAGGGGGTCGAGCAGCTTGCGCTGGATCGTCCGCTTGAGCGGCCGTGCGCCGTAGGTCGCGTCGTACCCTTCGTCCACGAGCAGGTTGCGGGCCTTGTCCGTGAGGTCGAGCGTCATCTTGCGGCCGCCGAGCCGTGCCAGCAGCGCGTTCACCTGGATGTCGACGATCTGTCGCAGGTGTTCCCGCCGCAGCGCGTGGAAGAACAGCACCTCGTCAATGCGGTTCAGGAACTCCGGCTTGAAGTGCGCCCGGAGCGCCCCGAGCACCAGCCGTTCCGTGTCGCCGTCGATGTCGCCGCCTTCCGCCGCCCGCTCGGCGATGAACTGGCTGCCCAGGTTCGACGTCATGATGACCACGCTGTTCTTGAAATCCACCACGCGCCCCTTGGCGTCCGTCAGCCGCCCATCGTCGAGCAGCTGGAGCAGCAGGTTGAGCACGTCCACGTGCGCCTTCTCGACTTCGTCGAACAGCACGACGGCGTACGGCCGTCGCCGGACCGCTTCGGTCAGCTGCCCCGCTTCGTCGTAGCCGATGTATCCGGGAGGCGCGCCGACGAGGCGGGACACCGTGTGCTTCTCCTGGTACTCCGACATGTCGATGCGGATCATGGCCTGCTCGTCATCGAACAGGAACTCGGCCAGCGCACGCGCGAGCTCCGTCTTGCCCACACCGGTCGGACCGAGGAAGAGGAAGCTGCCGAGCGGCCGCCGCGGGTCCTGCAGGCCGGCCCTGGCGCGGCGAATCGCGTTGGAGACCGCCTGGATGGCCTCGTCCTGGCCGATGACCCGTTCGTGCAGTCGCGCTTCCATCTTGACGAGCTTCTGTACTTCGCCTTCCATCAGCTTCGTGACGGGGACGCCGGTCCACTTGCTGACGACCTCGGCAATGTCTTCTTCGTCGACATCCTCTTTCAGCATCCGTGTGTCCCGCTGGAGGTCGGCAAGCGCCTCCGCGTTGTCGGCCAGCTGCCGCTCGAGGGACGGAATCCGCCCGTACTGCCATTCGGACGCGCCCGCGTAGTCGCCCGATCGGGTCGCCGACTCGACGGCGTGCCTCGCCTGGTCGAGCTCCTCCTTGATCTGCCGGGACGCCTGGATGACGTCCTTCTCGCGCTGCCAGTGCGATCGCAGCCGATCGCGCTCGGCCTTGAGCGTGTCCATCTCCCGTTCGCGTTTCGCGAGGCGTTCCCGGGAGGCCGGGTCCGTCTCCTTGCGCAGGGCCTGCGCTTCGATCTCGGCCTGCATCAGCCGCCGTTCGACTTCGTCGAGCTCGACGGGCATCGAATCGATCTCCATGCGCAGCTTGGACGCGGCTTCATCCACGAGGTCGATGGCCTTGTCGGGCAGGAAACGATCGGCAATGTAGCGGTGGGAGAGCACGGCGGCGGCGACGAGGGCCGTGTCCTTGAGACGCACGCCGTGATGGATCTCGTACCGCTCGCGCAGCCCGCGCAGGATACTGATGGTGTCTTCGACGCTCGGCTGGCCGACCACGACCGGCTGAAAACGGCGTTCGAGCGCCGCGTCCTTCTCGATGTGTTTCCGGTACTCATCGAGGGTCGTCGCGCCAATCGTGTGGAGTTCCCCGCGGGCCAGCATCGGCTTGAGCATGTTGGCCGCGTCCACCGCGCCTTCGGCCGCGCCGGCGCCGACGACGGTGTGCAGTTCGTCGATGAACAGGACGATCTGCCCCTGCGCGTCGGTGACCTCCTTGAGGACGGCCTTCAGGCGTTCCTCGAACTCGCCGCGGTACTTGGCGCCGGCGATGAGCGCGCCCATGTCGAGACCGACCACGCGTTTGTGCTTCAGGCCTTCGGGGACATCACCGCGCACGATGCGCTGCGCCAGGCCTTCGACGATGGCGGTCTTGCCGACGCCGGGTTCGCCGATCAGGACGGGGTTGTTCTTGGTGCGGCGCGACAACACCTGGATCACGCGCCTGATCTCTTCGTCTCGGCCGATGACCGGGTCCAGCGAACCCTTGCGCGCCAGCGCCGTCAGGTCGCGGCTGTATCGCTCGAGGGCCTGGTACTTGCCTTCGGGCGCCTGATCGGTGACGCGTTGCGAACCGCGGATCGCGACGAGGGCGGCGAGGACGCGGTCCCGTGTGACCTGCCTGGCCGACAGGAGGCGGACCGCCTCGCTGCGCCCCTGTTCCGAGGCGAGGGCCAGCAACAGGTGTTCCGTGCTGACGAAGTCGTCTTTCATCTGCGCCGCTTCACCCTGCGCGGCCGTCAGAATGCCGCGCAACCGCGGGGAGGCGCCCGGCGCGGCTCCGCCCTGGGCCCGCGGCAATCGCGACGTTTCTGCCTGCACGGCCGACGAGAGTTCCGCGGGGTCGACACCCGCTTTGCGCAGGACTTCCGGCACGACACCCTGCGGCTGCGCCAGCAGCGCGGCCAGCAGGTGCTCGGGTTCGACCTGGGGGTGCCCCGCGTGTTCGGCGGCCTGCTGCGCCGCCACGATGGCTTCCTGGGCTTTCTCCGTGTACTGGTTCAGATTCATGACGATGCCTGCCTCGAGGCCGCGGCGCTGTCCAGCCGGGCCAGCTCTTCGTACAGTCGCTTCTGATCCGACGACAGGTGTTTCGGCATCCGCACGTCGACGGTGACGTACAGGTCTCCCCGGTCGTCAGCCTTGCCGGCCGCAGGCATGCCATGCCCTTTCAGCCTGAAGACCTGCCCGTTCTGCGTCGTGGCCGGGACCTTCAGGCGGAGGAGGTGCCCGTCGATGCCGGGGACCTCCGCTTCGCCGCCGAGCACGGCAATGGTCACGGGAATGCCGACTTTCGTGTAGAGGTCCCTGGCCTTGCGTTCGAACCGCCCGTTCGGCAAGACGTGGATCCGCAGGTACAGGTCCCCGGCGGACGAGCCGTGTCCGCCTTCGCCCGGCACCCGGACTCGCGAGCCCTCGGCCACCCCCGGCGGGATGCGGACGTCGACGGTGCGGCTGTGCCCCTCGTGCTTGATCGACAGGTGGCGCGTGGCGCCCTGGAATGCTTCTTCGAGCGTCAGTTCGACGTCGTGTTCGATGTCGCGGCCCCGCCGGGCCCGGCTCTGGCGTTCGTGCCGGGGCCGGGCCTGACCGGACGACGGTCCGCCGAAGAACTGTTGAAAGAAGTCCGAGAACGGGTTGGCGTCGCCGAACATCTCGCGCATGTCCTCCTCGGACATCGTGCGGAAGCCGCCGGCGCCGGCCGCTGGCCGGCCCTGGCCGAAGGGGCCGCCGCCCGGCGGGGGCCCCTGTTCGTAGAGCCGCCAATTCGCGCCCAGTTCGTCGTACTTGCGTCGCTTCTCGGGATCGCCGAGGACCTCGTAGGCTTCGTTCAGCGCCTTGAACTTGTTCTCGGCAGACTTGTCGCCCGGGTTGACGTCGGGATGGAGCTTCCGCGCCAGCTTGCGGTACGCCTGCTTGAGTTCCTTGTCGGTGGCCGTCTTGCTGACGCCGAGCGTCGCGTAGTAGTCCTGGAATTCCATGGCGTCCCCCGTTCAGCGTCCCAGCAGGTCGGACAGCCGGTGCAGTTCCCGCGCGAGGCGGCGACGGCCGTGGAGGCGCGCGAGGGCGTCTTCGTCGGCCAGGGGCTGCAGGCGCCGGACCGCGTCGGCGACCTCGAGCAGGCGCTGGACGCCGGCGAGGTTGATGCCGAGTTCGTCCACCAGGTGCTTGATGACGCGCAGCCGGTCGAGTTCGCTGCGCGAGTACACCCGCATGCTGCCGATGACGCGCGCCGGCTTGACGAGGCCGACCCGTTCGTACTTGCGCAGCGTCTGCGGGTGCATGCCGAGCTCGCGGGCGGCCATGCTGATCAGGTAGAAACCCTCTGCCATGATCCGAGTGTAAGTATTGATACGGAGCATGTCAATGCATTCATACGAGGCGGATGACCCCCGCGGCCTTGACCCCGCCGCCGCCCCGGTCCATGATGCAGGACGTATGACTGTGACGAGCGATCTCCTGGCCCTCGCGGGCCGGGCGCTGGCCGTCGGCGCCCTCCTCGGCTGGACGGCAGCGCGCTGGCGGGCGAGCGCCGCGGCCTTGGTGGCGAGGGCCGAGGCGGACGGCCGGCTCGCGCGGGCCGAGGGCGATCTGGCGCGGGAGCGGCAGGCCGCCTCGGATCGCGCGAAGGATGCCGAGGCCAGGTGGGCCGACCTGCAGGGCCGCCTGCTGGCGTCGGAACGCGATGCGCGCGCCCTGGCGGCCGAACTCGGGCAGGCGCGGGAGGCGAGGGTCAGGCTCGAGACCGAGGCGGCGAAGGAGCGGCAGGCGTTCGAGGAGCGCGTGGCGACCTTCCGCGATGCGGAGCGGCGCCTGACCGAGACCTTCGACGCGCTGTCCGCCCGGGCCCTGGATGTGAGCAGTTCCCGGTTCCTCGATCTGGCAACGGCCCGGTTCGCGACTCTGAAGTCGGAGGCCGAAGGCGACCTCGACCGCCGGCAGGCCGAGATCGGGGGCGTGGTCGCCCCCATGCGGGACGCCCTCCAGAAGATCGAATCGTCGCTGGCATCGGTCGAGCAGGCGCGCCAGCACGAACGCGGGGCCCTCGGCGAACAACTCTCGGCCATGGCGTCGGCCAGCCAGTCGTTGTCGGCGGAGACCTCCCGGCTCGTCAAGGCCCTGCAAGCCCCTCACGTCCGGGGCCGCTGGGGCGAGCTGCAGCTGCAGCGCGTGGTGGAACTCGCGGGCATGGAGGAACACTGCGACTTCACGTCCCAGCAGACGCTGCAGGGAGACGAGGGCGCGTTGCGCCCTGACCTGATCGTGACGCTGCCGGGAGGGCGGACGGTGGTCGTCGACGCCAAGGCGCCGGTGACCGCGTACCTCGAAGCGGTCAGCGCGGCCGATGAGGCCGGGAGGATCGCCGGGTTGCGGGACCATGCCGCGCAGGTCCGGGCCCACGTCTCGAAACTCGGGGCGAAGGCGTACTGGTCACGGCTCGCGTCCACTCCGGACTTCGTGGTCCTGTTCCTGCCGGGCGAGTCGTTCTTCAGCGCCGCCGTGCAGCACGACCCGTCCCTGTTCGAGTACGGCGTCAGCGTGAAGGTCTTCGTCGCCGGCCCGTTCACCCTGCTGGCGTTGCTCCGGACCGTCGCCCACGGATGGAGTGCCGAACGGCTGAAAGAAAACGCCCAGGCGATCAGCGAGCAGGGCCGGGAACTGTTCGATCGCCTCGCCACCATGACCGAACACTTCGCCACGATGCGCGCCGCGCTCCAGAAGGCCGTCGACGCCCATAACCAGGCGATCGGATCGCTGGAAAGCCGGGTCCTGCCGGCGGCACGGAGGCTGAAGGACCTGGGCGTGAGAGGCGCGAAGGACCTGGCACCGCTGGGGCCCGTCGATCAGACGCCCCGGCGGATTCAGGCGGTCGACATGGTCCCGCCGCCCGATCAGCTCACTCTCGACGCGGAATTGCTCGGTTCGTCGTCTCACGTGCTCCAGCCCCGGGAGGACGACTGACCATGGCGGACGGGGCGGACACGGTCGACCGGGCACTGGAGCGTCTCGCCCGCGGCAGCGTGTCCTGGGCGCGCCTGGGGCCGGTCGAACGCGCCGCGCTGTTCCGGCGGTGCATGGCCCGGCTGCTCGAGGTGTCGGACGAGTGGGCGGCCCTCGGCGCGCGGGCGAAAGGGATCGATCCGGCGTCTCCGCTCGCGGGGGAAGAGTGGCTCGCCGGGCCGATGACGACACTGCGTGGTTTCCGCCTGACGTCCGACACTCTGGACCGGCTTGAGGAACCCGCGGCGCTGCCGGTTCGCGAGGGGCCCGGCGGACGGGCGGTCGTTCGCGTGTTCCCGGCGACGGGGCTCGATCGCCTGTTGTACCTGGGCATCGAAGGCGAGGTGTGGTTTGCGCCGGGTGTGGAGCCGACACGCGCGTCCGTCTATCGCGCCGCGCCGCGCGGTGCCGCCGCGGGGATCGCCGCCGTGCTCGGCGCGGGCAACGTGTCGTCGATCGCGCCGCTCGACTCGCTCTACATGCTGGCGTCGGAGAATCTGGTCGTCCTGCTCAAACTGAATCCCGTCAACGAGTACCTCCGGCCGGTCTTCGAGCACGCGTTTCAGCCTCTCATCGAGGCCGGCTACCTCGCGATTGTCTCCGGCGACGGCGCGTTGGGGGACGCCATCTGCCGTCACGCCGCCGTGAGCCGGGTTCATCTCACCGGTTCGCGGGCCACCTACGACGCCATCATGTGGGGACGCGATCCGGAGGAACGCGCGGCCCGAAAGGCGGCCGGCACGCCTCGTCTCGACAAACCGTTCACCGCGGAACTCGGCTGCGTGACCCCCATCCTCGTCGTGCCCGGCGACTGGTCGGACGCCGAACTCGAGTTCCAGGCCCGCCACGTGGCCGCCACGGTCGCGCACAACGCCAGTTTCAACTGCGTGGCAGGAAAAGTGCTCGTACTCGCGCGCGGCTGGCGCCAGCGGCAGGTGTTTCTCGACCGGGTGGAACGTGTGCTCTCGAGCACGGCACCGAGGCTGGCGTACTATCCCGGAGCCTGCGAGCGATACGCGACCTTCCTGGCGCGATATCCCGGCGCGAAGGTCGTCGGAGCCCGACGCGAGGGCGGCGTGCCGTGGACGTTGCTGCCCGACGTGAGCCCGGCAGCCGACGAGTACGCCCTCACGGAAGAAGCGTTCTGCGGCGTGCTGGCGACGACCACGATCGAGGGCGACGACGCGGCCGGTTTCCTCGCCAACGCCGTGCCGTTCGCGAATCAGCGCATTGAAGGCACGTTGTCCTGCATGTTGCTGGTGGACCCCCGCACCGCCCGTCGTTGCGCCAGGGCGCTCTGCGAGGCCGAGGCCGGGCTCCGTTACGGGTCGGTGGCGACGAACCTCTGGAGCGGTGTCGTCTTCGGGATCGGCACGACGACGTGGGGGGCGTATCCCGGGCACACACCCGAGCACATCGGATCGGGGATCGGCGCCGTCCACAACGCGTTTCTGTTCGACCGCCCAGAAAAATCGGTGGTTCGCGGCCCGTTCCGCCTGTGGCCGACGCCGGTCTGGTTTGCCGATCACCGGACGTTGCGGGAGGTGGGCCGCAGACTCACGTCGTTCGAGGCCGACCCCTCCTGGGTGCGGCTTCCATCGCTCTTCTGGTCGGCGCTGCGAGGCTGAACCGGTCAGTGGCGCGAGGCGCGACCGCGCCATGCCATCATGCTGGTGTTGACCCCGAAGACGCCGGCCACCCAGTCGAACACGGCCAGGGGCAGCAGCCCGCGAAGCCGCGGCGTCATCCGCACCATGAACGGCGTGAACACGAACGCCCGCCGCCGTTCGATGGCCCGAATCGTCTGCGCCGCCACACGTTCGGCCGTGAGCGGCGGCGTGAGCAGGGGAGGCCGTGCGCCTTCGAAGAGGCCCGTCGAGACGAAACTCGGACACACGCACGTCACCCCGACGTGGCGATGCGCCAGACGAAGTTCGAGGCGGAGCGACTCGGAGAACCCGACCACGGCCCACTTGCTCGAGGCGTACGTCGCACCGTACGGCAGCCCGACGAAACCCGCCGCGCTGGCCACGTTGACGACCTGCGCGTCCGGTCGGGTCACAAGGTCCGGCAGAAACGTGTGGGTCACGGTGACGAGTCCCACGATGTTGACATGGTACGTGGAGAGGTGCCGGTCGAGCGTCACGTCGCAGAACGTCCCGCCGTGCACGATGCCGGCGTTGTTGACGAGCAGGTCGATGGGGCCGCCGTCGGCGAGGATACGTTCGCGGGCGGTCCTGACGTCGGCGGCGTTGCTCACGTCCATGGCGACGGGCGTGGCGCGGCCGCCCGCCTCGCGGATGGCGGCCGCGGCCGCGTCAGCGGCGTCGCCGTTGATGTCCGCCACATACACGTGGGCCCCTCTGGCGGCACACGATAAGGCGAGGGCGCGGCCGATGCCGGACGCGCCCCCGGTAATCAGCGCCCGGGTTCCGGTCGTGATTGTCATGGGCGGTCGCTCCCGTCGGTTGGCGCGAGCGCCCGGGCCAGCGCCGCCAATTCCCGCCTCGAGCCGAGATGCCACTGCGCGCCGAGGGTGTCGGTGAGGAAGGCCCTCAAACGGGGGAGGGGCCAGTCGGCGCTCAGCGTCAGCAGGCGGTCGAGGTCCTCCTGGAGTCGCTCGGCGGCTCCAGGCCCCGCATCCAGGCCGAACTGCACGGCCGCGCCGCGGACGTGGCCGTACTCCTCAAGGAAGTCCTGGTGCAGGTACCCCCGCGCGAACGTTCTCAGCGTGCGAAAGGACGGCCGCTTCTGGGTCGGACTCATCGTCGGCGCTCCGGGTACGAGGTGAGGACAAAGTACTCCCGGCGGGCGTCCCACCGGAGCACGACAATCGCCTCGGTGCAGGCGACGGATCGAGATTCGCCTCGGCGGACGGTTCGTCCGATAGGCATCGCCGCCGGGCTTCGGTAGGTCAAGGTCAGGTTCGGGCGGTTCCCGGTCCGGTTCAGCCACCGCGCGATGCGGGTGCGCTCACGCGCGATGGTCTCGCCCACCACGCGTTCCGCGGTCGCGCGGTCCGTGTAGGTGGAGGCGGCGGAGATGCCGGGTTGCCGGGCCAGGCGTGCCCGCAGTTCGTCGTCGGACAATCCGACGTGGCGCTGGAGGGTGTGGCCGCCGAGTCGCTCGTCGGCGGCCAGGTCGCGGGAAGACGCCCCGTTCTGCGCCGCTGGCGAGGCGATGCCCGCCCAGGCCAGCGCGGCGACGATCACCAGGCGTGCCGCGTGGCGGCGCATGCGTCCGGTCGTACGGGCCAGCGTCAGCGTGTTCCGGCTGCGGGCATCTGATCCCATTGGAGTTCCGAGCCCCAGACGCTGTGCGGAATGGCGAAGATGACGAGCGTGACGAGCGCGGCGCCGATGATTTCAGTGCGCGCCTCACGGCCGCCCCGCATGCGCCACAGCGCGAATGCCCACGCGGCGGCGGCGAAGAGCGTCTTGTTATCGGTCAGGTCCCAGCCGAACGGAATACCCGTCCACCAGTCGCCGAAAGCGATCTGCTGCATCAGGGGCCCGAGGAGGAACCCGCCGACGAACAGCAGGACGCCGTTGATGCGGGCTTCGCGGTGGGCCTGTGGCATCGAGCGTGTGAACGCGCTCAGCCCCGCCGCGGTCGAAAACAGCATCGAGAAGAACATGGCCGCGACGTGCGGCACCAGGATCTGAATGGGCACGTCGTTGCGGTAACGCGCGACCGCCGGCCGGTCCGGGAACACCACCGCGTCCGTGCCCCGCCTCAGGTGCACCTGGTACTCGAGCTTCCCAGCGACCGGCTGGTGGGGCAGTGCGGCCTCGAGGCGATCACCGTTCCGCACGAGCGGGAGGCGTTGCCAGGGATCCGACGTCGGAAAACGCCGCCACCCGATTTCGCCGTCGATCGCGCGGTCGGCCACGGCAATCGAGACGGGCATGTCGCCGGGGCCGCCGTGCGTGCGAGGGAGACGCAGGCGGATCTCTTCGGTGCCCAGGGAGACGTGCCCCCGGGCAGGATACGTGGGACCGGTCATGCGCTGAAACACGGCGGACGCGAGCGTGATGACGACGGCGATCACCCACAGGATGCGGCGGTTCTTCATTTGACCTCGGAGGATGTGTGCGGGGCGAGGGCTCCGTCTCGCCGAAGACCATTGTAATCTGGAGTCGTGGGGCGGCGAACCAGTCCCAGTTTGGCCTTGACACCCCGGAATCGGGAGTTTCATAGTACTGTGTTGGGAGCGCGGCGATTTCCCCGACTTGATGGGCCGCGCGTGACCCGGTCACGGGTCGCTGATCTATCTAAGTCGCGGGCGGCTCGCGACATCAGGTCAGCGAGCCATTTTGCTTTTCGAGGGGCGTGACGCCGGCGAGGCGGCCCCCGACGCTGGAGCAGCACTCATGGATCCTCTGCAGTACACCGTGTCGTCCGAGTCCGTGTCGGAAGGGCATCCCGACAAGGTCTGTGACTACATTGCCGACTCGGTTCTCGACGCCTACCTCTCGCAGGACACCACCAGCCACGTCGCCTGCGAAGTGATGTGCAAGAACAACTTCGTGATCCTCGGCGGCGAGATTTCCTCGAAGGGGCGCGTCAACTACGAGGACCTCGTGCGCCAGGCCGTCACCGAGATCGGGTACACGGATACCGCCGAGCCGTTCAGCGCGGACACGCTCCACCTCTTCATCGGCATCAGCCGGCAGTCGTCGGAAATCGACCAGGGCGTGACCAAAGAGAAGAACAAGGAAGGCGAGCAGGGCGCGGGCGACCAGGGGATGATGTACGGCTACGCCACCGACGAGACGCCGGAGTTGATGCCGCTGCCGGTGCTGTTGGCGCACCGCCTCACGCGCGGCCTAACGGCCGACCGGAAGCAGAAGAAGGTCGACTGGTTGCGGCCCGACTCGAAGTCACAGGTGTCCGTGGTCTACGAAGGCGACACGCCCGTTCGCGTGTCTCACGTGCTCGTCTCGACGCAGCACTCGCCGGCCATCGGGCAGGACGGGATTCGTGAGTACGTCGCGCGGACGCTCGCGCCCCGCGAACTCGGCGCGTGGTTCACCCCCGACGTCCAGGTGCTCGTGAACCCGACCGGCAGTTTCACGCACGGTGGGCCGTCGGCCGACTGCGGGGTGACGGGGCGGAAGATCATCGTCGACACCTACGGGGGCGTGGGGCGGCACGGCGGCGGGGCGTTCAGCGGCAAGGATCCGTCGAAGGTCGACCGGACGGGCGCGTATTTCTGCCGGTTCGTTGCCCGGCAGGTTGTGAAAGCCGGCCTCGCGAAGAAGGCCGAGATCCAGGTGGCCTACGCGATCGGGATGGCTCAGCCTGTTTCCGTCAAGGTCGACACCTTCGGCACGGGTGACGAGCGGGCGGCGGTGGAGCTAGTCCGCTCCTTCGACTTCCGGCCCGGGGCAATCGTGGAGCGGCTCAATCTCCTGCGCCCGTTCTACCGCCAGACAACCAACTATGGGCACTTCGGCAAGCCCGAACTGCCGTGGGAAGCGTAGGACTCGGCTCCTGCGCATCTGGAAGGCACCCTCGCAGACATACGCCAGCTGGCTCGACGGTCGGGCCGGCTGGTGTCGTTCGAATGGAAGCACTCGCATGGTGGTCTCCCCCGGCGCGGCTGCCGCTGTGCGGCTTCCGCCCGCCAGCCCGGGAGACTACAAGAATCCGGCCAAGCTGAACTGACGTCCGGACGCGTGATTCGACGCGGATCGCGATGGCCGAGGTGTGCGATTGCGCGCGCACGTCACAGGCACTGTGCCGGCCGCGCCCAACGGGCTCAGCGACTTAGGGCGTATTCGCCCGTTCGTAGAGGGCGAGGACGGCCTCGCGCAGTCGCGCGGTCAGGCGGGTGTAGCGTTCCGCGGCGTCACCGGCAGGCCCATCGGCGGCCGGGTCGAGTGGTGCGCCGAACAGCACCCGCGCGGATGCGTCCCCGAACGGCCTCAGCCGTGCCCAGCGGAATCCCTGGCTTCGTGGCCACAGTTCGAAGACGCCCCGGATGGCCACCGGTACGATAGGCACACCGACGTGCGTGGACAGGATGGCCGCCCCTTTCTTGAACGCGCGGGGCGTGCCGTCCGGAGACCGTTCTCCCTCAGGGAACAGGACCAGGACACGGCCGTTCCGGAGCCCGAAGGCGCCTGCCTGCATGGCTCGAACGAGGTTGGCGTCAGGGTCGACCGGGACGAGGTGGATCAGCCGGGCGAACCACCGAGTGATGGGTGTCCTGAAGTACTCGGACGCGCCGACGAAGAACATCCGCCCGAAGACGGCGTACGGTACTGACGCCACGAGCACGAACGCGTCGAGATAACTCTGGTGGTTTGGACTGATGAGGCAGGCCGTGCCGGACGGGATGGACGCCCTGCCGCGGGCGCGAAGGCCGAGGAAGACCATCGCCGCAAGGGCCCAGCACTTGAGGACGGCGAACGCCAGCGGGGTGTAGAGGGGCCTCGCCTCGGTGAGGTACGCGAGTTCGGGGTCCGGGGGCTCTCCGAGCAGCCGCTCCCAGGGGTCGACGGTCGTGGCTCCAGGGGCTGACGCGGTGCCGTTCGCGGTACGGAGGGCGTCGACGAGATCCCGCACGGTGTAAAGCCCCTGCGCCACCTCGTCTGGAACCTCGACACCGAAGGCCTGTTCCAGGGCGGTCAGCAATTCCACGCGCTCCATCGAGTCGAGGCCGAGATCCAGTTCGAGGCTGGCGCCGGCGAACACGCGGGCATCGGGCTTGACGACTCCGCGTATCACGCCGAGGACGCGCGAGACGTGCGGGTCGCCGACCCAGGCCGGGTCGTCGTCTTCCGCCGGCCGGTCGTCCTGCGACGAGGCGATCGTCGACGCGGCGAGATACCGCTCCTGGATGGCGTGACGTTTCAACTTGCGGGTCGTGGTCCGGGGCAGGTCTTCGAGCCAGAGATCGAAACTCAGGACCCGTTTGTGGTGCGGCAGTCTGAGCGACAGCCCTTCGATGTCGAAACGGATGACTTCCCGCATGTTGACGACCCGGCGCTCACGCATGACGTGCTGATCCGGGACCACGATGGCATGGAGACGTTCGGCCGCCGGTTCATCCGGCCGCGACACCCCGAGGACGCAGAGTTCCTTGATGAACGGGCTCTCGAGGTACACGCTCTCGATTTCCTCGGGGTAGATGTTCTTGCCCGACGCGAGGACGATGACCTCCTTCTTGCGGCCGGTAATGTGCAGACGGCCCCTGGCGTCCAGATAGCCGAGGTCACCGGTGCGCAGCCATCCGTCGACGAGCGCTTCGGCCGTCGCGTCAGGCCGGTTGAAGTACCCCTGCATGACGATCGGGCCCTTGAGCAGGACCTCGCCGTCGGGGTAGTCGCGGCGCGTTTCGCCCGGTTCCGGGGCAATGCGTACCTCGACGCCGTCGAGCGGCTGTCCGACGGACTCGATGTGCGGATCGCCGGGGCGCGTGGCCGTACCGGCGCCGGAGCACTCGGTCAGGCCGTACGCCTGGATGATGTTGAATCCCATGTCGAAGAGATCGCGGCCGACCGTCGGATCGAACCGCGATCCCCCGGTGACCAGGATGCGCATGGGCCGGCCAACGGCCGCGTGCACGCGGCCGAACAGGACCCGGCCGAGGTTCAGGCCGAACCACCGCCGGCTGATGCCGTTCACCTGGAGCAACGTCCGGAACGCGAACCGTGCCGGCCATGGGGCCGAGGCCAGGCGTTCCATCACTCGCTGGTGGATGAGGTAATAGAACTGCGGAACGACACAGAATGCCGTGATACCGCCGTCGGCGAGGACTCGCACCATCTCGCCGCTGTTGACGGTCTCCATGAATACGATGCGGGCGCCGACGGTCAGGGGAATGAGCAGGTTGGCGATCTGCGCGAGCGCGTGGAACAGCGGCAATACCCCGAGAATGCTGTCGACCTCGGTGATGCTGACAATCCGGAAGGCGGCGGCGCGTTCGGCGAGCAAATTGCCGTGGCTCAGCATGACGCCCTTGGGATCGCTCGTGGTGCCCGAGGTGTAGAGGATGACCGCGGTGTCGCCCTTCCCGGCGGGGCACGGTGACGCCAACGCTCGTTCCAGCGGCGCATCGTCTGCAGACAAGGTGTCCGGCGCGCGACCGCCAATCAACACGATCTGCGGCGCGCGGGGCTGGCCCGCGACGGCCGCCCGTGCCGTCTCCAGGTACTTGGCGGACGTCCAGAGAATGTTGGCGCCGCAGTCCGCGACGACGGTCCTGACCTGGTCGGGCCGGTAGGCGGTATCGAGGGGCACCGCAGTCGCGCCGAGGCGCAGGCTGCCGAGATAGGCCGCGCACCACCCCGCGTCGTTGTCCGCGAGAATGGCGCACCGGTCTCCGCGAGTGACGCCGAGCGTCGACAGGAGCGTGGCCATCCGCTCGCAGTCGCCGCGGAGTTCGTCGCAGGTCCGAGTCAGGGAGTCGTGCCGACGGACGAGTTCGACCGCGATCCGATTCGGGTAGGTCCGGGCGGCGGCCTCGAAGAGCGCGTAGACGCTATCCATGGGGAGTGGCCATGATACCAGCAGTGCGTGCGCGGTGACCGCCGGCGCCGCGTTACCCCGCCCGCTTCGATCGCCAGTCGTCGTTCAGCATCGCCCACAATACGTCGTCGTGGTACTCGCCGCCAAGCAGGAACGAGCGGCGGAGGTGGCCCTCTTCGGTTGCCCCGAGCCGGCGGAGGACGGCGTTGGCGCGGGCGTTGGCGGCCATGGCACGCGCCTCGAGGCGGTGGACGCCCACGGTCTCGAAGGCGAACGACAACAGCGCTTCGGCACTGCGCTGGAAGAGGCCCGTGCCCCAGTAAGGGCGGCCGAAGACGAAGCCCCACTCCGAGGTCCGGAATGGAGGTTCGAGTTCGTGAAGCTGGAGGATGCCGACCGCCGACGGCACGCCGTCCGGCACGACGCCGAAACACAGGATTGTCCCGCTGCGGCGCTGGTCGCGCGCCCATCCGATGAAACGCTCGAAGTCTCCGCGGGTGGCCGGAGGGGGAGGGATGTAGCGGCCGACATCGGGGTTGGCGAACAGCCCCGCAAGGTGTTCGGCGTCGGCCAGTTCGAGTTCCCGGAGCGTGACCCCGTCGCCGCGTAGCACCGGTAACGCCTCGCGCCATGGGGGCAGCGCGCGTTCCCGTGCGCGGGCTGGCGCGGCTTCGGGTTCCTGGACGCAGGGCTCTCCCGGGTCGAGCGCCGCCGGTCGCTTCTCCAGCCAGTCGTTCGAAATGATGGCCCACAGGACCTGGTCCGTCCGCAGCGCGTCGTTCGAGAACGCCTGCCGCAGAATGCCTTCGGGCACGGCGCCGAGTTTCTGGAGGACCCCGTTGCCGCGGCCGTTGGACACCGACGCCCTTGCCTCCATCCGGTGGATTTGCATGACCTGGAAGGCGAAGTCGAGGACCTGGAGGGCGGTCGACATGAACAGCCCCGACCCCCAGTACGCCGCCGACAGCGCGAAGCCCCACTCGGCCGTGCCGAACCCCGCCTCGATCTCCCGGACCTGGATCAGCCCGACGGCTTCGTCCGCGCCATGCGGCACGATCGCGTAGCAGACGTGGCGCCCGCTGCGGCGTTCGTTCTGGACCCAGGTGATGAATCGTTCGAATCCCTGGACCGAGGCCGGAGGCGTCGAGATGAATCGCGTGACCGGGGGCGTCGTGAGATGGGCGAAGAGCGCCCCGGCGTCCGCCAGGCGGGGTTCACGAAGCGTCGCCTGGGGGCCGCACAGGACGGGAAGTCCCAATCGCCAGTCGTAGCTCACGAGGTCCTTTCAGGTTCCAGCCGGTTCGACAGCTTACCGGATCGGACACCTGGCGCCAATGGCCCTTTCGGGCGACTACCACAGGTGCGTGTCGGCCGGAATCTGGGGGCCGTCCCTGCGCGAGGCCTTGTCCTGGTACATCCGCCGGTCTGCCACGGCAATCAGGGCTTCGGCGTCGGGGCCGTCCACAGGGAAGCTCGCGGCGCCGGCGCTGATGCTCAGTGACACGGTCTGGCCGGGCACGGGTTCGAAGGAGAGGGCCGCCACCGCGGCCTGGATGTCGCCCCGCCGCCGTTCGGCCTGATCGAGGTCGCAGTCGCTCAGGATCATGACGAACTCGTCGCCGGCGAACCTGGCGCAGGTGTCGTACTCCCGCAGCGTCCCTCTGAGCAGTTGCGCCACCTCGCGCAACGCGCGGTCACCAGCCGGGTGGCCGAACGAGTCGTTGATCTCCTTGAAGCGGTCCATGTCGAGCAGCAGCACCGACAGGGGCTGGCGGTGGCGCTGGGCTCGCGCCAGTTCCTGCGAGAAGTGGTGCTCCATGCCGCGGCGGTTCGGCAGCCCGGTGAGCGGGTCGGTCAGCGACTGTTCCTGCGTGCGCTCGAAGATGACCGCGTTGGCCACGACGGGCGCCGCCTGGGCGGCGACCTGCGTCATCAGCCGGCGATGGTCCGCCGTGTAGACCCCGTGATCCGAATGGTAGAACGCCAGGGCGCCGAACGCCCGGAGGTTCATGTGCAGCGGCGCCACCAGCACCGACTGCAGCCGGCCGCCGCGGCCGGCGGCCAGGGTCGCCACGGCCTTCTCCAGGCCTTCCGTCGTGCTGGCACTCACCGTCCGGATGGCGGCGGCGTGTTCTCCCGCCGCGTGCTGGCACAGGTACAACTCGGACGCTTCGTCGTAGAGGAAGAGCGCGGCGGAGTTGAACGGCATCAGGTTGATGAGGCGCGACGAGATCAGCGCGACGACGTCGGATACCTTGAGGGTGGTGCTCAGTGTCTGCGCGACCTCGTGCAGGAGGTGTTCTTCCTGGTGCGCGACCGCGATGTGGGTCAGCGCGGAGTCGGCGCCGTCACGCCGGAACGACTCGGGTACCCGGGCGTTGTCGACGGCGGCTTCGCCGTGCAACTGGCGCTCGAGTTCCGGCAGGACGTCGACGAAGCGCTCGACCATCGCCGGGTCGAGCGCGCCGCCGCCGTTCTCGCGCAGCGTCAGGATCGCTTCGGCGTAGGTGCGTGACGGGCGGTAGGGGCGTTCGGCCAGCATGGCCGTGAAGCAGTCGACGACGGCCAGGACCCGGGCGCCGAGCGGAATGTCCTCGCCTTTGAGGCCGTGAGGATAGCCGCGGCCGTCCCAGCGCTCGTGGTGCGCCAGGACCAGCGACGACACGGGATAGGGGAAGGGGACCGGGCGCAGGATCTCGGCGCCGACCCGCGGGTGCATCTTGACTCGCTCGAACTCGGCGTGGGTCAGCGGACCCGTCTTCGAGAGGATATGCTCGGGGACCGCGAGGTTGCCGATGTCGTGCAGCAAGGCTGCGGTCCTGACTCCGCGGACTTCGGGCTCACTCATGCCGGCTGCCCGGGCAAGGCCCTCGGCGTAGGTCTGCATCCGGTGCAGGTGCTCGTGCGAGGTCAGGTCCTTGGCTTCGATGGCCAGGGCCAGCGACTCGATGACCGCGAGCTGGAGGTCGGACATCTCCTTCACCTGCCGCTGCTCTTCGACGATCCGTTCCGTGTAGGCCCGGAAACTGCGGTAGATGATGAAGGCCGGGATGGCGATGACCATTGCCCAGAGCAGCCCGCCCCGTTCGGTGACCTGCACGCACAACATGGCCACGAGGGCGCCCGTGTAATAGGTCGGGCTGCTCCAGAGGAAGCCCTTCCGCCACACCGACAGGGTGCGCTGGCCCGACCCGAGGGCGATCGCCGTCGCGACGAACAGGCTGTTCGCCAGGAAGTAGACGCTGGCCGCCAGCATGGCTCCGCCAACCTGGGCCACGACCTGCGCCGACGCTCCGGTCGTCAGTTGATACGTGAACCCCGAGAGCAACGCCGTCAGGCCGACTGCGGCCACGCTGAACAGCGTCTGGTGCCAGGGGTTCGGTTCCCGCATCTTCAGCGTGCACTGGCTCCAGGCACTGGCGAATCCAATGGGGACGGTCGCGTACGGCCCGAGGGTCAACAGTCCGACGAACGTGACGATGTAGGACAGCGAGAGGCTGGACCCGCTCTGGGCCAGGGGGATCGAGACCTTGACTGCGGCGGTGGCCGACGACAGCACCAACAGCGTCAGGAACACCCACGGGTGATCGGGCGGGTGTGCGATCGCCAGGCCTGCCGCGCCAATCGCGGCGAGCACCGTGGCCGCCATGTAGGCCTTCAGGCCGAGCGGCTGGCCGTCGAAGGTCCGGGCTGCGCGAGGGCGGACGACGACGGCCGGGGCGGCGACGGGAGCGGCCGCCGGGGTCGCGCTCATGCCACACCTCGCGTCATCGGTCGGGACATCGTCGCGACCGCCCGCTCGCCGGTCTCGTGCGAACCCGCCTTGCGCCGCGCGGCTTCGAACAGGTCGCGCATCGTCGCGCCGTCATAGGGGCTGCACGCGAATCCGACACTGAGCGCCTGTGCGATCCCCGCCCCGGAGCGATCGGCCAGCAGTGTCTCGGCCACGCGGCCAGCGACCATCTGCCCGGCGGCGGGGTCGCAGTCCGGCATCAGGACGACGAGTTCGTCGGGCGTGACCCTGAAGATGAGGTCCGCGACGCGCGTGGCCTGGTTGACGGCGACGGCGGCATGGGCCATCGCCGCGCCGTCATCCGTGCTGCGCAGGTAGAGGACGCCCATCGAACGCCCGCCTGCCGCCGCCCAGAGCGATCCGCGATTGAGCAACGTGCGGATGGCGACATCCGGGGCTCCGGCGACGGCCGCGATGCTCGACGACACGGAACGGCGCGCCACGGCCTGGGCGACGGTGTCCGCGATCGTTGCGCTGAGCAGTTCGACCATTCGCCGGTGGTCATCGGTGAAGGCGTGGTGCGGGACCGCATAGAAGGCCAGCGCGCCCAGCGTGCCGCCGTCGTGCGTGAGCGGGACGCTCATCACACTGTGGAACTTCGGCGTCAGGCCGTCGAAGCGGGTTTCGACGTCGAGCGCCGGATCGGCATTGAGCACCGACTGCCGGTTGGCGGCGACCCACCCGCTGATCCCGTGGCCCATGGGGACCGTGAGGCCGTCCAGGCAGCGTTCGCCGTATCCGGACGCATGCAGCACCTGCAGCGACTCCGACGACTCGTCGCGCGTGAGGTACACGATGAGACCCGACGGCGTCAGGCGTCGCAGGTATCGGTTGATGACGTCGCAGGTGTCATCGACGGTCAGGTCGCGGGACAGCCGCGAGAGGTGTTCGTGAAGGTGGAGCAGCGCGTCGGTCGCCTGCAGCCGCGACTCGAGCGACAGCGTGCCTTCTTCCGGGCCTCCGGCGCGCATGTCGCGCGCGGCCCTGGCGAAGCGATCGAGCACGTCGGGCAGCGGTTCGTCGACGCTTTCCGCTTCGATCTCCTCGCGAATCTCCGCGAAGGCCCTGACCACGGCGGGGTCGTACATCGTGCCGCTGCGTTCCTGCACGATGGCCAGCGCCTGATCCGGGGTGAGCGCGCGGCGGTACGGCCGGTGCGATCGGAGCGCGTCGTAGCAGTCGACGACGGACAGGATGCGGGCCCCGATCGGAATCGCGTCGCCGGCAATCGCATCGGGGTACCCGGTGCCGTCCCAGTTCTCATGGTGATGCCGCACGATCGGCACGACGGGGTAGGGGAAGTCGACGGCCGACAGCATGTCGGCGCCGAGGGGCGCGTGCAGTTTCATCCGCGCGTATTCGGCGTCGGTCAGCTTGCCGGGCTTGTTGAGGATGTGTTCGGGCACGGCGAGCTTGCCCATGTCGTGCAGGAGCGCCGCCGCTTCGATGGCCTTCAGTTCGTTCGGGTCCGTGACGCCCAGCGACCGGGCCAGGCGCAGGGCGAACGTCTGGACCCGGCGGATGTGCCCGTGGGTGACCTGGTCCTTCGCGTCGACCGCCATCGCCAGGGTCTCGACGACTTTGAGATAGA
>CAZJRM010000080.1:0-20676 GCA_964547975.1 uncultured Vicinamibacterales bacterium | reverse complement strand
CTCGTGGGCATCACCGACACGGCGGTGGTCGAAGCGCTCGGGCTCGCGCGCCACGCCGCGGAGGCGGGCGCCGCCGGGCTCGTGGCCGCGCCGCCGTACTACCTGCCGGGCGGCCAGCCGGAGCTGCGGGAGTATATCGGGCACGTCGTGCGCGAACTGCCTCTGCCCCTGTTCCTCTACAACATGCCGGCGCTGACCAAAGTGCCCTTCGATCTCGAAACCGTCCGCTTCGCGATGGACGATCCACGCATCGTCGGGCTCAAGGACAGTTCCGGCGACATGGCCTACTTCCAGGGAGCGGTCGACCTGCTGGCGCACCGACCGGACTGGACGTTGCTCATCGGTCCGGAAGAACGCCTGCTCGATGCCGTGCTTGCCGGCGGCCACGGCGGCGTCAGCGGCGGCGCCAACCTGTTCCCGGCGCTCTACGTCGCGCTCGTCGAGGCCTGCCGTACCGGAGACGCCGCGCGCGCCTTCCGCCTGCACGCCCAGGTGTTGCGCGTCAGTTCGTCGCTGTACCGGATCGGCCGCCACCCGTCGGCGGTCATCAAGGGCATCAAGTGCGCCCTCTCCTGCCTCGGGATCTGCGACGACTTCATGGCGGAGCCATTCCACCGGTTCCGCGCCAGCGAGCGGGCCATCGTCGCCGAGCGCCTGGAGACACTTTCGGCGGAGATCGCCGCGCTCGGCACCTGACGACCCGCGTTCGACGCGAGAGGACTGTCACAACCGCGCCATGAAGGCCTGGACCTCCGCCCGCGTCGGCATGCTCGGCTGCGCGCCGGCCCGGGTCGCGGAGAGCGATGCGGCGAATGTGGCGAAGCGGCCGGCCTCGTCTTCGATCAGCCCCTCGGCCAGCGCGGCGGCGAATGCGCCATTGAAACAGTCACCGGCCGCTGTCGTATCCAGGGCCTGGACCGCCGGGGCCGCCCACGCACGGACCCCGTCGGGGCCGACGAGCAGCGCCCCTGCCGCCCCCATCTTCACCAGCACCTTGACCGGCTGGCGCCGGCGAATCTGCTCCGCCAGCCGGACGGCATCCTCCCGTTCGAGCGACGTCACCGGGGCCTGCCCCGTCAGTGCCGCCAGTTCGCTCTCGTTCGGGGTGACATAGTCGCAGCACGCCAGCAGTTCATCCGACACCGGTCGCGCAGGCGCCGGATCGAGCAGCACGATTGCACCCGCGGCCCTGGCCCGCCTCGCAGCCTCGAGGACCACGGCGTCGGGAATCTCGAGTTGCAGCAGCACGAAACGCGCCCCCGCGAGCGTGGCGTGCTGCCGGTCCAGCCACTCGATCTCAAACGCGCCGTTGGCGCCAGGCACGAGCACGATGGTGTTCTGGCCCTCGTCCGCCACGGTGATGAGCGCGATGCCCGTCGTGGCCCCGGGATCGTGTCCAACCGCGCCCGTGTCCACGCCGGCGGCGTTCAGCTGTCCGACGACCCAGTCACCTGGACCGTCCTGCCCCACGCGCCCGACGAGCGCGACGCGCGCGCCAAGCCGCGCGGCGGCGCTCGCCTGGTTCGCGCCCTTTCCTCCGGCGAACGTCTCGAACCGATTACCGGTCAGCGTCTCGCCAGGCTCTGGAAACCGGGTCACGCGAACCACGTAGTCGACATTCAGACTGCCGACGACGACCACCGACATGATGGAACCTCAGGCCGCGCGCGTGCGACGGCGGTAATAGTCGAGCAGGGCGGCCGCCACGATCACGGCGCCCGTCACGACACGTTTCGTGGGTTCCTGTGCCCCCACCTGCGCGAGGCCCGCCCCGAGGACGACCATGATGATCACGCCAAGCGCAGAGGCGACCGCCGAGCCACGGCCTCCCATCAAGCTGGTGCCACCAATCACGGCGGCGGCAATCGCCTGCAGTTCGGCGCCGGTGCCTGCATTGGGATCAGCCGCCGCGAGACGCGCGGTGTTGAACACGGCCGCAGCGCCAGCAGCGAGTCCGCTCACGACGAAGATTCGGATCTTCACCGGACCCGGATCGACACCCGCCAGCCGTACGGCTTCTTCGTTCGTACCGACCGCCACCAGATGACGACCATAGACGGTCCGGCGCAACACGACCTGAGCGGCGAGAACGGCCACGATAGCCGCGAAGAACGGCATCTGCACGCCGAGGATCGAATGCCCCACGAAGCCATCGAGCGCCGCCCCCACGTACAGCGTCCGCGAGTCCGACACCATGTAGGCCGCCCCGCGTGAGGCTTCCAGCATCCCGAGCGTGACGATGAACGACGGCAGAGCCCAGCGGACCGTGAGCCAGCCGTTGACGAAGCCGGCGCACCCACCGGCAGCCACGACCGCCGTCACCGCGAGCGGAACCGGCCAGCCCCGATCCACGGCGAACCCCAGCAGGACGCCACAGAGTCCGAGCACGGAACCGACCGAGAGGTCGATGCCTCCGGCGACGAGGACGAGCGTCGTCCCGGTGGCCAGGAGCAGGCCGGCAGGCACCTGGTTCGCGATGGTTCGCGCGGTCGTCGGGGTTAGGAAATGACGGGTGGCCACGCCGAAGGCCAGCGTCAACAGGACCACGACCGCGACGAGTCCCAGATACTCGATCGCCGGCCACGTCCGCCGCGCGGGTCGCGCCGGGGGCCCGGTCACGCCGCTCAGGCCTTCGGTCATGACGCCTCCACGTGATGCGCGAATGCGGCGCGCGCGATGGCCGCCTCCGTCGCAGCCCCACGGTCGAGCATCGCCGATACCCGGCCGCCCGAGAGCACGACGACACGATCAGCGAGGGTCAGGACCTCGGAGAGATCGGACGACGCGACCACAATCGCCATCCCGCTGGCGGCCATCTGGCGCAGCTGCTGGTGGATGGCCTGGCGGGCGCCGACATCGATCCCGCGCGTGGGTTCGTCGCAGAGCAGCACGCGGCACCCGCGGAACAGCCAACGGCCAAATGCGACCTTCTGCTGGTTGCCGCCGCTCAGCTCGTTCACACCCTGTTCGATGGACTGGCACCGCACGTCGAGCCGCGCGGTCAGCGCCTCGGCAGCCAGCCGCTCACGCTTCGCGTCGATCCACCCGCCGGCCGCCACGAGGGACTCCAGGCGTGTCAGCGTCAGGTTGGACCGGACGGGCCACGGCGTGAGCAGGCCCTGCTGCCGGCGGTCCTCCGGCAGCAGGCCAATGCCGCACTCGACCGCTTCACGCGGTGAATGCATCGGCCGGGTTGAGGTTCGCCCCTCCACGTGCACCGAACCGGACTGCGCCGAATCCGCGCCGAATACGCACCTGAGCGTCTCCGTGCGGCCGGATCCCATCAATCCCGCCAGGCCGACGATCTCTCCCGCGCGAACCTCGAATCCCACGTTGCGCAGGTTCGGAAGGCGGCAGAGCCCTTCCACTCGCAATACGGGCGTGCCGGCGACAGGCGCGGCAGCGGGACACGCCGCATCGAGGTCCCGTCCGACCATCAGCCTGATAAGCGCCGACGGCGTCGTGTCCCGGGCAGACCGGGTGGCGACCAGGCGCCCGTCGCGCAGAACCGACACTCGATCGGCCAGGCGCAGCACCTCGTCGAGGCGATGGGAGATGTAGAGCACGCCTGCCCCGGCAGCGGTCAGCGCGCGCACTTCGCGCACGAGGAGTTCCGCGTCGTGCGGTGTCAGGGAGGCGGTCGGCTCGTCGAGCACCAGCACTCGAACGCGGCGTGACAGTCCGCGGGCGATCTCGACGAGCTGCTGGCGGCCGACGCCCAGTTCGCCGATCGGCCGCTCGACGTCCACGTCGACGAGGCCCAGGCGGTCGAGCGCGGCTCGGGCCGTCGCCGCGAGCGCGCGCCCTCTGACGAATCCGAACCGCTGCGGAAACGGCGTTCCGAGCCAGACGTTCTCGGCCACCGACCACGTGGGAATGACGTTGAGTTCCTGGAGCACGAGGCACACGCCCGCCCGCTCGGCCTCGCCCCGGCTCGACGGCCGCCACGCCTGTCCATCAAGTTCGAGGCGACCGGCATCCGGCGCGAGCAGTCCGGCCACGATCCGGGCCAGCGTGCTCTTGCCGGCGCCGTTCTCGCCCACGAGGGCGTGTACTTCGCCGGCGCGCACGTCGAGGTCCACCCCCTCGAGCACCGGCACCGCGAACCGTTTCGCGACGCCCCGGACGGCGAGGAGTTGCGCGGCGTTCACCGGCGTGCGGCGGCGGTGATGAGATCGACCGGGGTTTCGCGGTCGGACGGTGAGGTCTTCTTCGACAGCATCTCGCGGGCGTATTCGATGCCGAAGACCGCCAGCTGATCTCCGTGCTGATCCGCAGTGGCCACCATGCGGCCTTCACGCACGAGTGGCTGCACGGCGCTGATGTTGTCGAACCCCGCGACGAGCACCTGCCCTTCGCGTCCGGCAGCGCGCACCGCCGCCACCGCGCCCAGCGCCATGCTGTCATTGGCACACAGCAGGGCCTTGAGGTCCGGGTGCTCCGAGAGGAGGGCCGCCGCCACCTGATTGGCCATGGCCGCCTCCCAGTTTCCCGTCTGCGACGACACGAGCCTCAACCCGGCCGACCGGATCGCCTCGTCGAAACCCAGTGTGCGCTGGACGCCGTTGAACGCGTTGGGAGCGCCCTCGATGATGGCCACGGCGTCGCCTCGTCGCAGTTTCGCCGCGACGGCGTCCCCCACGAGCCGCGCGCCCTTCCGGTTGTCGGGGCCGACAAACGGCACCGCGATGCCCTGGTCCCGCAGGACCGCCGCGTCCAGCCGGTTGTCGATGTTCACGACGACGAGGCCCGCGTCGCGGGCGCGGCGGATCACGGGCACGAGCGCGCGGGAGTCGGCCGGCGCCAGCACGATCGCATCGACACGCTGGGCGATCATCTGCTCGACCAGGTCGATCTGCCGCGCGACGTCGAGTTCGTCCTTGATGCCGTTGACGATCAACTCGTAGTCCGCCGCGTGCGCGCGTTGGTGGGCGGACGCGCCGTCCGCCATGGTCTTGAAGAACTCGTTGGCGAGCGACTTCATGACGAGCGCGATGCGAGGAGGTCCAGCCGCGGGTCCGCGCTGACACGCCAACGGTGCGATGACGAGCGGGAGGCCGACCAGGACCGTCAGTACCGCGAACCGGATACGCGCGTGGGCGAACACGGAACCCTCCCGGGATTGATCCCCGCCGTGCAGCATACCGCGTTTCTCCTTGTCCGCCGTCGCGGTGACGTGCAGAATCGGCTGCGAGCCGCCCGAATCATCAGGACGCAGGAAGCATGAACCACACATGGTGCGCCGCGCTCTTCGCCTTCACGATCGTCCTGCCCGCGTCGAGCGGGTCGGTCCGCGTGCCGTCCGCGCCGGCGGACACCGGCCCCGTGCGGATCCTCATGGATGTCGATCTCGCCGAAGATGTCGATGATGCGGGGGCCCTGGCGGTCCTGCACGCCCTCGCCGACCGCGGCGAGGCGCAGATCCTCGGCGTCACGGTGTCGTCCCGGAACGAATGGGTGGCCCCGGGCGTCGATGCGATCAACACGTGGTACGGCCGGCCGGATCTCCCGATCGGCTACCAGCGCAGCCATCAGTACGGGTATCGCAACGCCACCAACCCCGACCGCGAGACGCCGTCGGCGTACGCCGGGGCGGTCGCCAGGCGTTTCCCACACGACCTCCAGCGCAGTTCCGATGCCCCGCCCGCCGCCGACCTCATGCGCGCGTTGCTTGCGGCGCAGCCGGACGGGAGCGTCACCATCGTCACCGTCGGGTTCCTGACCAACATGCGAGACCTGCTGGACTCGCGGCCGGATCGGCACAGTCCGCTCGACGGCGAGGCGCTGGTGACACAGAAGGTCGCGCAGTGGGTCTGCATGGGCGGCATCTTCCCGGGCGGCAGGTTTCCTGACGGCGGGGGTGAATACAACATCATGTGGGACACCGCCGCATCGGTGCGGGCGATCAACGACTGGCCCACGCCCGTGGTGTTCAGCGGGTTCGAGATCGGCGCACGCGTCAAGGTCGGCGCGCGCCTGGCCGGGACGTCGGAACGCAATCCGGTCCGCGCGTGTTATCAGCACTACAACGGGTTGAAGAACCGCGAGGCCTGGGATCTGACGGCCGTGCTCTATGCAGTGCGCGGTACCCGGGACTACTGGAACCTCTCGCCGCCGGGGCTGTGCCTGATGCACGCACGAGTGCCACACGGCTACAACGAGTGGATACCCGCCGCCGGGCGCACGCATCGCTACCTGGTCGAGCGGATGCCCGTGGGGGAGCTCGGGACGGTACTCGAGGATCTCATGGTGCAGGCGCCCCGTGGGGGCGCGATGCCCGCCGCGCAGCGCTGACCCGGCGGTCAGCCTCCGAACTGCCGCAGGTGATGGTCGAGGTGTTTGTACTCGACGATGCCCCACTCCGCGCCCGTCAAGCGCCCGAAGAACGAGTGCATCCGTCCCTCGCAGTCCGACGCGCCCGCCGCATGGAATCCGCGCAGGACATCGAGCAGGCGCGCCTTCGCGGCCTGGAACTCAGGCTCGTCCCGCACCACGAAGGCCGCCCCTGTCGGCGCGCTGCGCGGGAAGGTCGCCTCGCTGAGGAACTTCGACTTGAACGCCCACCCGACCAGTTTCCCCAGCAGGATCTGCCGCTGCGGAAGACGCCCCGTCGCCATCTCGACACCCCGCGTGGAGTGTTCGAGCACCTGCGACACGCTCATCGTGCCCCACTGACGCACGGCAGATGCCGGCAGCCGCTCGATACGCCCCTCGAGTTCGGCAAACGTCTCCGGTTCGAAGATCGACTTCATCACACGCCCCTTCGCCAGCCGATGCCCCGGTGCGGCGCGCCTGCTACTCCGCCGGGACACCGCGTCCCACGCCCGCTCGGCCGCCAGAGTGGGCTGCGCCGCCAGGCACCACGATCATCGAGGCGCGTCGCCCTTGACTGCCTGTAGAGTAAACGATTCTTCGCGGAAGGTACCGTCTTTCGACTCGATCGCCACCGCCCCCCGCAGCGTGCCGTCCGCCGCGCGCTGATAGGTCAGGCCCTCGAACCACAGCGTGTCCTTGTCCAGCCGCACCAGCCGGAATGCCACCGATCCGTCCTGCTCCTCCCAACCCCGGAGGTCGGGACCAAAGTGCCTCAGCCTGAGAGTCACGCTCCCTTCCTCTGCCACGGCGGTCATGATCTCGTAGAAGACGACCTTGCCCTCGCGGTAGAGCCGAAAGACACCCACCATGGCGCCGCCAGCCGGAGGGAGCCACACTTCCTCGCCAACGCCGCCGAGGAAGGCACCACGCCAGTGACCGACGAGCAGACGCAGATCCTCCAGCGTGGCGCGCGGACGCGCGCTCGAACTGTCGAACTTGATGGTGTTCGGTGTCGAGGGACTCTGCGCCGCAAGCGCACTCGCCGTGCACAACATGACGAACGCCAGCACCACGCGCCGAACGGTCTTTCGTGTCATCGTCGTCCTCCGACGCCGCCGGGGGCCCGGCGTCACGGCCAGCATAATGCAGGCGCTGCCGGAGAGGTCGGCTACAATGCGACCAGGGAGGGTCACCGCGTGACCGACAAGCACCTCTGGCGCTGCCGCCGGACCGAAGGGGAGACGGCGCCGGCGCACACCGACGACCATGCGTGCTGGATTCAGCCGCCTGACGGACCGCGCCTCTCCATCCAGCGTTCCGGCGGCTGCCTCGCCGACACCGTCGAGGAGGCGGAACGCTGCGCCGAAGAGACGCTGACACCGGACCCCGGCGCCGCCTGACCTCAGGAGCCGGTGGGGCGCCCGCCCGAGTCGGCTTCCCGGGAGTCCTCCGCGACGGAGCCGCCCGGGTCGATGGCCTCGGCGCAACTCGGGCAGATCCCGTGCGTGAACGCCGCGTTCGAATGATCCGACACGTAGACCTCGAGCTGCTGCCAGTACCCTTCGTCGGTCCGAACCCGGCGGCACCAGGCGCAGACCGGCAACATCCCCTGCAACACCTTGACGTGACTCAGCGCTTCGTCAACGGCGCGCTGGAGTTTCCGCTGGTGCGAACGCAACTGCCGCACCCGGACGACAACCACGCCCACGGCCACGCCAACCAGCCCCGCGACGAAGAGCGCCTGAATCCACCGCTGCTCGTAGAGGTGCGCACGTAGTTCGACCGGAAGAACCGCGGTCCGCTGCTCGGCCGGCGCCCTGTCGCTGCCCGTCTGGACTCTGAACACGTAACGGCCGTGGGGCAGGTTCGTGTAGCGCGCCGTACGCTCACCCGCCGCGACGCGCCAGGCGCCGTCGAAACCGTCAAGCCGATACCGGACGAGCGCCGCCGCCCCCGCTGAGAACCCCAGCACGGCGAAGCGGAATTCAACCTCCCCGCCGCCAGGAGGCAGTACGAGGGAATCGGGCAGCGGGTCGACCGAACGTTGGTCTGCAAGCACATCGTCGATGACGACGGGGACGGGCCGCGGGTGCGCGGCTTCACGGGGATCGATGATCGCGAATCCCCGGGTGGTCGGAAACCACAGCCGCCCGTCTCGTGCACGCACGCCCGCACGCGAGACCGTGCCGTTGCACTCCGCACTGCGCAGGCCATCTGCGGCACCGATGACGTCCGTCGTCACGAGTGGGGCGCGTCCGTCCGCCACGGCGTTCAGGTCGGATCGGTCGACGCGAAAGATCCCCCGGTTCGACGACACCCAGAGTCCGCCAAGCCCGTCAGGCACGACGGCGTAAATCACGTCATCGGGAAGTCCGTGGGCCGTCGTCACCGCGACGAATCGTTCGCCACGATACCGCACGAGACCGCCGCCGGCGGTCCCGAACCACAGGGTGCCGTCCTCGTCTTCGAAGCCGGCAAGGACGAAGTCCGGCGGCACGACCGGAGGCTCGAAACGCTCGACGACGTCACCCGACACCCGGACGAGGCTGGCCCGCTCACCGCCCACCCAGAGACGGCCCTGGCGATCACGCAGCAGGCTCCAGGACACTCCTGCCGCGCCGCCGGTCTCGATGGTCGGCCCCGGCCGCACGACACCGTCGTGCCCCATGTGGAGCAGGCCGCTCGTCGTGGCAATCCAGAACCCTCCGGCGCCATCGTCCTCGAACGCAAAGATGTTCCTGCGCCCGATTCCGGCCACGTCGCACGTCAGACGGTCACCTCGCACGTGGCACAACGCCCGTTCAGTGCCAATCCACATGGTGCCGTCGGATGTTTCGAAGAATGCGCGGCCAAGCCGCCCGACGAGACCGTCCCGGGCGGTCCACGACCGCAGACGCCCCTTCGACAGACGGGCGATGCCTCCGTCGCTCCCCAGCCACAGCGCTCCGTCCCGTGCCTCCAGCACGCCGAGGGCGTAGTCGCCAGCGAGTCCTTCAGGGGCACCGAGGATGGTGGCACGCCCGCGGCGAAGCCGGTGGAGACCGTTGCCCCACGTTCCCACCCAGAGGCCACCGTCGTGGTCGGCCACCACAGTCGTGGCCTGCCCGATGTCCGCCCTGATCACTTCGGCAGCACCGGACACGTTCGGGTTGACTCGAAGGACTCCGGTATCGCCGGCGATCCACAACCAATGGTCCCGATCCTCGTACACCGCCGCCACCGAACGGCTCAGCGATTCAGAGGGCAGGATGATTCGCTCGAATGCGTCCCCACGACGCCGCCAGAGTCCGGCGACTCCGCCAAGCAGCAACCTGCCCTCCCGGTCGAACAATACGGCGCGCCACGGCTCGTCGGTCGGAGGGGACGCGAACGGTCTCAGGCGGAGTCCGTCCACCTGCCAGATGTTCTGCACCGACACGGCCACCACGAGGCCCCCGGGCCCCTCGGCCAGTGCGTTGATCTCCGGCGCCTGTGCTCCGGCAACCAAGATCGCGTCGACGATGTTGCCACGTACCCGGAAGAGCCCGGCGGTTGTGCCCGCGTACACCGTGCCGTCGCTCGCCCGGAACACACTCCGGACGATCGCGTGCGACAGTCGCGAGTCGTTCCCCACCGGCCCAAATACGCCGCGGCGGCGCACATAGAGGCCGCCGCCAGTCCCGATCCAGACCTCACCGCCCGGACCCGCCGCAAGCGCCAGAACGTTCCGGTTGCCGAGGCCTGGGGTGTTCCGATGGAATACCGTGAACTGGCTGCCGTCGTAGCGGGCCAGTCCGTCCTGCGTGCCGATCCAGAGGTAGCCCTCACTGCTCTGCACCAGCGACTGGACGGTCTCCTGAGGCAGCCCGTCAGTCGCGTGCCACTGTTGCTGCACGAATTGGGCAACCGCCGTCTGCCGGTCAATGGCATCCGCAGGCCGGGGATCGACGAACAGGGAGAGCATTACGAGCATCGCACGACTGGCCGAGCGAGTCCGCAGGTCCACGTGACACCCTCCCCGCGCCGGTTCGAACGGGTTGCGCCTGGCGGCATCTTAACCGGTGATGCCACGCCGGCGTCACCGGACCTTCGAGGCGGCGCGCGGCGGCGAAGAGACGATGGCGCCGGCTCCCGGCGCCGCGTAGCCCTTCGCCACGTCGTCGAGCACCAGCACCCAGTCGAGCAGTTCGCCGGGCTCGGGTGGCGTGAACGCCCGCACGCCCATCCTGGGCAGTACACCGATCTCCCGCGCGCTGCCGTCCCGGGGATTGAACCACCACGCGCGCACGCTCGCGCCGCTGAGTGCCTCCAGGTTCACCGAGAACGTCCGCCCGACCGGCGCGTAAATCATCGCGTAGCTGCCATCCGCGTCCCGCGTCGCCACGAACCGGTACCGTCCCGCTCCAGGAACGGCCGTCGCCACCCGGTGACTGACGACGATCGTGTCGTCCGGCACACGCGTCAGAAACGGACGTGATTCCATCAGCGCGCGCCCGAAACGCATCTGCGCCGCGCCCGGCTGATCGATCGCCTCGTACCAGGGCATCAGCGGGTTGTTGACCGGCACCCGCTCCGGCGTCCACATCTGCCAGACCGAGTGATGGCCGTAGGTGTGGCCGCAGGCACCGCTGAAGAGATCCCAGTAGAGCGGCCGCCGTACATCCGCGGCGATGCTGTGCCCCTGCTCCGCGGCTTTGAAACCCACCGGATGATCTTCGTAGATCGGCTCTCCGTCGAGGACGGGCTTGATCGGACGGCGGTCGTAGTCGGCCCGCGTGGCATCGTAACGCCCGGTGAATTCGGCAGCGTGCCCGTTCTGCCGCATGTTGACGTCGAGCCAGGCGTCGTCGTGAAAGTACTGAGCCGATCCCTGGCCGCCGCCCGGGTGCCAGGTCATCAGGTGTGCGCCGCCGTCGCCTCGGCGCAGTCCTCTTGCCATCGCGCGGATGATCTCTCGATGCGTGTCCGACTCGACCGGCCGGTCGCCGCCGAGCACCCAGATGAGGCCCGCGGCTCGGTACCGACGGCCGAGCCATTCGCCGTAAGCCTCCGCGTTCGCAGGCGTGAACACCTCCGGCCCCACGCCCCACTTCCGGTTCCACTTGTCTCCCCAGGTCGGCAGCATGGCGACCATGAGGCCGAGCGCGTTGGCGCGGCCGACCACGTGGTCGACGTGGTCCCAGTAATCGTTCGCGGGACCATCCTTCACGTCGGGACGCGCGGGGTCGTGGTCGACCAGTGGACGATGACCGTAGGCGTTCGGCGCGTCGAGCCCATCGAGTTCCGCCAGCGCGACGGCCTGGATGACGGTAAAGCCCTGTGCGGAACGATGGGTGAGGTACCGATTCGCGTCTTCGCGGTTCAGGCGATGGAACAACTCCCATGCGGTGTCGCCCAGCCAGAAGAAGGGCCGGCCGTCGGCGGTGATCAGAAACCTGCCGTTCGGGGACACCTTCAGCGCGCGCGGTGCCTCGGACGCGAGTCCTGACGACGTAAGCATCAGCAAGGCGGCGAGGATGGAAATGGGTCTCGTCATGACGGTTGGAGCTTACGCCAGACCGGGGGGCAACGACTGTGTGGACTTAGTCCATTTTTTGTATTAGTCTAGGTGCATGCCCAGGGACGCGGCCCGTCTTCTTCGGCAACGCCGCATCCAGGTGACCGCCCAGCGTGTCGCCGTGCTGCGGGCCGTCTCCGGACATCCGCACATCACGGCCGACGGCGTCGCCGACGTCGTGCGGTCCGACATCGGAGCGATTTCCAAACAGTCGGTGTACGACGCGCTCGGCGTGCTCGTTGCCGAAGGACTCATCCGCCGCATCGAGCCGGCAGGCTCGCCCGCCCGGTTCGAATCCCGCGTGGGTGACAACCACCATCACGTCATCTGCCGCGTCTGCGGCCGGACGGCCGACGTCGACTGCGCCGTCGGCTCGGCTCCGTGCCTCACCGCGGTTGACAGCCACGGCTTCGAGATCGACGAAGCCGAGGTCGTCTATTGGGGGCGCTGCCCGGCATGCACCGCCCAGGCACGCGCCGCCGACGCGGCGCGTCAGGCCGAACGTTCCCACAACTGACATCGCGCACGAAGAAGGAGTTCGACGATGGACGGCGAGAGCAAGTGCCCGTTCTCGGGCACCACGCGCAAGGCCACGTCCAACCAGGACTGGTGGCCGAATCAGCTGGACCTCAGGGTCCTGCACCGACCGGCGCCCCAGGCGGATCCAATGGGCGAGGCGTTCGACTACGCAGCGGCCTTCAAGACACTCGACCTCGACGCCCTGAAGAAGGATGTCGAGGCGGTAATGAAGACGTCGCAGGACTGGTGGCCGGCGGACTTCGGCCATTACGGCCCGCTGTTCATCCGCATGGCCTGGCACAGCGCCGGCACCTATCGCATCTCTGATGGCCGCGGCGGCGCCGGGGCGGGCATGCAGCGGTTCGCTCCGCTCAACAGCTGGCCCGACAACGCGAACCTCGACAAAGCGCGGCGGCTCCTCTGGCCGATCAAGCAGAAGTACGGCCAGAAGATTTCGTGGGCGGACCTCATGGTCTTCGCCGGCAACTGCGCCCTGGAGTCGATGGGATTCAAGACGTTCGGCTTCGCCGGCGGACGCGCGGACGTCTGGGAGCCCGAAGAGGTGAACTGGGGCGCCGAGCAGACCTGGCTGGCCGACCAGCGGTACAGCGGTGAACGCCAGCTCGAGAACCCGCTGGCCGCGGTGCAGATGGGCCTGATCTATGTGAATCCCGAAGGGCCGAACGGCAATCCCGATCCGCTGGCCGCGGCGAAGGACATCCGCGAGACGTTCCGCCGGATGGCCATGAACGATGAAGAAACGGTGGCTCTGATTGCCGGCGGACACACCTTCGGCAAGACGCACGGTGCCGGGCCGGCCTCGCACGTGGGGCCCGAGCCGGAAGCCGCCGGCCTCGAAGCGCAGGGGCTCGGCTGGAAGAGCAGCTTCGGCACGGGCAAGGGCGGCGACACGATCACGAGCGGTCTCGAGGTGACGTGGACGACGACCCCGACGAAGTGGAGCAACAACTTCTTCTGGAACCTGTTCGGCTACGAGTGGGAGCTGACGAAGAGCCCGGCGGGCGCGCACCAGTGGAAACCGAAACACGGCATGGGCGAAGGAACCGTGCCGGACGCCCACGATCCCTCGAAACGCCACGCGCCATCGATGCTGACGACAGACCTCGCGCTGCGGTTCGACCCGGCCTACG
Source organism: uncultured Vicinamibacterales bacterium (assembly GCA_964547975.1). Lineage (GTDB taxonomy): Bacteria > Acidobacteriota > Vicinamibacteria > Vicinamibacterales > JAKQTR01 > CAYJPV01. Next base: position 7,155 of record CAZJRM010000080.1, on the reverse strand, counting down.
AGAAGATCTCGCGGCGGTTCTACGAGAACCCCGACGAGTTCGCCCTGGCGTTCGCCAAGGCGTGGTACAAGCTGACGCATCGCGACATGGGACCGCTGTCGCGCTACCTCGGGCCGCTGGTGCCGTCCGAACCGCTGGTCTGGCAGGATCCGGTCCCGCCGGTCACGCACGCGCTCGTCGACGCGGCGGATATCGCCGCGCTCAAGTCGGCCGTGCTCGCGTCGGGCCTGACCGTCGCGCAGCTCGTCTCGACCGCCTGGGCGTCGGCGTCCACGTTCCGCGGCACCGACAAACGTGGCGGCGCGAATGGCGCCCGCATCCGCCTCTCGCCCCAGAAGGACTGGGACGTCAACTCGCCGGCCGAACTCGCCACCGTCCTGCAGACCCTCGAGGGCCTCCGCGCGTCCTTCAACGGCAAACAGCCGGGCGGCCGGAAGGCAGTGTCGCTGGCCGACCTGATCGTCCTGGGCGGCTGCGCCGCCATCGAGCACGCGGCGAAACTGGCCGGCCATGACCTCCAGGTGCCCTTCGCGCCCGGGCGCACGGATGCCACGCAGGAACAGACGGACCCGGAGTCCTTCGCCGTGCTCGAACCCACGGCGGACGGCTTCCGCAACTACCTTCGCCAGCCCCAGGCCTGCCCGGCCGAAGTCCTGCTCGTCGACCGGGCGGCGTTGCTGACGCTCAGCGCACCCGAGGTCACCGTGCTCGTGGGCGGACTGCGCGTGCTGGGGGCCAACCACAACCAATCGCCGCAGGGTGTCTTCACGACACGGCCGGGCACGCTGACGAACGACTTCTTCGTCAACGTTCTCGACATGGACACGACCTGGACGCCGACGTCCAGCGCCTCGGACACCTTCGAAGGCCGCGACCGACGCACCGGCGACCTGAAGTGGACAGCCAGCCGGGCCGACCTCGTCTTCGGTTCCAACTCGCAGCTGCGGGCCCTGGCGGAGGTCTACGCCAGCGACGATGCCGGCCGGAAGTTCGTCGTCGATTTCGTGTCGGCGTGGAACAAGGTCATGAATCTCGACCGCTTCGATCTCGCCTGATGCACGGTCGGACGCGGACGCCGTCCTCGGGGCGGCGCCCGCGTCCGCCTCTCTCCCCTGCCCCGCGTCACCATCAGCCGCCATTCTGAGTCTCTGGAGGACTGGCCAGGTCTGGCCGGTCGACTGCGGAGGAGGCGAACGTGTCGCGTTCGGTATTGATACTGGGTGGTGGGTTTGCCGGGCTGGAGGCCGCGATCTTCCTGCGGCGACAGGCCTTCGACGTCACGCTGGTCTCCGATCGAGCCTTCCTCTTCGTCTATCCGACCTCGATCTGGGTGGCCACTGGTGAGGTCCCGTTCGACGACGTGTGCGTGGACCTCAACAGCCTCGCGCGGTCGCACGGGTTTGCGTTCGTCGAAGGCGCCGTCGAAGCCATCGACAGCGGCAGGCGCCAGGCGACCGTTGGCGGACAGGTCCTTTCAGCCGACTACCTCGTCGTGGCCACGGGCGGCGCGAAGATGTGGCCCAAGGGCGCCGCCCACACGCTCTCACCGTGCGGGCCACCGTCGGGCTCCGTCGATATCGCTCGCGCGCTCGCGCGGCTGCTGGACAACGGCACCGGCCGGATCGCCGTCGGGTTCGGCGGCAATCCGAACGATCCGTCAGCCGTGCGCGGGGGGCCGGCGTTCGAACTGATCTTCAACATCGACACGCTCCTGCGTCGCCGCGGGCTGCGCGATCGGTTCACCCTCACGTTCTTCGCGCCCATGGCCGTGCCCGGTCAGCGCATGGGGGCCAAGGCCGTGAAGGCCGTCGAGAGGTTGTTTGCCAGGCAGGGCATCCAGAGCCGCTACGGGAAGAAGATCGCGGAGTTCGATGCCGGAGGCGTGCGGCTCGAAGACGGCTCCCGCATCGACGCGGACCTCACCGTGTTCATCGCCGCCGGTGACGGCCACCCGGTGGTGAAGGCATCGGATCTGCCCAGGAACGACGCGGGATTCGTCCGAATCGACCCCACCTGTGCCGTCCCCGGCCGCGAGGGCGTCTTCGCGGTGGGCGACGTCGCCGCCCTCGACGGCCCCGAGTGGCGCGCCAAGCAGGGCCACGTCGCCGAAGTCATGGCGCGCGTCGCCGCCGCCAACATCGCCAGCCATGCCGCAGGCCGCCCGATGGACGCCACCTATATCGAGCACGTCAACATCGTGTGCCTGATGGACACGGGCAACGGGGCCGCCCTCGTGTATCGCGACGACCGCACGCAACGGCTGGTGCCCCTGCCGGTTGTCGGTCACTGGCTGAAGAAGGCCTGGGCCTGGTACTTCAAGGCATCGAAGCGGCGCCAGGTTCCGCGACTGCCCGGCATGTAGGGGCAACGTCTCCGGCCCGATAGGGGTAGTGGCACCGGAGCGGATTTGCGGCCGGAGCCGCAGTTGTCTAGAATCCGCACGGCCACACATATGGATTCTCCTCACGAACGCCTGCGGCAACTCGAGGAGACGGTCCGCCGGCTGACGGCGGAGAACGCCGCGCTCCGCGAGCGCCTCGTCCAGGTGGGCGCGCCGGGCACCCACGCGGAACGGCACCGCGAGGTGGCGGACCGGGAACGCGCGGAGCCGGAAACCGCGGTCAGCCTCGAGAAGTACCGCGTCCTGTTCGAGCACTTCCCCCTCGGCATCACCATCACCGACGCGGACGGCCGGATCATCGAGGCGAATGAGACCTCGACGACGATGCTCGGGCTTCCGGCAGACAAGCATCGGCAACGCACCATTGGTGACAGCCGGTGGCGCATCGTCGACCCCGACGGCGCCGCGCTTGCCCCTGAGGCGTTTGCCGCGGCGACCGCGCTTCGCGAATGTCGCGCGGTTCGGGGGCAGGTCATGGGCGTCGAACGCGAGGACGGTTCGACGGTCTGGCTCGACGTCAGCGCGGCCCCCATCCCCCTCGAGGGCTACGGCGTCGCGGTTACCTACGGTGACATCTCCGAACGGGTGCGGACGGAAGCGGCACTGGCGAGAGCGGAACTCCGGTACCAGGCCCTGTTCGACCACTCGTCGGAAGGCATCGCGCTCCACCGGCTCGTGCGCGACGCGGAAGGCCGGGTCATCAATTACGTTCTGCTCGACATCAACCCCCAGTACGAAGCCATCGTCGGCCTCCGCCGCGACGATGTCGTGGGACGCCTGGCCACCGAGGTATACGGCACCGACCAGCCGCCGTACCTCGCGGAGTTCTCGAGCGCCCCGCTGACCGGCAAGGCCGTCAGGTTCGAGACGTACTTCCCTCCGATGGACAAGCACTTTTCGATCTCGGTCGCGCCCCTCGGCGCAGACGGGTTCGCCACGATCTTCTTCGATGTGAGCGAACTGCGGCGTTCGCAGGAAGCCCACGAGCAGTTGAGCGCGCTCGTCGAGAACAGCAGCGAGTTCATCAGCCTGGCCTCTCTCGACGGGCGGGTGATGTACATCAACGAAGCCGGCCGCCGGCTCGTCGGACTGCCGAAGACGTTCGACGTCACGGGCCTGACCATCGACGCTGTGGTGCCCGAAGCCACGCGCCCCAGCATCGGGACCGTCGTGCTTCCTGCGGTGATGGCAGACGGGGCCTGGACCGGAGAGGTGTCACTCGCCAGTTTCGCGGACGGGTCGGAGATCCCCGTCGACGTCAGCGTGTTCCTCGTCCCGTCCCGCCGGACGGGCGCGCCGATCTGCCTTGCGACCGTCATGCGCGACATCCGGGAACGGGTGCGGGCCCGCGAAACCCACGACCGGCTGGAAGATCAGCTGCGCCAGGCCCAGAAGATGGAGTCCGTGGGCCGGCTGGCCGGCGGCGTCGCCCACGACTTCAACAACCTGTTGACAAGCATCGTCGGCAACACCGAGATGGTGCTCGAAACGACGAGTTCCGGCGACCAGAACTACAACCTGCTGCTCGACATCCTGAAGGCGGGTGAAAGCGCTGCGTCGCTCACGCGCCAGCTGCTCGCCTTCAGCCGGAAACAAATCATCGCGCCCACCGTCCTCGATCTCAACCGTCTGCTGGCCAACATGGAGCGCATGCTGCGTCGGATCATCGGCGAGGATGTCACGCTGGAGACCCGGCTGTCGGCCGCCGGGGCGAACGTCAGAGCCGACGCCGGGCAACTCGAGCAGGTGATCGTCAATCTGTCGGTGAACGCCAGAGACGCCATGCCGGAAGGCGGCCGCTTGCGGCTCGAGACGTCGGAGGTCGTGCTCGATGAGGACGCCTGCGCGGGCCTGCCAGGAGCGCGCCCGGGGTCGTGGGTCGTCCTGAGCGTGAGTGACTCGGGCACCGGCATGGACGATCACACCAGGGCCCACCTCTTCGAGCCGTTCTTCACGACCAAGTCGATGGGAACCGGCCTTGGCCTGGCCATGGTCTATGGGGCTGTCACGCAGAACGGCGGGGCCATCTCCGTCGACTCCGAGCCTGGCCGCGGAACGACGTTCCGCATCTTCCTGCCCGCGACGCAGGACGAACCGGCCGCGGCGCCTGTGGCCAGAACGGCCGCTCCCACCGCGGGGACCGAGACGATCCTGCTGGTCGAAGACGAGCCCCTCGTGAGGGACATGGCCACACGGGCGCTCGCCGCCGCGGGGTACCAGGTGCTCACGTGCGCGGGCGGACTCGAAGCCCTCGAATGTGCGGCCGCGCGGACCGACACGATCGACCTGCTGCTCACCGACGTCATCATGCCAGGCATGGACGGCCGCGACCTGTCACAGCGGCTGGTGGAGCAGCGCCCAGGCCTCCGGGTGCTGCTGACCTCCGGCTATGCGGACCGGGGCATCACCAACGACAGCGCGCTGGTACCCGGCGTGAATTTCCTGCCCAAACCCTACACGCCCCACGGGCTCACGACGATGGTGAGGGCGATCCTCGACCGCCCCTGAACGCCGGGCCGCCGCCCGCGGCGCGGTGCGCCTATCGCCTGCCGGGTTCGGTCGCGCCGAACACCGTGAACTCGGCCACCCCTGGCGTGATGCCTTTCGGCCAGCCCGTGATCACCAGGCGCGCGCGTCGCGCCAACGTCGGCGCCACCTCACGATAGTCGATGAGCAGGTCCTCGGCACTGGCGGTCCGATCGACGACGGTCGCCCAGACGTCACGCGACGTTTCGAGATCCACCCGGTAGCGGTAGGGTCCCGGAACGACTCCCCGATTGGAATCGAGGCCGATGTCCCGCCACGCAATCCGGACCGCCCTGATCGTGGCCGGGCCGTAGAGCCGGCTGGTCAATGTCGGAGTCGCGTCACCCTCGGCCGGCTGCCACCAGGTGCGCAGGTCGTTGTCGACCGCCTGGCGTCCCGGAGCATTCGGCGCATTGGACGATCCCAACGTCTGCACGCCGCCGTTCAGGTGGTCCCAGCCCGTCGCGGCCGGCCCTGATCCGTTCGGACCTCTCCCTGGCAGCCACTGCGGAGTGGACGTCGCCCGCGGCACGAACATCTCTCCGCGCTCGTCGAACTCCACGGGGTCCATGCCGACGCGCCGCTCGAACCCGTGGGCGACACCGGCGGCGAGGGTATAGAACACCCACCATCGGTCGCCGGGCCCCTTGGCGATGGCGCCGTGCGACGTGCCGGTCACGAGCCCGGCCGTCGTTCGGAGGATGGGATTGCGCGACTGCGGCGTGAACGGCCCGAGCGGAGAGACGCCGACGTACGCCCCCATCGCGTACGCGCCATGTTCAGTGCCCCCCGCCGCGTAGGCGAGGTGGTACCGGCCGTTGCGCTTGACCATCCACGCGCCTTCGATCCAGCCGGCGTTACGTTGCTGGTTGAAGGCCCCCACGCGTTCCCACGGGTGCGCGTCCGGCAAGAACGGAATCAGCTTCCTGGCGTCGCCGACGGTCCGCGTCGGATCGGCCTTATCGAGTTCGATGCCATAGATCCCCGACGTCTCCGTGCATCCCCAGTAGAAGAACAGCCGGCCGTCGTCATCGACGAACAGCATCGGATCCGTCGTGCCGGGCAGGCCGGCGGGCAAGGTGGGCCGACCGAGTTCGGTAAACGGCCCCAACGGAGACGGTGAGGCGTAGATCGAGGATTCGCTCGCCATCAGGAGGAACCGGTCCCCCTGTTTCACGACGGTCGGAGCGTAGCCCACGTCCCGGATGTTGAGCGGGTGGTGCTGCCACGTGGCGCCCATGTCGGCGCTGACCCACGCCATGTCGACGGACGGGTACAGGAACCATTTCCCGTCGTGCCAGAGGACGGTCGGATCGGCCAGTTCGCGGTACTGCTCGACCTTGTCGACGAACCACAGGAACGACCCGTCGGTCTTGTCGCCGGCCTTGAGCGTCCGGACGATCCGGCCGACCGGGTAGTTGGGGATCGACAAGGGATTGCAGTAGGTCGCGGGCCCGGGGGCGGGCGCCGGGGCCTGGGCACATGGGGTGGCCACGACGGTGGTCGTGACGGCAACGAGGAGCGTGAATGGGATCAGGCGCATCGCAGGAAAGTGTAAGCGATTTCAGCCCTGAAGCATCCCCCGATCGCTCCGTCACCATCCGGCCTGTTCCTGCATCTATCCGTCAGGGCCGCGATGGCGCAGCCAGACCGTGGAGGCAACCACGTGGGAAGGGCCAGACGGATGAAGACCGAACGGGCATCACCAGCCGACGCTTCCGCCCGGAGCACATGGCAGACGCTGTGGAGGCGGCGTGAGACCGTCCTCTGGGCCGTCGTCGTGCTGGCGGTACTGACCGTGCAGTGGCCCATGCTGAAGGGCTGGTACTATCGTGTCAGCGGCGCGACAGCCCCGGCATCGGCCATCGCCTGGAAAGCGGACGTGGACCAGGCGCTCGCGGAGGCTCGCGCCACCGGGAAGAAAGGCGTACTCGTGGACTTCTACGCCACGTGGTGCCCCCCCTGCATGGCCATGAAGCACGAAGTCTGGCCCGCCCCGAGCGTGACGACAGCGCTCGGCCGCGGATACCTAGCCGTCCAGGTGGACGCGGATCAGGACCGGACGTGGGCGGCCCGGTACGCCGTTGACTCGCTGCCAACCGTCCTGCTCCTCGACGCCGAAGGGCGGGTGGTCAGCCGCCACACGGGATTCCTGCCGGCATCGGGAGTCGTGCGGATGCTGACGGAGGGCCGCCCGAAGTAGCCCCCTCAGGCCCGGTCACTTCAGG
>CAZJRM010000079.1:0-20692 GCA_964547975.1 uncultured Vicinamibacterales bacterium | reverse complement strand
AGCCGTGGGCGACCACCGGGGCGCACGGGCGCGGGCCGAACATCGTCAACTCGCTCTACCTCAAGGCCGAGGAACTCGAGGAGCACAACTGGAACCTCCAGGCGAAGTACCGCGAGATGGGGAACGAAGTGCGCCACGAGACGTACCTCGCCGACGAGGAGCTCGACGTGCTGATTGTCGCCTACGGCACGGTGGCGCGTATCGCGCGGACGTCCATCGACGCCCTGCGCGCGAAGGGATTGAAGGTCGGGCTGTTCCGGCCGGTGACGCTCTTCCCGTACCCGACCGAGGCGCTCGCGAAGACGGCGCTTCGGGCGAAACAGGTGCTGGTGGCCGAACTCTCGATGGGCCAGATGGTCGAGGACGTGCGCGCGACCATCGCGGGCGCGCGCCCGGTCGAGTTCTTCGGCCGCGCGGGCGGAATGGTCATGTCGGCCGAAGAGCTGGCCGAGCAGGTGGAAAAGCTGGCGGCCGTCGCGGTGTAACAGGATGTGGGGCAGGGCTTCCTCGCCCAGCGCGAGGTCGAAGGGAGCCCTGCCAGGCGGTATGGGGACTACTGATGAACAACCGTGACACGATTCTCGAGATCGTCGGCAAGGCCTATCAAATCGAGGTCGACGGCTACACGTTCTATTCGATGACGGCCGAACGTGCCTCGAAGCCCGCCGTGCAGGAACTGTTCGCGAAGCTGGCGTCCGACGAGACGCAGCACCAGGCGTTCCTGAAGTCCGTCGCGAAACACTACGACGAGAAGGGCGTGGCGGCGTTCCAGTTCGACGCCAAGATGCCGGACGCGCGCCAGCTGGCGTCCCAGGTGTTTACGGGCAAGTTTCGCGAACAGGCGGCCGGTGCGCAGTTCGAACTGGCCGTCCTCTCGATCGGCATGACGCTCGAGAGCAACGCGATCAAGTACTTCAACGGCGCGGCGTCGCAGGCGACCGATCGCGAGGTGAAGGCGTTCTACCAGTTCCTCGCCGACTGGGAGAAGCAGCACTACGACTCCCTGCAGAACCTCTTCCAGTTGGTGCGCGAAGACCAGATGGGCGCGAGCGGGTTTTCGCCGTTCTAGGAGGCTTGCGGCTTGCGGCCATCGGCTCTCGGCTCGCGACTTGCGGCAACGCTCGCGGTTGTGTGGCTCGCGGCGGGGCTGTGCGGCATTCAGCCGGCGGCGTTCCAGCAGAGTCAGGTCTATCGGTCAGGGGTCGTGCTGGTCGAACTCGACGTCTTCGCGGCGGATGCCGACGGGCACTTCGTGGAAGGGCTGACCGCCGCCGACTTCGAGGTGGTCGACGACGGCCGACCTCAGGCGATCGCGTCGTTCGAGGTGGTTCGCCCTCCGGCGCCAGGCCTTCGCTCGGTCGCGCTCACCGTGCCGACTGGTACAGCGGCGGCGTCCAACGCGGACGCATCGGCCGAGCGGGTCTTCATTCTCATCCTGGACGATCTTTTCTCGTTCCCGGATGACGGCGGTCCCCTGGTGAGAGGGGTGGCCACGAAGTTCGTCGAGCGGGTAGTCGCGCCGGGCGACCACGTCGCGATCGTCAGCAGCAGCGGGACCTCTCGTGCGTCGCTGGGGTTTACCTCGGATGTCCAGCAGATGCGCGCCGCCATTGAGAGGTTCAGGCCCTCGCCAAAGCCGCCCGGTTTCAGTCGGGCGCTCGCCGGCACGTTGCAGTCGCTCGCGACGTACCTCGAGGGACTGAAGGGCGTGCGAAAGACGGCGGTCTTCATCGGACCGGTCATGGCCCTGGAACGCGGCGCGCCGGCCGAAGACCTGGCTCGAACCGCGAACCTCGGGCAGCTCAGTCTCTACGTGATAAGCCCGTACGGCCTTCGGCTCGAGGCCAATGCCGGCATGCGCTCGGCCGCGGAATTCCTCAATGACCGCACCAGGTGGTTGGCCGAGGTGACCGGCGGATTTGCCGCGGTGGGCACCAACGACTTCGATCGCGCCATCGCACGCATCCACGAGGAGTCCGGCCACTACTACATGCTCGGCTTCTATCCTGATCGCCCGCCTGCCCCGGGCGAGTCACGGACGGTGAGCGTCAGATGCCTCAAGCCCGGCGTCGTGGCGCGTACCCGACGTGCGTACGGCGTGGCCGCCGAAGGACCGGATGCGAGTGCCTACCCATTGGGGGCGAAGAACGTCCCGCGTAGTCTGCTCCCGGGGTTGGAGTACCCCGTGAAGCAGCGCGCGCTGCGCCTCCGCGTGACGGCCGAGACTCGCGCGGGGTTGTCCGGCGAGGTGCCGACGGCGGAAGTGGTCGTGGTGATTCACGGCGATGACCTTGTCCTGCCGCAGGCGGCCGAGGTGGATGCCGCCGTTCTGGCGGTGGGGGCAGACGGACAGGTGGTGGCGTACGACGTCCGCCGCGCCAGCGTCGATCTCGACGACGCCGTTCGGGAGCGCATCCGCGCGGACGGGCTGCGCCTTCCCATGCGCGTCGCAGTGCCACCCGGGCCATACGTCCTGCGCGTGTCTGTCGCCGACGCGCTGACGGGACGACCCGGATCGCTGTGGTTGCCGTTTGCCGTCGGCCCGTCGGCGGCGGCCCCCGCCGAGGGAAGAGGGATCCCACGCGATGCAGGCACGGACCAGGCGGCATCCGAACCCCGTCAAGCGCCCGTCGAGACGGCAGCGCCGATCCGACCGACACCGGCGGCGGACCTGGCCCTGGTGCTGGAACGAGCGGGCCGTTATGTGGCGGCCTATGGCCAGAACACGTCGGTGGTCGTAGCCACGGAGGACTACACGCAACGGACATGGGGGCCGCGGCGCTCGGACATCAACATGGCTCGCCGCCTGGTGTCCGAGTTCGCGATGGTGCCCGCGGCGGGCGAGTGGCATGGCTTCCGCGATGTCCTCGAAGTTGATGGCAGACGAATACGGGACCGGAAGGAGCGGCTGCTGACCCTGTTCACGTCGCCAGGCGCCGGCGCCCTGGAGGAGGGACGACGGATTGCCGACGAGAGCACCCGTTATAACGTGGGACCCGTCTCGCGGAACTTCAACCTGCCCACGATGGCGCTGGCCGTCCTCCAACCGTCGAACCAGCCCCGCTTTCGGTACGAACGGAAGGGTACCGAGCGGGACGGCGTTCGGGTCCTTTGGAAGGTCGACTTCGTCGAACTCGCACGCCCGACGCTGATTCGCACGGCGTCCGGGGCAGACATGCCGGCGAAGGGAACGCTGTGGATTGACGCCGCCGACGGGACCGTGTTCAAGTCCAGCCTCGAGTTGGAAGGCGCGAGCGTTCCTCAGCTTGAACTCGGGCAGTCGATGGCGACCGGCGTTCGCAGCCGTGCGAAGATCTCCGTCAACTACCGCTATATGCCCGGCCTCGGCGTTGTGCTTCCCGAGAGCATGGACGAGGAGTACCAAACGGCGAGAGGGGGCGTCGACGGGCAGGCGGTCTACCGTGATCACAAACGGTTCGATACCAGCGGGAGGGTCGTGGGGTACAAGTAGCCTTGCGGCCAGCGGCTTTCGACCATCGGCCTTCGGCTCACGCGCACATGAACGACGGGGCCAGGTTCGCCACCGAACCTGGCCCCGCCGTTGTCTCTGCCGAGAGCCGCGAGTCTTACTTCGCCGAGAACCGATAGACCGTCGTCGTCTTGTAGGTCTTGTCCGGCTGGAGGATCGTCGGCGGGAAGTTCGCTCGATTCACTGAATCCGGGAAATGCTGCGTCTCGAGGCAGAACCCGGTGTGCTTCTGGTACTTCACGCCCGCCTTGCCCGTCAGCGTCCCGTCGAGGAAGTTGCCCGAGTAGAACTGGATGCCGGGTTCGGTCGTCAGGACGTCCATGATCCGGCCCGACGTCGGTTCCTTGACCGTGGCCGCCAGCGCCAGCACGCCGCCACCGCTGCTGAGCACGTAGTTGTGGTCGTAGCCGACCGGCGCCGGTCCCGGTACCTGCTCGATACGCGCGCCGATCGCCGTCGGCCGGAGGAAGTCCATCACCGTGCCCTTGACCGGCGCGATCTCACCCGTCGGAATCAGCGTGTCGTCCACCGGGGTGAACTTGTCGGCCAGCAGTGTCAGTTCGTGCCCCTTGATGTCGCCCACGCCTTCTCCGGCGAGGTTGAAGTACGTGTGGTTCGTCAGGTTCACCGGCGTCGGCTGATCCGTGTTGGCGACGTAGTCGAGCCGCAGCTCGTTCTTGTCGGTCAGGGTGTAGGTGACCGACGCGGTCAACGTACCGGGATACCCTTCTTCGCCGTCCGGGCTGACGTAGGTGAACTTCACGGCCGCGCCGCCCGTCGCCTGGACCGGCTGGGCCTTCCACACACGTTTGTCGAAACCCTTCAGGCCGCCGTGCAGGTGATTCGGCCCGTTGTTGGCGGCCAGCGTGTAGGTCTTGCCGTTCAGCGAGAACGTCGCTTTGCCGATGCGGTTCCCCACGCGACCGATGGTGGCGCCGAAGTACGGGTGATCACCCATGTACTGTTCGAGCTTGGAGAAACCCAACGCGACGTCCGCGAGCTTGCCATTCCTGTCGGGCACGTGGAGTTCGGTGAGCAAGGCGCCATAGGTGATGACCTTGGCGACCATGCCGTTCTTGTTGGTCAGGGTATAGACGTCAATCACGGTGCCCTCCTGCGTCGCGCCGTACTTCGCCTTGTCTACGCGCGCCTTGGGGCCGGCTGCGCCCTGTGCCATCGCCGGGGCGGCGCAGACCGCAAGCGCCGCACACCCGACGACGAGTCCCGCCACAATCGATCTGACGGTCATGAAGCTGCTCCTTCGTTGTTGAACTGACCGACCGCGACCATCGCCGGTCGAAGCGTGTCGGCCCCGATAGCATAGCCTTCCCGGATGACGCCGACCACCATTCCGTCGAGGGCGCGATCCGACACCGGGACCGTGGACACGGCTTCGTGACGGTCCGGGCTGAACGGCTGGTCCTTCGAGACCACGCGCGTCACGCCGTGGGCCTCGAACTTCGACAGGAACTGCGCGCGGACGAGGTCGATCCCCTGGACGATGGCGGGCGAGGCGCCGGCGGCGCGGGCCGCCTCGATCGCCCGGTCGAGATTGTCGAGGACCTCGAGCAGATCGGCCAGGATGGCGCGGCGATTCCGCTCGCCTTCCCGCGCGGTGTCCCGCCGCAGGCGCGCCCGCATCTCGTCGAATTCGCCGGACGCCTCGCGGTACCGGGCGATCGTCGCACGGAGTTCGTCGTCCTTCGAGGCCAGGCGCCGTTCGAGTTCCTGGACGTACGCCGGCTTGTCCGAGTCTCTCGGCACGCCATCGTCGGCGTCTTCGCCCGCCGCCGCGCGCGCCCACCACCGGCGGTCGACGACGCGGACTGAGGACTCGGTGGGGGAGGAGGGGCCGGCGGGATCGTCTGGTTCGAACATGGTGTCAGGCTCGCGGCTCGCGGCTCCGGGCTCGCGGCCAGATCGCATTCGTCACTCTACGACACCGCTTCCGGGGTGGGCGCGGGCGCCGGGGGAGTGGCGGGTTCGAAGGCGAACGTCAGGGCATCGTGGGACAGCCCGATCGTGACGTGGCCGCCGTGCTCGAGCGCGCCAAACAGGATCTCGTCGGTCAGCCGATCGCGAACGTCGGCCTGGATCACGCGGCCGAGCGGGCGCGCCCCGTACTGCGGGTCGTACCCCTTGCGCGCGAGCCAGGCGCGGGCATCCGCGTCGAGCGTAATGGCCACGCGGCGTTCGCTCAACTGCGACTCGAGCTGCAGGATGAACTTCTCGACAATCGTCTCCATCACCGCCGGCGACAGCGACTGGAAGGTGACGATGGCATCGAGTCGGTTTCGGAACTCCGGGCTGAAGATGCGGTCCACGGCCGACTTCGCCTTCTGCTTGGCGGCTTTCGACCGCGCCGCCGTTTCCGTCGAGGCGAAGCCGATGGCCGCAGTGTTCATCTCGCGCGAACCCGCGTTCGACGTCAGGATGACGATGGCCTGGCGGAAGTCGGCTTTGCGTCCCGTGTTGTCGGTCAACGTGGCGTGGTCCATGACCTGCAGCAGGATGTTGTAGACGTCCGGGTGCGCCTTCTCGATCTCGTCCATCAGCACGACCGCGTACGGGTGCGTCCGCACGGCATCGACCAGCAGGCCGCCTTGTTCGAAACCGATGTACCCGGGCGGCGCGCCGATGAGCCGAGCCACCGCGTGTTTCTCCATGTACTCCGACATGTCGAAGCGGATGAACTCGTTGCCCAGGTGCATCGCGAGCTGTTTGGCCAGTTCGGTCTTGCCGACGCCCGTAGGGCCCGTGAAGAGGAAACACCCGGCGGGCCGATCCGGCTGGCCGAGTCCGGCCCGCGATCGTTTGATGGCGGACGTGACCAGCTTGACGGCGTCGGGCTGGCCGAAGACCACGCGCTCGAGCGATTCCTGCAGCGTGCGCAGCCGTTCCCGGTCGGAGGCGCTGGCCTGTTTCTCGGGGATACGCGCCATGCGGGCCACGACCCCTTCGATGTCGTCCACCGTCACCGGCGTCGGCGCGTCGCCGTCGGGCCGGGGCATCATGCGCGATCGGGCGCCGGCTTCGTCGATGATATCGATGGCGCTGTCGGGCAGCTTGTAGTCACGCAGGTGCCGCTTGGCCAGCTTGGCCGCCACCTCGAGCGCATCGTCCCCGTACCTGACGTTGTGGTGCGCCTCGTACCGGCTGCGCAGCCCCTTGAGGATCTGCACCGTCTCTTCGATCGTCGGTTCGTCGACGACGACCTTCTGGAGGCGCCGGGCCAGCGCGCGGTCCTTCTCGATTTGTTTGTACTCGTCGAAGGTCGTCGAGCCGACCAGCCGCAGCTCACCCGTCGTGAGCACGGGCTTGATGAGCGTGGCCAGATCCATCGTGCCGCCGGTCGTCGCGCCCGCGCCGACCGTCGCATGAATCTCGTCGATGAACAGGATGGGCAGCTCCCGCTGGGCCAGGGCGCCAATAACCATCTTGAACCGCTCTTCGAAGTCACCGCGGAAGCGGGTGCCGGCCAGCAGGGCCGCCGTGTCCAGGGAGAAGACCTCCGCCCCTTTCAGCACGGGCGGCACGTCGTCTTCGATCAGCCGCTGGGCGAGTCCCTCGGCGAGAGCGGTTTTGCCGACGCCCGCGTCGCCGACGAACACCGGGTTGTTCTTCCGCCGCCGGCAGAGGATTTCCATCGTCCGCTTCAGCTCGACGGTCCGGCCGACCAGCGGGTCGAGCTTGCCGTCTCGGGCGCGCTGCGTGAGGTTGAGGGTGTAGGCGGACAGCGGGTCGGTGGCGGGCGGCCCGTCATCGCCGTCCTGGCCCTGCGATTCCTGCGGGCCGGGCTCGTGATTCGTCGAGGCCGACGCCTGCGGCGTCTTGCTGATGCCGTGCGAGATGTAGTTCAGGATGTCGAGCCGGGAAACCCCGTGCGAGGAGAGCAGCGTGGCCGAATACGACCGGGTTTGCTGCATCAGGGCCGCCAGGATGTCCCCGGCGCGGACCTCTTCGCGCCCCGCGCTCTGGACGTGCAGGACCGCCGTCTGCAGGGTCCGGCGGAACGCGAGCGTCTGCTCCGGTTCCTTGTCCGAGCCCGGCGGCAGCTGTTCCATCCGGTCCCGGAGGAACGCGTCGAGTTCACGGCGGAGGCGGGGCAGGTCGACCCCGCACGACGCCAGGATCTTCTCGCCTTCCAGGTCGTGGGCCATCACGTAGAGCAGGTGTTCCAGCGTGAGGTGCGCGTGCCTGCGCGAGACCGCCTCGCGATAGGTCACGTTCAACAACATCTCGACCGAAGCGCTGAACACGGGAACCTCCTCAGGCCTCCGCCTGCTCCACCGCGGCCCGCAGCGGGAATCCGTTTTCCTGCGCGAGTTCGTGCACGGCGTTGGCTTTCGTTTCTGCCACGTCGAACGGGTAGATGCCGCACACGCCCTGTCCGGTGGTGTGCACCTGCATCATGATACGAAACGCCTCGGCCGGCTGCCTGTTGAAGACCGTCTCGACGACGCGGACGACGAAGTCCATGGTCGTGTAGTCGTCGTTCAGCAGGATCACGGCGTACAGCTCGGGTTCGACGCTTTCGGTCTTCGTCTTCTCGAGCACGGCCCGGTCGGTCTTGGGACGTTCGTCCGCCATGCTTCTCAGTATACCGGGGTGCCTGCCCGATCTCGTACAATGACTGCCTCCGGACCCCATCATGGACCTGATCAACTCGACCACGCGCCAGATCGACCTGTCGTTCCTCGGCCGCCCACGCGTCATTGCGACCGGTGTCATCCACACGCCATCGGGCGTGCTGCTCGTGGATCCCGGTCCCGCGTCCTGTCTGCCGCGGCTGCTCGGCGAGCTGGCCGACGCCGGCATCCAGGGGCACGACGTGACGGGGCTGCTGCTCACGCACATCCATCTCGATCACGCCGGCGCCACGGGAACCCTCGTGCGCCAGTACCCGCACCTGCGGGTGTACGTCCATGAACGCGGGGCGCCCCACGTGATCGACCCGTCGAAGCTGCTCGCCAGCGCCGGCCGTCTGTACGGTGCCGAAATGGAGCCGCTGTGGGGGGAGTTCGCCGCGGTGCCCTCGGCCAACGTCCGGGTCCTTGAAGGCGGCGAGCGGCTCGAGTTCAACGGATATTTGATCGACGTGGCGGCGACGCCCGGCCACGCGTCGCACCACGTGTCGTACCACGATCTGGCGACCGGCATCCTGTTCGCGGGAGATACCGGAGGCATCCGAATCGGCGGCCACGCGTACGTCCTTCCGCCGACGCCGCCGCCGGACATCGACTTCGACCTGTGGCGTGCGAGCCTGGCCCAGTACCGGCGCTGGCAGCCGACCGGCGTCTTCGTCACGCACTTCGGGTTCCACGCGGATGCGGAGGCGCATCTGTCCATGCTCGCGGCCGAACTGGAGGCCTGGGAGCGGGTGAGCCGCGAGCTCGTCGCCCTCGAGGCGCCCGCGGAACGTTCGCGGCGTTTCGCGGAAGGTGTCGTGGCGCGCATCGAAGAACGCCTCGGCCCTGCGGCCGCAGAGGCGTACCAGGCGGCCGTCCCGCTCGACCACTGCTGGATGGGACTGCAGAGGTACTGGGAGAAGAAGAACAGGGAACAGGGATAAGGCGATAGGGAGCAGGGAAGAGGCGAGGGGCGAGAGGCGAGTCAAAGGCAGGCAGGCCCGTGCCGAAAGCCGAGAGCCGAGATCCGGAGGTGCCACCGTGCGTCGAATTGTGCTGGCGTGGATGTTGGTGACGGTGACGGCCGCGGGGGCGTTCGCGGAGGTCGAACGTGTCGAGGTGTTGCGGCGCGAGTCGTTCGCCAACGGGACGGCCTACGGCCCGGTGGGCGCCTACGAGAAGATCGTGGGCCGGCTGCACTACCGCGTCGATCCGCGCAACGCGGCGAACAGCCGGATTGTCGACCTGAGGCTCGCGCCGGTCGGCCGCGATGGCTGGGTGCACTTCACGGGCGACTTCATCCTGCTCAAGCCTGTCGACCTAGCGAAAGGTAATCATCGACTGCTGTACGAGGTGAACAACCGAGGCAGCCTGGCGATGCTCGCCCGGTTCAACCTGGCGGCCGGCAGCAACGACCCGTCGACCGCGGCGCATGCCGGCAATGGCTTCCTGATGCGCCAGGGATACTCGCTGTTATGGAGTGCGTGGAACTGGGACGTGCTGCCCGGCGGGGACCGGCTCCAGATCGAATTGCCCGTGGCGTTCGAACGCGGGGCGCCGATTTCCGGCCGCGTGGTCTCGGAGATTGCCGTCGAACGCCGAAGCCAGGCCGAGCCGCTCGCGTGGGGCACCAGCCGGTGTTATCCCGTGGCCGACCCGCTCGCGACCGACGCGGTCCTCACGGTGCGCGACCACGCCGACGGACCGCGTGAGCCGATCGGCCGTGACCGGTGGCGATTCGCCCGCGAACAGGGCGGTCTCGCGGTGCCCGATGCCACCTCGTTGTGGCTCGACGGCGGGTTCGCGCCCGGCCGCCTCTACGAACTCGTCTACACGGCCCGCGATCCGCGTGTCGTAGGACTCGGCCTGGCGGCCATCCGCGATGCCATGGCGTTCTTTCGTTTCGCCGTGCAGGACCGGGCGGGGAACCGTAACCCGCTGGCCGTGCGCCGCGCCGACGGCCGATGGACCGCCGACAGCGCGAAGGCGTACATCTTCGGCATCTCGCAGTCGGGCCGCGTGATCCAGCACATGATCTGGCAGGGGTTCCACGTCGACGAACACCAGCGCATGGTGTTCGATGCGGCCATGCCTCACGTGCCGGGCGGCGGCAAGGGCTCGTTCAACCATCGGTTCGCCCAGACGACGCGTCACCCGAGCGAATTCGAGGACCATCAGGCTCCCGCGGACTTCTTCCCGTTCGTCCCCGGGCCGCAGACCGATCCCGTGACGGGCGCGACGGGAGACGTGCTCGCCGTGGCCAAGGCCCTGGGACGCGTGCCGCTCGTCATGTATACGGGCACCTCGAGCGAATACTGGGTGCGGTCGGCTTCACTGCTGCACACGGACGTGACCGGGACGACCGATGCGGATCTCGATCCGCGCGTGCGCGTGTACTTCATCGCGGGCGGGCAACACCAGAACTCACGCAGTGCCGCACGCTCTCCGCTCTATCAGCTTCCTGGTAACCCGCTCGACCACTCGGCACCGTTGCGGGCCCTGCTCGTCGCGCTCGATGCGTGGGCGACGGCCGGGACGCTGCCGCCCGCCAGCGAGTACCCGAGACTCGATCGTGAGGAACTCGTGACCGTCGCCGCGCACAAGGCGTCGTTTCCTGCCATTCCTGGCGGGTACCACCCCGGGGTGCTGTTGCAGCCGCCGCGCCTCGATTTCGGTCCCCGTTTCTGGACGGAGGGCATCGCCGACATCGTGCCGCCGCGTCTCGGTCCCGCGTACGTCACGCTCGTGCCGGCCGTCGACCACGATGGGAACGAGCGTGCCGGCATCCGGACGCCGGATGTTGCGGTGCCCCTGGGGACCTACATGGGATGGAACCCCAGGACCGCGGACGCCGGCGGGCCGAATCACCTGGCGAGGTGGAGCGGCTCGTTCCTGCCGTTCGCGCCGACGGAGGCCGCGCGCGCCGCGTCAGGCGATCCCCGCCCCTCGGTCGAGGCGCGGTACCCAAGCCATGACGCCTACGTGGCACGAGTGCGGGAGGCCGCCGAAGCCCTGCAACGGAAACGCCTGTTGCTGCAGGAGGATGTCGATGCGTTCATCCAGCGTGCCAGGCAGGCCGACTGGCCGCCGTCTGCGTCGCCGCGGCCAGGGCCTCCTCTCGCCACGCTGACCGGGATCGCACGGCTCGAGGCCGACACCTTCGGCGCCGGCCCGCCATCCGGGATGTTCCGCGACAACGGCGTGCGGGGCGCGGGGTTCCCGGCGCAGCCCGTGCAAGGCGTGTCGGCCATCCTGCCGGCCGAGGACCGCCCCGGCTGGTACGTCGCGCTCAGCGACAACGGCTACGGTGTGCGCTGGAACTCGCCCGACTACCTGTTGTGCCTTTACCACCTCAGGCCGGCGTGGCGAACGGCTGACGGCGGAGCGGGCACCGTGGAGGTTGGCGCGACCATCCGCCTGGCCGACTCGAACCGGCTCGCGCCGTTCCGGATCACCCGGGAGGAGACGCCGGAGCGTTGGCTCACCGGTGCCGACTTCGATCCCGAAGCCTTCGTCAGGATGCCGGACGGAACGTTCTGGATCGGCGACGAGTTCGGTCCGTTCCTGTTGCACGTCGATGAGGCTGGCCGCCTGCTCGCGCCGCCGGTCGGTGTGACTGGCGTCGTGTCGTCGGATCGCCCCGGGCTGCCGCCGCCCGACGCCGGAGTCGCCGGTCCGGCGACGGTGAAGCGGTCGAGAGGGTTCGAATCGTTGTCCCGGATGCCGGGGGCGTCGACGTTGCTGGCGCTGCTCGAGGGGCCGACCTTGGAAGATCCTGCCGATCGGGCGCGCCTGCTCGAATTCGATCCCTCGACGGGGACGTTCACCGGCCGACGCTGGTGGTATCCGTTCGACGTCGCTGGTCATTCGGTGACGGAGTTGGTGCCGTACGGGCAGGATCGGTATCTGGTGATTGAACGCGACAACCTGCACGGGCCCGCGGCTCGATTCAAACGCGTCTTCGCCATCCGTCTCGGCGAGCCCGGCGCTCTGGTCGAGAAGTCGCTGGCGGTCGATCTGCTGGCGATTGCGGACCCGGCCCACCTGGGGCGCCAGGCCGGCGATGTGTTCACGTTCCCGTACATCACGACCGAAGCCGTGTGGGCGGAAGACGATCGGACGCTGGTCCTGGTCAACGACAACAACTACCCGGCAACGGGCGGCCGGGTGGCGGGCGAGCGTGACGGGACGGAGTTCGTCAAGGTAAGGCTCGCGGCGCCCCTGCCGAAATAGGCGGGACGCCGCGGCCGCGGGCTCGGTTACTTCGTGAATTCGCCGCAGCGCAACATCGCCGAGCCGTAGTACGGGTTGGCGATCTCTCCATCCTTCTGCAGCCAGCTCCGCTTGACCATCGAACAATACGCGACGCGCACCCCCTTGCCGCCAGAGCCGGAGCCGGCAATGGCGACGATGGCGTCACTCAGGTCTCCGAACGCGGCTCGCGCCGCTTTGATGTCCGCTGCGGCCGCGAGCGTGTTCGCGGGGGCGAGGACCGCCTTCAGGGCCGGGCCCAGCCTGGCCGCCTGTCCGGACAACGTCCTGGCGGCCGCCTGCGCACCGCTCAGCGAGTCGGCGGCGAGCGCCGTCTGGATCTGGAGATATGGGTCGAGTACCGGTCCCGGGATGTCGGCGGCCGAAACCGCCGTCGCTGCGGTGACGAACACGGCGCACACCGCGGCCGTGAGGGCATGAACGCGCATGGTGGTGGTCTCCTTTCGACTGTTATACGCGACGTGGGCCACGTGACACAATCGCGGCCTCCCCGCCTGCGTTACACTGTCGCGAGGTTCAACGCCAGGACGCGGTGACACGGGAGCGGGACATGCAGGACTACGAGAAACTCGGGGTGTTCTATCTGGGCCGTGAGTACGACGCCTCCGCCGGCAAGCGGGGCGACGGCCCGCTGCTCTACGACTCGAAGGACCTCGTCACGCACGGCGTGTGCGTCGGTATGACCGGCAGCGGCAAGACCGGGCTGTGCCTGTCGTTGCTCGAAGAGGCGGCGCTCGATGGGATCCCGGTCATCGCGGTCGACCCGAAGGGGGATATCGGGAATCTGCTGCTGACGTTCCCCGCGCTCGCACCGTCGGACTTCCGCCCGTGGATCAACGAAGACGATGCGCGACGCAAGGGCATGACGGCCGATCAGTACGCCGCCGACCAGGCCACACGCTGGAGCCAGGGCCTGGCGCAGTGGGGACAGGACGGCGACCGGATAAGCCGGCTTCGGGCGGCGGCCGACTTCGCGATCTACACGCCAGGCAGTACCGCCGGATTGCCCCTGTCGATCCTGCGATCGCTCGATGCGCCGCCCGTGGCGGTGCGGGAGGACCGCGAACTGCTCGCCGAACGGGTGACCACGACCGCGACGGGCTTGCTCACCCTCGCCGGAGTCGACGCCGACGCGGTGAAGAGCCGCGAACATGTGCTCGTGTCGACGATTCTCACTCACGCGTGGGCGTCCGGCGAGTGCCTGGACATCGCGGGCCTCATCCAGCGGATCCAGACGCCGCCCGTGCAGCGGATTGGGGTCCTCGAACTCGAGTCCTTCTACCCGGCCCGGGAACGTTTCGCGCTGGTCACGGCGTTCAACAACCTCCTGGCGGCGCCGGGATTCGAGACGTGGCTCGAGGGCGAGCCGCTGTCGGTGGATCGCTTGTTCTACACGCCTGAGGGCAAACCTCGCGTGTCGATCCTGTCGATCGCGCATCTCGGCGATCACGAGCGGATGTTCTTCGTCGCGCTGCTGCTCAACGAGTTGCTGGGATGGATGCGGAGCCAGCCCGGGACCACGAGCCTGCGCGCCCTGTTCTACATGGACGAGGTGTTCGGGTATTTCCCGCCGGTGGCGAATCCACCCGCGAAGGCGCCGCTCCTGACGCTGCTCAAGCAGGGGAGAGCGTTTGGACTCGGCACGCTGCTCGCGACGCAGAATCCCGTGGACCTCGACTACAAGGGGCTGTCGAACGCCGGGACCTGGTTCCTCGGCCGGCTGCAGACCGAGCGGGACAAGGCGCGGGTGTTGGACGGTCTCGAAGGCGCGGTGACGTCTGGCGGCGGCTCGTTCGACCGTGCGCAGGCCGATTCGCTGTTGAGCGGGCTGAGCTCGCGCGTGTTTCTCATGAACAACGTGCACGACGATCGCCCGACGGTGTTCGAGTCGCGCTGGGCGATGTCGTACCTCCGGGGACCGCTGACGCGCGATCAGATCAAGACGCTGATGGCGCCGCGCAAGGCCGCGACCGGAACGTTGCCGTCGGACGGGACGGCTGCCGGAAGGACGACGCCACCACCGGCAGGAGCCCGGCAGGGCGGGCCGGCCGGCGATCGTCCGGTGCTGCCAGCTGACATCGCGCAGTTCTTCGTCCCGCGCCGACAGCCCGAGACGTCCGGAGAAGTCCTCGTGTACGTGCCGCACGTCATCGGCGTGGCGAACGTGGTCTTCAGCCAGGCCAAGCTCGGCGTCAGCCACGCCACGACGTCGCTGCGCCTGGCGGCCATCGAAGCCAGACTGGGGACGGTGGACTGGGACGCGGGCGAAGACCTGACCATTCCTGCGGGTCAGCTGCGCGGTGAACCCGAAGGGGCGGCGTCGTTCGAATCGCTCGCGCCGGCCGCAGCGAAGGCGAAGAGCTACGCGGCCTGGGAGAAGTCCTACAAGACCTGGCTGGGGCAGTCCGCCCAGGTCGAAGTGCTGCAGAGCGAGAAGACGGGCGCGGTGTCCCTGCCTGGAGAATCCGAGCGCGATTTCCGCATCCGCCTGCAGACGACGGGGCGGGAGGAGCGCGACCGGGCGCTGGCCAGACTGCGTCAGAAGTACGCCGCGAAGCTGGTGACGTTCGACGACAAGATTCGCCGGGCCCAGCAGGCGGTCGATCGCGAGGCCGGGCAGGCGACCCAGGCCAAGCTCCAGACGGGGCTGTCGATTGGCGCCACGGTGCTCGGGGCCCTGTTCGGACGCAAGGCGGTGAGCACCGCGACCCTGGGACGGGCCACGACGGCGGCCCGCGGCGTCGGGCGGTCGATGAAGGAGCAGCAGGATATCGCCCGGGCCAAGGAGACGCTCGAGGCGACGCTCCGGCAGAAGGCGGACCTCGAGGCCCAGATCCAGGCCGAGCTCGATTCGGTGTCGAGCGCCCTCGACCCGCAATCGGAGAGGCTGGTTCCGGTGGTCGTGAAGGCGAGAAGGACGGACATCGCGGTGCAGACGATGGGGTTGGCGTGGGTGCCGTTCGTGCGGGACCGTGGCGGACTGACGAGGGCGTAGCCGGCGAAATTCCGACTTGATCGCTCGAACCAATTGTGCGGATAATGACCTTGGATTCTGATTATGAATCAAAGTTCATCTACCCGCAGACTCCGCCACCGGGAAGCCGACCTCGCCGGCCTCCTCCAGGCCGCCGAACGTGTCTTCAGCGACCGCGGCTATCACGCCACCTCCATCCGGGACATCGCCCGCGAAGCCGGATTCAGTGTCGGTGGCGTGTACCAGTTCTTCGCCAGCAAGGACGAACTCTACCTGCAGATCGTCGAATCGCAGTGGGAGTACTTCTTCGAGCTCCTGACGAAGGCGCTCGACGCACCGACGGCTGAAGCACGCCTGCTCGGCCTGACCGAGGCGATGTTCACGGCCTTCGAGCAGCGCCGGGGCTTCTTCAAGCTCTTCCTCTCCGAGCGGGGGCGCCTGTCGGCCTCCTTCAACGAAGAGATTGCCGCCCGCGTTGGCGAACGCACGCGCCGCCTGCGCGTGCTGCTGGTCGATCTCATGAAGGCCGGCATCGACGAGGGCCTGCTTCGGCCGGTGGCGCCCGACATGCTGGCCTCGGCCTACATGGGCATGGTGCACAACTGCATCTTCGAGGCGCTCGCGTCGGGGGCGGCCCGGCCCAGCAGACCGACGCGCGAGGTCCTCGCGCTCTTCCTGCACGGCGCGTCCGGCCCGCCCTCCGAGGGCGAAGGCATGCCGGGTCACCCCGGAACCCATCCGCACGGCAGGGCGAGGTCATGAACCACACCGTCGCTGGCTTGATGGCCATGTGTGTCGCGGCCGGTGCCGCGGTGTCCTGCGGAGGCCGCTCGGCCACGTCGGGGTCGAACACGCCGGTGCCAATCCGGATTGCGGCGGCCGCGGTGGAACAAGCGCCCGTCAATCACGTCCTGAAGGTCACGGGTACCCTGACGGCGGACGAAGACGCTGAGGTCGCCGCGGAGACCGGCGGCCGCGTGGTCTCGACGCCCGTCGAGCGGGGCAGCCGCGTCGTGGAAGGCGCGGCGCTCATCGTCCTGTCGGCGGTCGAGGCGCAAGCGCAGGAAACCGAGGCGGCGGCCAACGTGGCGCAACTCGAGGCGCGTCTCGGCATGACTGCCGGCGGCCACCTTTCGATGGACGACGTACCCGAGCTGAAGAGCGCCCGTGCGTCTCGCGACCTCGCGGAGGCCGATTTCGACCGGGTCAGGAACCTGCTCGAACAGCGCGTCGTGTCCCAGGCGGAATTCGATCTGCGGAGGACCCAGGCCGAATCCGCGCGCAACCAGGTCGCGACCGCCACCAACACGGTGCAGCAGCTGTTCCGTCAGCTCGAAGCGGCGCGCGCGCGCGCGTCGCTGGCGCGCAAGGCCCTGGCGGACACCATCGTGAAGGCGCCCTTCGGCGGACTCGTCATGGAACGCAAGGTCAGCGTCGGCGACTACGTCACGCGCGGGACGAAGGTGGCGACGGTCGTTCGCGTGTCGCCGTTGCGCGTCGAGTTGACGGTTCCCGAGCAGTCCAGCGGTGTGATCGCCCCGGGCCTGGTGGTGCGTCTCGCGGTCGATACCTACCCTGGCCGGACCTTCGACGCGACCATCCGCTTCGTCGCGCCGGCGCTCCGCGCGGACCAGCGCGCTCTGACGGCCGAAGGCATCGTCGACAATCCCGATTCGCTCCTCAAGCCGGGGATGTTCGCGTCAGCCCTGGTGGAACTGCCGTCGACCGAGCCGTCACTCCTGGTGCCGGCCTCCGCCGTCCAGACCGTCAGCGGCGTCAGCCACGTGTTCGTCGTGCAGGGCGACCGGGTCGAGCAGCGGATGATCACGCCGGGCGTGGTGCAGGGAGACCGGATCGAAGTCACACGCGGCCTCGCCGCCGGCGATCGCGTGGCGGTGGGCGACCTGTCGGCCGTGGTCGATGGCGCGCGGGTCGTCGTGAGCGGCGCGGGTCAGGCGGCCGCCACGCCGAAGTAGTCGGGACGGGCACCGGCGTCCCGGTGCGGCGGAGTGCATCATGCAGTGGCTCGCGGCTCTGTGCGTACGTCGACCGGTGTTCGCGTCGGTGCTCGTGCTGGTGATGACGGTCATCGGCGCCTTCGGGTACGGGCAACTCGGTGTCGACCGGTTCCCCAAGATCGACTTCCCGACCGTCCTCATCACCACGCGGCAGCCGGGTGCCGCGCCCGAGCAGATCGAAAGCGAGATCACTGACAAGATCGAAGAGGCTGTGAACACGATCAGCGGTCTCGACGACCTCCGGTCGACGTCGGCCGAAGGCGTGTCGATCGTCTCGGCGTCGTTCCTCCTCGAGAAGAACGGTGACGTGGCGGCCCAGGAGGTCCGGGACAAGGTCAACCGCGTCCTGCCGCAGTTGCCGCGGAACATCTTCCAGCCGACCATCGAGCGGATGGACACCGACTCGGCGCCCATCATCGGCATCGCGGTGTCGGCGCCGAGGTCCGAGCGCGAGATCACGGAGTTCGCAGACAAGGAACTTCGCCGGCGACTCGAGACGGTGACCGGTGTCGGCCAGGTCATGGTCCTCGGCGGCCGCGCCCGCCAGATCAACCTGTGGATCGATCCGACGCGGTTGCGCGCGCACAACATCTCCGTCATCGACGTGTCGCGGGCGCTGCAGGCGCAGAACATCGAGGTGCCGGGCGGACGGATCGAGCAGGGCCCGGTCACGCTCACGCTGCGGACCCGCGGCCGTGTCACGACCGTCGAGCAGTTCGGGGACATCGTCGTCCGGGTGCGGGACGGGCACCCGATTCTCGTCAGTGACGTCGCCCGTGTCGAAGACGGCATGGCCGAGCCGTCCACGCGGGCCAACATCGACGGCACGCCGACCATCGTGCTCTACATCCGGCGGCAGTCGGGCACGAATGCCGTGCAGGTCGTCGACGCCGTGAAGGCGCGGTTGGCGGAACTGACGCCGACGTTGCCGCCCGGGTATCACCTGCGGATCGTCCGGGACCAGTCGGAGTTCATCGTCGCGTCGATCCGGGCGGTCAAGGAGCACCTGGTCGTGGGCGCGTTCCTGGCGGCGGTCGTGGTCCTGCTGTTCCTCAACAACTGGCGGTCCACGGTCATCGCCGCCATCGCGATTCCGACGTCGATCATCGCGTCGTTCGGCCTCATCTGGTATATGGGCTTCACGCTCAACTCGATGACGATGCTGGCGCTGACGCTCTCGGTCGGCATCGTGATCGATGACGCGATCGTCGTCTTGGAGAACATCTACCGGTTCATCGAAGAGAAAGGGCGGCCGCCGTTCGAGGCGGCGGTGGAAGCCACGCGCGAAATCGGGCTGGCCGTGCTCGCGACGACGTTGTCGCTCGTGGCGATCTTCCTGCCGGTAGGGTTCATGTCCGGGATGGCGGGGCGGTTCCTGCAGAGCTTCGGCTTCACGATGGCGTTTGCCATCCTCGTGTCGCTGCTCGTCAGCTTCACGCTGACGCCGATGCTGGGCGCGCGCTGGCTGAAACTCCACGTGGGCGAACGGGGAATCCACCCCCGGCACGCGTCGCGCGACACGACGGTGTTCCACGCGGTCGACCGCTGGTACACGGACGTGTTACGGCGGGCGCTGGGACGACGCGGGCTCGTGGCCGGCGGGGCCGTGCTCGTCCTGCTGTCCAGCGTGCCGCTGTTCATGGTCGCCGCGAAGAACTTCCTGCCGAACGACGACCAGGGGGAGTTCGAGATCGGCATTCGTGCGCCTGAGGGGACGAGCCTCGAGGCGACCGAACTGATCGCGAATCGCATCGCGAACGCGGTCAAGGCCGCCGTGCCCGATATCGCCTTCTCGATGGTGACCGTGGCCGACGACACGGCGAAGACGCCCAATGTCGCCACGGTGTACTTCATGCTGCAGCCGCTGGGCGTGAGGCAGGGGACGGCGTTCACGGCGATGGACACGGCCAGGGACAGAGTCGTGCCGACCTTCGCGTCGGCGGGATTGCGGACGCAAGTCAGGCCGATCGCCGCCATGAGCGGCGGCGGCAGTTCGAGCGCGGACATCCAGTTCGTGCTGATCGGCCCGGACCTCGCGCGGCTGCAGCAGTACGCGCAGGCCGTGGCGGCGGAGACCCGGAAGGTCCCCGGAGCCGTGGATGTCGACATCTCGCTGAATCCCGGGAAGCCTGAGGTCCAGGTGCTCCTCGACCGCGCCAAGGCGGCGGACCTCGGAGTGCAGGTGGGCGATGCGGCTGACGCCATACGCCTCCTCGTCGGAGGAGACCAGGTGACGACCTACAACGAAGGCGACGAGCAGTACGAGGTGCACCTGCGCGCGACCGCGGACGATCGGCGCACGCCCGAGGATGTGGGGGCCTTGTCCGTGCCGTCGTCGCGGCTCGGCAGCGTGACGCTCAGCGACGTCGCGACGTTCTCGGCAGGCACCGCGCCGGCCGAGGTCCAGCGGCTGAATCGCAGCCGTCAGGTGAGCGTGTACGCGAACCTGTTGCCAGGCACGTCCCAGACGCCGGTGATGGCGGCCATGCAGGAGGCGGCGGACCGGTTGAAGATGGGGCCGGAGTACCTGTCCCGGTTCGCGGGCCGCAGCCGCGAACTCGGGCGGACGGCGACGGCGTTCGTCACGGCGTTCCTGCTCTCGCTGGTGTTCATGTATCTCATCCTGGCGGCCCAGTTCGAATCGTGGCTGCACCCGATCACCATCCTGCTGTCGTTGCCGCTGACCCTGCCGTTCGCATTGGTGTCCATCATCGTGACGGGGCAGTCGCTGAACATCTTCTCGGCGCTGGGCCTGCTGGTGCTCTTCGGTGTCGTCAAGAAGAACTCGATCCTGCAGATCGACCGGGCCAACCAGTTGCGCGAGGCCGGCATGGAGCGGCACGATGCCGTCGTGCAGGCCAGCCGCGATCGGTTACGTCCCATCCTCATGACGACGTTGTCGTTCGTCGCGGGGATGTTCCCGCTGGTGATTTCGGGCGGAGCGGGGTCCGGCACCAACCGCGCCATCGGGTTCGTCATCATCGGCGGGCAGACGCTGGTGTTGCTGCTCACGCTGGTGGTGACGCCGGTGGCGTACTCGCTGCTGGACGACGTGGCGCAGGCGCGCCTCGGAACGCGGTTCGCGAAGTGGCTCGTGCGGCTGTGGCCGGGCGCGGCGCGGACGGCGGGCACGATCGCGCTCGCGGCGGTGTGCGGGACCAGCCTGGCTGGCCAGGCACCGGCACCGGGGCTGAGGGCGGCCGCCGCGGCCGCGGCCGCGGTCCCCCACGCGCCGACGTTGCGGCTGACGCTCGACGAGGCGGTCAGGATGGGGCTCGAGCCCCACCCCGACATCCACGTAGGCCGCCTG
>CAZJRM010000078.1:0-20726 GCA_964547975.1 uncultured Vicinamibacterales bacterium | reverse complement strand
CCGTTGGCGTTGTCGGCCACGGGGCCGAACACGTCCATCGAGATCGTGTTGCCGGTCAGCGTCAGCATGCCGATGCCGGCCATGGCGACGCCGTAGGCGATGAACATCGGGGGCGTGCCCGCGTAACACATCACCGACAGCAGGATCGCGCCGCCGATGACGATGATGGCGGCCACGGTGCTTTCGTAGCCGAGGGCGATGCCTTCGATGATGTTGGTCGCGTGGCCGGTCGTGCAGGCCTTGGTCAGCGACTTCACCGGCGCGTGCGCCGTGTGCGTGTAGTAGCTCGTGACCTTGTTCAGCGCCACGGCGAGGAACACGCCCACCAGGCACGTGAGCGCCGGGCGCAGGTCGAGGCCCGCGATGCCGGCGTTCGCCCAGAACGGCAGGGCCGCCGGGTCGCCGCCGGGGAATCCGGCCAGGGCCATCGGGTTGTCCGTGAGGTACGCCGCGTCGAACCGCAAGTACGCGAACGCGACGGCGAAGAAACCGACGATGCTGATCACCGATCCGATCCAGAAGCCGCGGTGCACGGTCTTCAGGGCGGTGTCCGACGTGTCGTCGGCGCCGGCCTTGACGGAATAGGTGCTGATGATCGATCCCAGGACGCCGATACCGCGGACGAGCAGCGGGAAGATGACGCCCTTGTGGCCGAAGCTGGCCATGCCGAGAATCATCGCGGCCACGATCGTGACTTCGTAGCTCTCGAAGATGTCGGCGGCCATGCCGGCGCAGTCACCCACGTTGTCGCCCACGTTGTCCGCGATCGTCGCGGCGTTGCGCGGGTCGTCTTCGGGGATGTCCTTCTCGATCTTGCCGACGAGGTCGGCGCCCACGTCCGCGGCTTTCGTGTAGATGCCGCCGCCGACGCGCATGAACAGCGCGAGCAGCGTGCCGCCGAAGCCGAAGCCGAGCAGGGCTTCGTACGCCTGGACGCCGTAGATGAGGAAGATCACCGTGCCGCCCAGCAGGCCGAGGCCGTCGGTCAGCATCCCGGTCACCGTGCCGGTCCGGTAGCCGAGCTGCATCGCTTCGCCGTAGCTGTGCACGGCCGCCGCCGCCACGCGCAGGTTGCCGGTCGTCGCCAGCCGCATGCCGACGAAGCCGACAGCCCACGAGAACAGCGCGCCAATCAGGAACGCGCCCGCGCGGCCCCACCGGAACGCCGATTCGTGGCCGGTGTAGGTGATCGCCAGCAGCACCGTGATGATCACGATGAGCGGGGCGATGCGGCGGAACTGCGCCGCGAGGTACGAGTTCGCGCCTTCGCGCACGGCCGCGGCCACTTCCTGCATGCGCGGCGTGCCCTGCGGGGCACTCTCGACCTGGCGCGCGAGCCACAACGCGTAGATCAGGCTGGCAATGGCGACACCCAGGACGGCCAGCAAGGCTCCCAGCTCAATCGAGCCGAACTGGGGATCCGAAAACGGCGCGAAGAAGACGAATGCCTCACCGCCGTGAGTACCTTCTTCGACGGCCGCCGCGACGAAGGCGCGGGCCGGCTGCCAGAACAGGACGAGGGCCGCCAGCACCGCGGTGAGGGTGGCGATGACGGTCCGGGCTCGGGGCGTGGATGATGGACGACTGCGATTCACGGCACAACTGCCTTTCGGGGGCGGATCGGATCGGTTGCGTGTCACGGCGCGCGCCTCCGCGCGGCCACTCTCTACTGCGCGGATGCCGAGTGCCACCACTTCGCGTGGTGAATCTCGAGGTGGTCGCGCGACGGGAACGGGTAGTGCTTCAAGCCGGTCTGATCGCCGAGGAAGAAGCCGCGGCGAATCGATCGGAAGAATCCGGTGCTGCGCGGGGTGCGCGACACGGTCTTGGTGGGTTTTTCGCCCACGCCGTGCTCGAGTTCCTTCACGCAGTCTTCGATGTGCGCGAGGTCGGTGTACGGCAGCCAGCTGGCCAGCCGCCCCTGCGCGTCGCGATCGAGCCGCAGGTCGGCGAAGAACTGCCGCGGCACCGAGACGAGCCGTTCGGGGTCGGTGATCGCCTTGACGAACCGGGACGGCGGCAGGCCCGACACGACCATCGGGATGAGCGGGCACAGCTCCTGATACAGACTCGCGCGCACGCCTTCGTCCGGCTCGCTGTACGGCGCCTCATCCAGCTTCATCACCCGGCCGTCCGACGTCGTCAGGTACAGGGCGCCGAAGACCGACAGCGGGAGGAACTCCATCACGCGGTACACGCTGAGATACTTGCTGCGCTTCGGCGATCCGTCCCGGTGCGGCGCGCAGCGGGACTCGATGTCGCCGACGCGGAAATGGTCGGTCTTCTGCGCGAACGACGGGTCGATCTCGAAGAACAACACCTGGCCGCTGGCGAGTTTCTTGGTGCCAACCGCCATATAGAGGCCGAACGCCTCAGGTTCGAGGTGAGAGGCCACGAGGGCTTCGAACCGCGAACAGATCATGTAGTAACGGATCTGCACGCCTACCTCCTTGTCCCGCCCGGGACTGCGCACGACGGCGCACCAAGGGCTCACGATTCAGTATGTCGACGCGACAGGGGGCAACGAACTGGCGCCGGGGAGAACGAACGCAGCTTACCGGGGGGCCTTCAGTCAGACTCAACTGGTCTGACCAGTGAGAAAGATATCACGGATCCGAGGCCCGTTCCAGCAGCCGCCTACGGCGAGAGCCGCGACGACGTCCAGGCGCCTTCCGACCACGCGAAGACGAGCCGATCATGCAGCCGGTACGCCCCATCTTCCCAGAACTCAAACCGGTCCGGCACGAGACGGTATCCACCCCACCATTCGGGGCGCGGAACGTCACGCCCTTCGAACCGCGCGCTCGCCTCGTGCAACTGCGCCTCGAGCGCCGCACGTCCGGAAAGCGGAGCGCTCTGACGCGAGGCCCACGCCCCGAGCTGGCTGCCTCGCGGCCGGGACCGGAAATACGCGTCCGATGCTTCCGCCGGGACGCGCGTCACCCGCCCTTCGATCCGAACCTGCTGACCGAGCCAGAACCAGAACCCGCAGAGCGATGCCCGGGGGTTGGCCTCGAGGTCCCCCGCCTTCCGGCTTCCGTAGTTCGTGAAGAACACGAACCCCTCGCGCGACACCCCGCGCAGCAAAACCACCCGCGCCGACGGCCGCGCTTCGCCATCGGCCGTCGCCAGCACAATCGTGTCGGGGTCAAAGCCGTCCGGTGCCGTCGCGCGCACACGCGCCCAGACGGCATCGAAGGCGGAAAACGGGTCGGAGTGAGCGCTCACGAACATGGAGCCTACCATTCTAGCCTGCGGGCCGGACGGGTGTGCGAAGATGCTCGCCATGCGAACCGTGCTCCAGATCACCAGCGACACCATGGGTCGTGGCAGTGACGACCTCGGCGCCAGCCTGATGGCCAATGCCCTGCGCAAAGTCTGGGCGTCTTCCGCCAGGCCGGACACGATTGTGTTCTACAACGCCGGCGTCCGGCTCCTCGCGCGCACGTCGCCCGCCGCCGACGCCACGGTCGGGCTGGCCGCCGCCGGAGTCGACCTCGTCGCCTGCGGCACCTGCGTCGCGCATTTCGGAGTGCAGGACCAGCTGGAAGCCGGCCGCGTGAGCGACATGCAGGAGATCGTCGCGCTGCTGCTGTCGGCAGATCGAACGGTCACACTGTAGACGCGCGCCTTGGTCTGACCACGCAGGCGTCGCGTCGGACCACAGTGGGCAGCGCGCGGACTCCGTTGTATGATTAGCAGTTGCGCCCGGGGTACCCCAGAGGATGACGCGTTCGAAGAGAACCAGGATGTCCCAGCCACTCGAACTGACGATCGAGCTTCAGCCGCGTGCCCGGTTCGACGCGATTGACGTGCGTCAGCGAATCGTCCAGGTGTACGGCGACGTGCTCGCCTCCTTCTCGCGGACACTCTTCGCCTCGCACCACACCACGGCCGGATACCTCGAGCAGGGCCTCGCGTCGCGCCTCATGCACCGCGACGATGGCATCACGAACTACGTCGATGCGTTCCGCCAGGTGTTCCCGGAAGGCGCCGGCTACCGCCACGACCAGCTCGACGCCCGGACGGAGTTGTCGGACGAGCAGCGCGCCGTCGAACCGCGCAACGCGGACTCGCACCTCACGTTCATGGCCGCCGGCCTGCGCGCCTGCGTCTCGTACAACAACCACCACGTGCCCGCGCTGTTCGTCGACCTCGACGGCGTCAACGAAGGGACGCCCCGCCGCCGTTTCACGACCATCGTCGGCTACAACGAAGAAACGGTGGTCGCGCGCACGCGAATCGCGATTCCCGTGTCGTCGCACCCGATCGACTCGATCAACCTGCGCGAACCCGGGTTGGGCATCTACGACCAGCTGCAGGACCTGATCCGGCAGTACGACGTGACGAAGGGCCGCCTGCGCCTCGACCTGGCCGCCGGCGAACGCCAGGCGGGCATCACCGTCAACGAATACGAAACCCTGCTGATGCGCCACGACCTCGTGGACGTACTGCGCAACCCGCTGCGGTTCGTGGCCGAGAAGGGCCGCCACGCGTTCGACGATCCGCGCGCCATCCCGGCCAAGACCCGCGACTACGCCAAGTACGACCTCGTCCGCGTCCTCAACCGCATCGTCGATGCCCTGGGCCTGCACGAGTCGATTCTCGAGAGGGCTATCGCCCGCGCCATGGCTGTCCCGGCCGAACGGCTGCTGCGGATGAAGCGCACGGTAAACCTGCTCGTGTCGGACGCGAAGACGCCCGGGGAGGGCGTC
This sequence comes from uncultured Vicinamibacterales bacterium, assembly GCA_964547975.1. Classification (GTDB taxonomy): domain Bacteria; phylum Acidobacteriota; class Vicinamibacteria; order Vicinamibacterales; family JAKQTR01; genus CAYJPV01. The sequence goes on along the minus strand of CAZJRM010000078.1, from coordinate 16,011 downwards.
ATCGTCCAGGGCACGTATCAGAGTCCGATCCTGGTGCAGTGGCACCAGGCGCACGGCGGCGTGCGCTACCTCGACGTCACGCTCGCCCGCCTGCAGTAAGCGGCGGTTCAGTCGAACGCCCTCGACTCCGCCCTGCCGTAGCCCTGAATCGACAGGCTCCAGTCCTGGCGTACCTCGACGATGGCGAACGCATTGTCGGGAAGCGGCGGCCCCTGGATGAGTCCCGCGAGCGTGTAGTAGGGGATTCCGTTGATCGCGCTGAACCCGCCGTCGTGGTGATGCCCCTGCAGCACCACGAGCACGTTCGCTGACCGCTCGAGCACCGCCCGCACGGCAACGGCGTTCTTCACCGCGTAATCGTCGTCCGTGTCGAGCCGCTGATGCACGAGCACGACGACCGGCTCCGCGGACGCGCGGAGCGTGCGATCGAGCCACGCGATCTGCGGAACGTCGACGTAACTCTGCTGCCACGTGAAGTTGCCGTGGTCGTACGGCGTGCCGTCGGCATTGTGGTTCGCGTCGAGCACCACGACGCGCACGCCTCCCGTGACAAACGTGTAGTGGGCGGCGTTCGGCGAGATGCCGGTGTTGACCGTGGCGGCCAGAAACTGCGCCTTCGAAAGGCTGTCGCTGTCGTGGTTGCCCAGCACGTGATACCGGGGGCCGTTGAATCTGGCGAACACCCGCTCGATATCGGCCAGGTACCGCAGGGTACGCGTTTCGACAGGCGCGGGATCCTGGTCCTTGAAGTCCCCCAGTTCCGCCACGAAGGCCACGCGCCGCTCGTTCATCACGTCGATGCACGCGGCGAGTTTCGCCGCGGACGCCCGGTACGTCCGCGCGCCGCTGGTCGGGACGTCCGCCGAGTGCACGTCCGTCACGATGCCGAAGACGAGGCGTGGCGCAGGCGGCGTGTCTCCGGCCACCACCGTCGTGGCCAGCAGGAAGGCGAGGGCAAGCGCGCGCAGGCAATACGTCATGGCAGGCTCCAGCAGCAGACGCGGGGATTGTATCGTGCGACAATCCGCACATGCCACGCCTGCTCCTGCCGGCCTGCTCCTGTGCGCTCGCCCTGCTCCTCCTCGGAACCGCCACGGCGCTGGCGCAGGCATCGTCCGCGGCCGGCACCGGCCCGCTGCCGGAGCGATGGCTGCGCGGGTTCGTGCGCACCGTGGCCGGGGAGTGGATCCTCTATCCCTGGGCCTACCCCGGCCAGACGAAGACGTTGCTCAGCCGGGCGACGGACGGGCGCATGGCCGTCGAGTGGGAAGGCGAGGCCGTGCCGGCGGGGCCACCCGACGAGCGCGTGACGTTCCTGTGGCACGGCGGGACCGCGTCAGGCTACGGCGCACACCAGTTCTGGTTGTCGGTGAACGGCCGGCGCGTCGCGACGTTCAGGTCCGGCCGCACGGCGGACGATCGCGAGTGGACCGTGGCCGGTGAAGGCGGCGCGGTCCTGTCGTTCAGGACGACGCGGGTCGGGCAGTTCAACGAACTCTTCGGGTTCATGTGGATCACGGCGCCGCGGGCCTTCTTCGGCAGCGGCGCGCCGCGATTCACGATCGTCGGGGACGCAGCCGGCAGCCAGGACTACTATCTCGGCCCGCAGGAACCCGTGGAGTCCTGGACGCGCGTGGTGCCGGAAGAAGCCGTCTTTGCCGACGGCCAGCGCGTCCTTCGCGTGGGCGTCAGCCTCGTTGGCGCGGCAACCCAGGCCGAGGTCCGCATCGGCGCGCGCACGGCCTGGTCGGGGACCGTCGATGCGGGCTACACGACCGTGCTCGTCGGCGCGGGTCCGAATGCCGACGCGACCCTGCCGGTCACCGTCGTCCTCGGCACGGACACGACGTTCAGCGGCGCGGTGACGGTGTCGGCCGTGCGGCCCAGGGCGATGCACCTGCTGCCCCACTCGCACGTCGATATCGGCTACTCGGATCCGCAGCCCGAGGTCGAACGCAAACAGTGGAAGAACCTGCGCGACGCGGTGGCGCTGGCCCGGGCGACCGCGTCGTACCCGCCCGACGCGCGGTTCAGGTGGAACGTCGAGGGGCTCTGGTCGGTCGAGAGTTATCTGGCGCAGGCCTCGGCGGACGATCGGCGCGAGTTCGCGGACGCCGTGCGCGACGGCACGATGGGCCTGCAGGCCAACTTCACGAATATCCTCACCGGGCTGGCGACCCCGGTGGAACTCGAGCGATGGACCGACGCGGCGAAACGTGTTCGCGCCCGGCTCGGCGCGGGACCGATCCGGTCGGCGATGCACAGCGACATCCCCGGCCTGAGCTGGGCCAGCGTCGCGGCGCTCGCACAGGGCGGCGTCCGGTATTTCAGCAGCGGGCCCAACTACATGCCGGGCCTGCCCGACGGTGGTGATCGGATCGGCACGACGCTGAAGGCGCTCGGCGACGCGCCGTTCTGGTGGGCGTCGCCGTCCGGCGAAGAACGCCTGCTGGTCTGGGTGGCGGGCCGGGGGTACTCGTGGTTCCACGGCCTCAACACCGGCCGAGCCACCGAGCGCAGCCGCGACAGCATTCTGGACTACGTGCGGGACCTCGTGGGTCGCGGCTACCCCTACGACATGGTGCAGGTCCGTTACACGATTGGCGGCGACAACGGCCCGGTCGATCCGGCGCTTCCGGACTTCGTCACACGGTGGAACGAGCAGTTCTCGACGCCGCGACTCGTCATCGATACGGCCGAGCGCCTGTTCGAGGCGTTCGAGCGGCGTCACGGTTCCGAGCTTCCCGTGCGGGCGGGAGACATGACGCCGTACTGGGAAGACGGCGCGATCTCGAGCGCCGGCGACGAGGCCGCCGTGCGAGCCGCCGCGCGCGCGTTGCAGCAGGCCGAGACGCTGGCCGTGCTGCGCGGGACCCCGCTGCCGCGTGGCGAACGAGACGAGGCGTGGCGCAACGTCCTGTTGTGGCGCGAGCACACGTGGGGCGCGGCCGACAGTATCACCCAGCCCGACCGCGCGGACGTGATGGCCCAGTGGGAGTACAAACGCCGTTTTGCCACGGAATCGGCGCGGCAAGCGGCGGATCTCATGCGCCGCGCCCTGGCAGGCGCGACCGGCAACGCCGGCGCCGTGGACGTCATCAACACGCTGGCGTGGCCACGCGGCGGACTCGTGTACCTGCCCGCCGATCTCTCCCGCGGGGGCGATCGGGTGGTCGTCGTGCCGCCACCTGGCACCGGCGTCGGTGTGCTGAAACCCGACGTGCCAACCGCCCGTGAGGTCCGCCTTCAGGCGGATCCTGCTCAGGCGACGCCGGTCCGCCGCGCGACCGCCATCGAACTCGCGCTGCCGTCGCAGCGACTGCGCGACGGCCGCCTCGCGGTGTGGATCGACAGCGTGCCGGCGATGTCCTCCATACGGCTTCGCGTGGGCCCCGGCGAGGCGGAACGCCCCGCCGGCAGGGTCAGCGTGACGGATTCGGCGCTCGACAATGGTGTGGTGCGGGCCGTACTCGGTCCGGATCGAGCGTCGATCGCGTCGTTGACCTGGGCCGGCACGCCAGGCCACGAATTCGTGTCGGGGCCCCCGGGGCTGCTGCGCTATCTGTACGTGCCCGGGCGCGATCCATCGACGGTCGTCGGCAACGACGCGGCCCGCGTCACCGTCGAGGACGCCGGTCCGCTCGTGGCCACACTGCGGGTCGACAGCACGGGCCTGGGCGCGCGCGGCGTGACGCAACGGATCAGTCTCGCCGCCGGATCCGACCGGCTCGCGCTCGAACTGGCGATCGACAAGACCGCCGTGCGCACCAAGGAAAGCGCGCATGCGGCGTTTCCGTTCAACGTGCCAGGGGGAGTCGTGCGCGCGGACGAGGGGACCGCGCTCGTGGAATTCGAACGCGACCAGTTGCCGGGCTCGTGCCGCGAATTCGTCGGCGTGCAGAGCGCCATCGACGTCTCCGGACGCGCAATGGGCCTCTCACTCGTGTCGCTCGACGCGCCGCTCATCGAGCTCGGCGCGCTCACCGACGAGCGGCAGAACGATCGCGGCACACGGAACTGGCGTGAGCACGTCGCGCCGGGGGCCACGCTCTACGCATACCTGCTCAACAACTACTGGCACACGAACTACAAGGCCGAGCAGTCCGGAACGCTGGCATTCCGTTTCGTCGTGCGTCCGCACGCGGTGTTCGACGCCGTCTCGCTCAGGCGCTTCAGTGACGAGTACGACGCGCCGCTCCTCGCGGCCGCTTCCGCGCCAGGTGCGCCGCGCATCACGCCGCCCTTCACGTTGTCGGGCGACCCGGTGACGGTGGTCTCGATGGAGCCGGTGGACGATCTGACGCTCGCGGTGCGGCTGTTCAACCCGTCGGCGTCACCCGCATCGATCACGGTGCAGTCGGCGTCGGACGTGGTGGTGACGGAACCGACGGGCCTGCGCACGCTCCGAGGCGGCGCGCTCGTCATTCCGCCGCGGGCCACGCGCCTCGTGCGCCTCTCCGGACGTTAGGCGGGCTCGCGCAGCAGTGCGTCGACCGCCTGCCGCAGGTCCGCGCCTCGCAAGTCGTGGTAACGCACGACCCCGCGGCGATCGATCAGCCACGTCGACGGGGTCGCGATGATCCGGTAGAGCGCCGCCGTCTCGTCGCTCCACCCCTTGAACGAGCAGGCGATCTTCCACGGCAACCGCTCCTGCTCGATGAACTCCGTGAGCAGGCGGCGGTCCGTGTCGAGGCTGATCCCGACGATCTCGAGGCCGCGGCCGTCGAAGTCGGCGGCGATCTGCTTCAGGTTCGGCATCTCCCGCCGGCATGGCGGGCACATCACGTCCCAGAAGTCGATCAACACGACCTTGCCGGCCTGCGCGGACAGAGAGAAGGTCGACCCGTCCAACAGCGTGACCCGGAAGTCCCGGGCGTGTTCTCCGATGCCGACCTGCTTCGCGCAGGCCTCGGCGAGGGGAGCAAATCGGGGATCGTCTTTCAGCGACGCCACCTCCGCGCTCTCGAAATACCCGACCTTCGAGAACCCGCGCTCGTTGACGGCCTTCTCCATCCAGTGGAAGTACTGGTCTCGATCGCCGAGACGCAGGTAGACATCGGCAATCCTGACGTAGTGCCAGGGCGAGCGCCGCGGGGACGCCTTGGAGGACAGCCCTTCAATGGCAAAGGCCGCGTCCAGGCCCTCCCGGTACCTGCCGGCATCCATCAAGAGCATCTGGACCCCTTCGAGCGTGTCGGCCGCCTCGGCGTACCGACCCGCGCGCTCGAGCCGCTGAACTTCGGCCCGGCCGGATACGATTCGTTCATTCGGCGTGGCGTGGCGGCTCCACACCAGAACTCCGCCGACCGCGGACATCACCAGCACGCCCGCGGCCGCCGACAGCGCCCACCTGGTCAGGGACATCCCACCCTCCTTCCCCACTCGAGCCAGACACCGGTCGCAGCCGCCGTGCCGGCACCTCATCCACTCGGACGGATTCGGGCACGCGAAGGTTGCCGACGCACTCGGGAACGACGGTCGCGGCCGCCGCGTATTGACGGGTATCGGGCCGCAACGGCCCCGGGGGAGTCGTGTGATGCGTTTGCCGGTTGCCGCGCTGCTGGTGTCCTCGTTCCTCGTCTCGACGCCGGGCGTCAGCGCCGTTGGCGCCCAGCCTGCCGGGCCAGCCACCAGGGCCGGGTCCGCGGCGACGAAGCCGGCGGTTTCCGCCGCCCCGGAGGTGGCAGAACGGATAGCCCGAATCGAGCGGGGACTGCTTCCGCCCCTCGTCGTTGCCGGCCGACCGCTGCCGCTCTCCACGCTGGCGGATCGGATGGCCGCGCTTAAGACACCTGGCGTCAGCATCGCCGTCATCAACGGCGGGGCCATCGAGTGGGCTCGAGGCTACGGCGTGATCGAGGCCGGCAGCCCCGACCCCGTCACGCCGCGCACGTTGTTCCAGGCGGCATCGATCAGCAAGTCGATCGCGGCCGCCGGCGCCATGCGGCTCGTCGAGCAGGGTCTCTTGACGCTGGACACGCCCGTCAACGAGAGGCTCACCTCGTGGAAGGTGCCGGACAACGACGTCACCAAGGATCAGAAGGTCACGCTGCGCCGTCTGCTCAACCACTCCGCGGGCTTGACCGTGCACGGTTTCGGAGGTTACCCGGCCGGCACGCCCGTGCCGTCCGTGGTCCAGGTACTGGACGGTGCGCCGCCAGCCAACAGCGCGGCCGTGCGGCCGGATCTCGTGCCGGGCAGCCAGTGGCGCTATTCGGGCGGCGGGTACACGGTCGTGCAACAACTGCTGACCGACGTCACCGGCAAGCCGTTCCCGGCGCTGCTCACCGACCTCGTGCTGGGGCCTGCCGGCATGCGCGACAGCACGTACGAGCAGCCGCTGCCCGAGGCACGACGCCACGGGGCCGCGTCGGGCCACCAGGCTGGCGGCGCGGTGATTCCAGGGCGCTTCCATACGTACCCCGAGCTGGCGGCCGCAGGGCTGTGGACCACGCCCTCCGACCTCGCATCGTTCCTGATCGCCATCCAGCAGGCCCTCGACGGCAAGCCCGCCTTCCTGAAGCCCGACACCGCCCGCATGATGGTGACGAACCTGAGCGGCGGGTACGGCCTGGGCCTGTCGCTGGACGGCGTCGGCGCCGCCGCGGCCTTCGGTCATGGAGGCTCGAACGCGGGATTCAAGTGCAATATGACGGCGTTTGTCGAAGGCGGGCGCGGAGCCGTGGTGATGACGAACGGCGATCAGGGAGGGCGGCTGGCCGGCGAGATCCTGCGTGCGATCGCCCGCGAGTACGGCTGGCCGACCTTCAAGCCTCGCGAGAAGGCCGTCGTCCCGGTGGACCGCGCGGCGCTGGCCGCGCTCCAGGGGCGCTACGAACTGCGGCCGGGCCGATCCATCGTCGTCGCGCTGGAGCAGGACGGGCTCGTCGTGCTCGACGGGCCGCAGCGCGTCGAACTGTTCCCAGAGTCGCCCACGCGGTTCTTCGACCTCGTCGAGGGACGCAGCCTCGAGTTCGTCACCGAGCGGGGCGCCGCCGCGCCGTCGCACATGGTGGTGGACGGCCAGCTCAAGGCGCGACGCCTGGTAGACGTTCCCCGGTAATCCTCGAGCACGAAGGTCGTCACCGGGTCGGCAGCGGCCCGATCTCGATCCGGCGGAACTCCACTTCGGTCCCTTCGGCCTGCACGGCGATGCGGCCCTGCGAGGCGGTGGCGCCGTGGCCGCGGTTGACGAGCACGCCGTTGACCCAGACGGTCACGGTGTCGCCGCGGGCTTCGATGACCATCGTGTTCCACTCGCCGAGCGGCTTCTCCGAGTCATCGGTGAGATTCAGGATGCGGCGCGCGTTCCCTTCGGCCCCACCCCAGACTTCGGTGGGCTTGCGCGGCCGGCGGGTGTCCATGTCGGGCACCGTGATGTCTTCCTGGATGCACCAGAAGTCGCCGGCGTTCCCGCTCTGCATCTGGACCTCGATCGATTTCGGGAACATCTTGTAGAGCGCGCGCGGCGTCGAGGCGTGAATCAGCACACCGCAGTTGCCGCCGGCGCCCGGAAACCGGTACTCGGCCACCAGGCGGTAGTCGCGGTACGCCTGTTTCGTGATGAGGTGCCCTTCGGGCTTGCCGAGGCTCACCAGCATGGCGCCGCGCACCACGAAGCTCTCCGGCAACGACGGGTCGGCATCGCGCTTGGGCACATCCGCGTCCCAATTCGACAGGTCCTTGCCGTTCCAGAGGCCCGTCGCGCGGTCGGGAGTGACGGCCTGGGCCGCGGCGTGGCTGGCCGTCACGGCCACCAGGGCCAGGCTGCACAGCAGCACGGACACGACTGCGGAGCGATTCGTCATGGTGACCTCTCTGCGACCCGGTCGGCCGGGTAGAATGAACCATGGCCGACGAACTGGTTCTGACGTTCCCGCGCGCGCTCCTCGACGAGATTGGCGCCTTCCAGGGGCTCTGCACCGACATTGGCGCGTACGTGCCGCGCGTGCTCGAGACGCAGCATACACGGTACGTCCCGCGATCGCTCGCCGAAGACGACCCTTCGCTCAAGCAGCTGATCCCGTACGTGCTCGTCCGCCGCGGCCACACGCTGCTGCACTACGTGCGCGGCAAGGCCTCCGGCGAGAAACGCCTCGTCGCCAAGGGCTCGATCGGCATCGGCGGCCACATCAACCACCGCGACGAAGACCTGTTCGGGACGGGCCTCGATTTCTACGAAGACGCCGTCCAGCGGGAACTGCACGAAGAACTGCTCATCGACGCCGATCTCACGACCCGGATCGTCGCGCTCATCAATGACGATTCGACACCGGTCGGCCAGGTCCACTTCGGCGTCGTCCATATCTGCGAACTCGGCGACGAACACGTGTCGCGCGGCGAGCCGTGCATCACGGACCTGCGATTCCTGACGCTCGACGACCTGCGGGCGCGACGTGACGCGATGGAGACCTGGTCGCAGCTCTGCCTCGACTTCGTGCTGGCGAACCCGGCCGCCGTCGGACTCTGACGGCGCGGGAGGAATCGGGCTCGGGGTCTTCCCCTCGCGATCGACGCCGCTCGTCGCCGCGATGAGCGAGAGCGGGTCGACGAGGGCCGGGCCGATCCGCGTGCCCCAGTGCAGGTGCGGGCCCGTGATGCGACCCGTCGATCCGGACAATCCGACGACGTCGCCGGCGCCGACGAGGGTGCCCGGTTGTGTCCGCCGCTCGGACAGGTGGGCGAGCAGGGAGAACACGCCAAGGCCGTGGTCGATGATGACGGTGTCGCCGGCGTAGTAGAGCGACGCGCTCAGGACCACGCGGCCTGCCGCCGGGGCGCACACCGGAGTCCCGTCAGCCGCCTGCAGATCCACACCGGCGTGCGGCGCGCGCCGTTCTCCGTTCACGATGCTGACGCGACCGAACGCGCTCGTCGGCCTGCCGGGCACGGGCGCGACGAACGGCCCGCGCCACAGCCGCTCGGGAGACACCACCCCCAGCACGTCCGCCATCAGTTTCGCTTCACGCTCGATACGTGCCAGCTCGGAGGCCGGCGGGTGCGCGAACCTGGGATCGACGGTGATGCGACGCTGATCCGGGCGTCTTGGAAGCACCGTCAATGTCTCGACCGTCTCCGACGTCCCCTCCGCGTCGACCGCGCGCACCGCAAGCCTGATCTGGCCAGGTGTGACGCGGACGTCGAGACCCAGCAGCGCCAGCCACACCAACGGGTCATCGGTTCTCGAGAAGCGGAGGTGCCCCGCTCCGGCCTGGCCGGTCACGCTACGCGCGGGGGCGTTCGTGCGTGCGGTCACCAGGACGACCTCGCCCGGCTTCAGCGCGCGCGCCTGCACGGTCACGGTCACACCGGATGACGACGCGGCCCGAACGACGGACGGCACCGCCGCCGCCCACACGACGGCGGCGGTCACCGCCACACGCGCGCAGGCGTTACCCCGCCACTTCATCGCAGGCCGCCGTCAACACGCGCTCGATGAGCGGACCGTGGTCGGGAAACCCCTTCAGCGGGTCGGTGATCTTGACGATGACTTCCCGTGGTGTGCCGGCCTTCATCTCCCCGCGCACGAAGTCGAGCAGCGCCGTGAGGTAGTCGCGCATGTGCAGGAGGTCGGCCGCGCCGCCGGTCGCCCCACGGGCCGGCTGGCTGTGGCCGAAGAGGTAGATCGTGTCCTTCTTGTGGTCCTTGACTACACGTTCGAGGACCGTGATCCAGTTGGCAATCGACGCCCCCGCCGGTTTGTCGATGTACGGATGCATCCGGTTGAAGACCAGGTCGCCCATGTGGACGACATTCGCCTTCTCGAACGTCACGACGGCATCACCGCTGGTGTGCGCCGGGCCGTAGTACTTCAGCGCCATCACGTCCTTGCCGACCGTGTCGCGCCACGTGTGTTCGAACGTGGCATCAGCCACCACCGGCTCGGCCGCCGGCGGTGCTCCGGGCTTCGCGTTCTGCGCCGCCCGCGCCGCGGCCTCGCGCTGCAGTTTCGGCACGTTCGCATGCGCCAGGATCTTTCTGGCCACAGGCCGGAACACGCCATTGCCGCCAGTGTGGTCGCCATGGTGGTGGGTGTTGACGAGATAGTCCCACTGGCGTCCGCCGTTTCGGCCCCTGATGCCCTCGAGGCAGACCTGCGCGGTGGCGGGGAACTGCGAATCGATGACCACGGTGCTCGTCGAGTCGACGTGCCATCCAATCACGCCGCCCTGACCGGTGAAGTATCCGACGGTGCCGCGAATCGTGCCGAACGCGGTCTGTGGCGCGGCCGGGCCGCCCTGGGCCAGCAGCGCGCGCAGGTCGAGCGCCGACGCCGCGAGCGCCAGCGACGAGGTGGACAGGAACGTACGACGAGAAATCGACATCGCTGCTCCTTGATCTGTCGCCAGTGGCCGACGGACGTGTTCCGGGCCCCGTCGAGGAAAGTCGGCCCCCACGCAAGCCGCGGGCCGCCGGCCGCGGGCTTGACACCATTGAAGACGATGGGGTTCCACCATTGTGCCATACTGCCCCTCGCGCCGGTGTTGGCCCGGCCACTCCACGAGGTCTTGCGATGCGCACTGTGAAGACACTGTCCGTGCTCCTGCTCGCCACACTGGCACTGGCCCCGGCCGTCGCCGCCCAGGCGCCAGCCGCACGCGCGATCACGCTCGACGATCTGCACAAGTTCAGAACGGTTGGCGATCCGCAGCCGTCGCCGGACGGCGCGTGGATTGCCTACACCGTCGGCACCACCGATGCGGACAAGGACAAGCGGAACACCGACATCTGGATGGTCAGCGCGGACGGCGCCACGACCCTCCAGCTCACCTTCACGCCCGACGGCGAGAGCGCGCCGCGCTGGAGCCCCGACGGCAAGTACCTGTCGTTCCTGGCCAGCCGCGGCACCGACGACGAGAAGAAGAAGGGCGCGCAGGTCTGGCTGCTCGATCGTACCGGCGGCGAGGCATCGAAACTGACCGACATCGACGGGGGCGTTTCCGACTACTCCTGGTCCCCCGACAGCTCGCGTATCGTCTTCACCAGGAGCGACAAGGACCCGGACGATGATCCGGAGAAGAAGGACGGGTGGAAACGGAAGACGCCTCCGCCCGTCGTCATCGACCGCTACCACTTCAAGCAGGACCGCGAAGGGTATCTCAAGCGGCTCTACACTCATATCTGGGTGTTCGACGTCGCGACGAAGAAGGCCGAGCCGATCACCAGCGGCGCGTTCGACGATTCGTCACCGTCGTGGTCGCCTGACGGGACGAAGGTCGCATTCATCAGCAAGCGCGGCGGCCCCGACCCCGACCGCCACACCGACACGAACGTGTACGTCGTCGACGCGAAGGCCGGCGCCGAACCCCGACAACTGACGACGTACGCGGGCTCCGACGGCGGCCGCCCCTCCTGGAGTCCCGACGGCCAGTGGATTGCCTATACGCAGGGCGACGAGACGAAGTACTCGGCGTACGTCCTGCCGAGGCTGGCCATCGTGCCCGTGGCCGGCGGGCCGGCCAGAGTGCTGACCGAGACGCTCGATCGCCCCGTGCAGGGCAACCTCTGGTGGTCTGCCGACGGCAAGGCGCTGACCTTCGTCGTGGCCGACGATCGGATCAGCTACGTGGGCCGCACGACGACCGCCGGCGGCGGCGTCGAGAAGTTGACCACCGGCCGGCGGACGGTGGGCAGCGTGGTGATCGGCAAGAGCGGGATCGTCACCCTGCTGACCGGAACGGCGAAACAGCCGGCAGACGTTCACGTGCTCGAGAACGGCGCCTTGCGCCGGATCACGAAGGTCAACGACGCCCTGATGGCCGAACTGCGGCTCTCGACCACCGAAGACTTCACGTCCCGGAGCAAGGACGCCACCGAAGTCCACAGCCTGCTCACGACGCCGGCGGGGCACGTCACCGGTACGAAGGTGCCGTTGCTCCTGCTGATCCACGGCGGTCCGAACGGCCAGGATCAGCACGCGTTCAGTTTCGATCGCGAGTTCTTCGCGGCCAACGGCTACGCCGTGCTCGAGGTGAACTATCGCGGCAGCGCCGGGCGCGGGGCGGCCTACCAGAAAGCCATCTTCGGCGACTGGGGGAACAAGGAGGTCGTCGATCTGCTGGGCGCGGTGGACGCGGCGGTGGCAGCCGGCGTCGCCGATCCGGAACGCCTCGTGATCGGCGGGTGGAGCTACGGCGGCATCCTGACCGATTACACGACCGCGACCGACCCGCGGTTCAAAGCCGCGGTGAGCGGCGCCGGCAGCGCCCTCCAGTTGTCGATGTACGGCAGCGACCAGTACATCACGCAGTACGAACATGAGATCGGACTGCCGTGGAAGACCCGCGAGCTGTGGCTGAAGATCTCGTACCCGTTCTTCCAGGCCGACCGGATCAGGACGCCGACGCTCTACATGGGCGGCGAGAAAGACTTCAACGTGCCCATCATCGGCAGCGAACAGATGTACCAGGCACTCAGGTCACTGGGCGTCGACACGCAACTGGTAGTGTACCCGGGCCAGTTCCACGGGCTGACGGTGCCGAGCTACCAGCGCGACCGGTACGAGCGGTACCTGGCGTGGTTCAACAAGTACGGCAAGAAGACAGGGACAAGGGAATAGGCGATAGGGAAGAGGGAAAGGCCCGGGCTCGGGCCTGACGCCCGGAGCCCGGAGCTGTAAGCCGAGGGCCATCGTCAGCGTTCGGCGCTCTCGACCGTGTGGCCGAGCGTCATGGCGACGAAGACCATCGTCAGGACGCAGCAGGCCACCATCGTGATGAACACGCCGTTCCAGCCCCAGTGGTCGGCAATCCAGCCCACGCCAGTTCCGGCGATGGCCGATCCGAAGACGTAGCCGAAGAACCCCGTGAAGCCTGCGGCGGTGCCCGCCGCCTTCTTCGGGACGAGGTCGAGCGCGTGAAGGCCGATGATCATGATCGGCCCGTAGATGAGGAAGCCGATCGCGATGAGCGCCGCGTAGTCGATCCAGAGCGGCCCCTTGAGATTGAGCCAGTAGACCACCACCGCGACGAGTGTCAGCGCCATGAAGAGGATGTTGGCCGGCGCGCGGCGTCCCTTGAAGTACCGATCGGAGATCCACCCGCAGGCGATCGTGCCGGGAATGGCCGCGTACTCGTAGAGGGCCCAGCCAGTGCTCGATTCCTTGAACGAGAATCCCTTGGCCGTTTCGAGGTACGTCGGGATCCAGTTCACCACCCCGTAGCGGACGAAGTAGACGAAGGCATTCGCCACGGCAATCGCCCACAGGTAACGATTGTTGAGGACGTGGCCGAAGAAGATTTCCTTGAACGTGAAGACGCGCTCGTGGTCGGCCGAGTAATCTGGCGGATAGTCGTTCTTGTACTCCTCGACAGGCGGCAGCCCGCAGGACTGCGGCGTGTCACGCAGCAGGAAGAACACCACCACGGCCACGACTGACGCGATGATCGCGTTGAAGTAGAACTTCGCGCCCCAGTCGTTGTGGAAGAGCGTGTAGCCCCACAGGGCGAAGTTGGCGACGAGGGCACCGCCGACGTTGTGGGCCACGTTCCACGTCGCAACCGTCAGGCCGCGTTCTTTCGTGCTCCACCAGTGCACCATGGTCTTGCCGCACGGCGGCCACCCCATCCCCTGCACCCAGCCATTCAGGGTCTGCAGCACGATCACCAGGGCGAGCGACGAGTAGATCGCCTTCATCGTCCCCGAGGCGAAGATGATCGCCGCGGACAGCAACAGGCCGAGCGGGAGGAAGTACTTGGGGTTACTGCGGTCAGACACGGATCCCATGAGGAACTTCGACGCCCCGTAGGCGATCGAGAGGCCCGTCATGGCCGTGCCGAGCATGGCCTTGCTGTACTGCGGGTATTCGCGCAGCAGGTCGGGGATGGCCAGCGCCATCGTGTTCCTGACCAGGTAGTACGCCGCGTACCCGACGAAGATGCCCGCAAATACCTGGCGGCGAAGCCGGCGGTACTCAGGGTCGATTCGATCGGCGGCCAGTCGCGGGGCGTCCGGCGCGGGTTTCAGAATTCCGAACATTGACAAGGCTCCCGGCTTACGGCTGGCGGCTTACGGCTGGCGGCCTGGGCGGCGTCCCATGCCCCATGTCCCTGCGGTGATTACCGCCGCGGGAACTGATCCGGGTTGTCGGTGAAGACGGCGTCGACCCCGTAGGTGTACAGGAACTGCGCCATCTCGTCGCGCACGTTCTTCCCTGCGGGCTGGCCCGCGGTACGGAAGGTGTACGGCGTCACGGTGAGGCCGGCGGCGTGGGCCCACGCCACGATCTCCGGCTTGCCGGAGATGATCGTCTTGGACGGCCCGATGCCGGCGGCGAACGTCTTGATCTCGGGCATGCGCGCCTGAGTCAGCCAGGTGTCACGATCGCGGTCACCGACCAGGAAGACGAGCGGCAGCTTCACGCCCATCCCGACCATCTTCTTCAGGCTCTCCGCGCTGAAGGACTGAATGATGACGGGCGTCTTCGGAGTGGCGCCAGGGCGGTCCAGGTTGTTCTTCTTCAGGACGTCCATCACCAGCTTCTCCATGTCGAAGCCGATGCTGCCGTAGACTTCGGGCGCCTTGGTCTCAGGGTAGATGCCGGCCTTGCCCTTGACGATGTCGATGGCTTCCTGGAAGGTGAGGATCTTCTCGGCCTTGAACCTGGCGTCGAACCACGATCCCGCGTCGAGCTGTTTGATCTCGGCCAGCGTGAAATCGGAGACGTGGTAGCCGGTGAGGGGGCGCCCTTCGCGGTCGAGGGTCCTGGCCCGCCCCGGGAACACGTCTTTCACGTTCGTCGTGCGGTCGAGCGTGAGGTCGTGCAGGCAGACCAACTGACCGTCCTTCGTCACCTGCAGATCCTGTTCGACGTAGTCGGCGCCCTGCGTCATGGCCAGCGTGTAGGCGGCGGCGGTGTGTTCCGGCGCGTAGCCCGACGCGCCGCGATGGGCCACGAGGTCTTTGCGCGCGGACTGGGCGGACACGAACGACACGCCGGCCAGCAGGACGACGCACGCCAGTGAAAGACCGTGTCGGGACATGAGCATGGCAGACTCCGTATGGCGGGCAGGGCAGGACCGGGCCCCAGCGGGCGGATTATACGGCGACGGCGGGGCGCGGTCACGCGGCAAGCGCGGCGTGAACGTTTACGCCGAATTTGCGGCGGATTCCGGCACTCGCGTCTTGACAGTGCCCACGCGCAGTGTTGGAATACGGGCTTCGCGGCCCTGCCGTCACATGGGCATCATCCACTCCGCCTCGCGAACCATCGCGCACCATTCACAAGAAACGTGTATCCGTAGAACCCTGGGGGGAACATGAAGTTCCGCGCAATCGGGATCTGCCTGCTGGCGTTCGTCTGCCTGAACGTCACGTCCGCCTACGCGCAGTTCGATACGGCCACCGTGGTCGGCACCGTCAAAGACAATCAGGGCGGCGTCGTCCCCGGCGCCACCGTGACGCTGACGAATATCGAGACCGGCGTGGCCACGGTCCGTGTCACCGAGGAGAACGGCAGCTACGAGTTCATGACCGTGCGTATCGGCCGCTACAAGATCTCGGCCGAGTTGCAGGGGTTCGCCACCGCCGTGGCCGACAACATCCAGGTATCGGTCGGCGCCCGTCAGCGTGTCGACCTCCAGTTGTCGCCGGGCCAGCTGAGTGAAACCGTGCAGGTGGTCGGCGCTGCGCAGGTCCTCGAGACCGACTCGAGCCAGCGTGGTCAGCTCATCACGGGCCGGCAGGCCGTGGAACTGCCACTCAACGGCCGTGAGTACTCGGCGCTGGCCCTGCTCAGCCCGGGCGTGCGGCTGTCGCAGCTCAACACGGGCGGCACGACCACGCCGCGCGAGGGGTCGTTCAACGTCAACGGGATGCGCAGCACGTTCAACAACTTCCTGCTCGACGGGCTCGACAACAACGCCTACGGCACCAGCAACCAGGGGTTCTCGAACCAGACGGTGCAGCCGTCGCCTGACGCGGTCGCCGAGTTCAAGGTCGTCACGAACAACATGTCGGCGGAGTACGGCCGGAGCGGCGGCGCGACGATCAACGTGGCCTACAAGAGCGGCA
>CAZJRM010000077.1:0-20943 GCA_964547975.1 uncultured Vicinamibacterales bacterium | reverse complement strand
GCGCTACAGCTCTCGCGTTGCCATCAGGTCAGGCAGGGCTCAAGCCCTGCCCCACACCTTCCTGATCTGGCCCCAGGCCCCAAGCCGCGAGCCGCGAGCCGTGAGCCGTGAGCCGTGAGCCGTGAGCCTACACGTTCACTCCCACCGCCGCCAGCTGCTGCACGATCGCGTCGTGGAGCGGGATGCCGTGGGCGAGATTGTGGTCCCGCGCGGCCCAGCCGCGTTCGCCCGGCGCCAGTACCTCCTCGGCCGCCTCGGTGCTCTTGATCCACGCCACCAACTCGTCCACGCGGCGCGCGAACGCCGCCGCGTCGCCGAACGCGCCGGCGTCGATCGCGATGAAGAACTTCGACGCGTCGGGATCGACCCCCGACCGATCGCGCTCCACGATCTCGTGACCGAAGAAGCTGTTGGCCAACCCCGCCGTCAGCAACTCCATCATCAGCGCGAGGCCGAGGCCCTTGTGCCCGCCCATCGGTGACAACATCCCCGACGCCAGGATCGTCGCCGCATCGTCGGTCGGCCTCCCGTTCGCGTCGAAACCCCAGTCGGGCGGCACCGGCCGCCCTTCGCGACGCCAGGTTGCCACCTTGCCGAACGCCGCCTGCGTCATCGCGATGTCGAGCACGAGCGGATCGGCGCCCTCACCCCGCGGCACCGCAATCGCCAGCGGGTTGTTCCCGAGAATCGCATGCGTCGCGCCCGCGGGCGCGAGCGTGGGAATCGCGTTGGTCGTGCAGAGGCCAATGACGCCCTGCCGCGCGGCGTGCACCGCGTACGCGTGCGCGCGCCCCCAGTGCGTCGTGCGCACCGCCAGGCACGCGCCGATGCCGAACGCGCGCGCCTTCGCGACGGCGTGGTCCATCGCGCAGATCGAGACGTAACGCCCGGGCCCGTTCGCGCCGTCCAGCACGCACGTCGCGCCGCTGTCGCGCACCAGCGTCAGCGCCGGGTTCGTCGCCGCCCGCCCCTCGCGCAGCGCGGCCAGCAGCCGCGGCAGCATCAGCACGCCGTGCGACGGCACGCCGCACAGGTCGGCGTCCACCATCACGTCGGCTTCGATGCCGGCAATCGGCGGCGGCACGCCTGCGCCCACGATGGCGTCGCGAACGACCGCCGCCAGGCGCTCTCGCGAGACCTCAGCGAGCAATCTTGACGACCTCGGAGCCCGCGAGCAGGAACGCGCCCACGCCGAACACCTCGGTCGTGTCGGCGGTCGTCGCGCCGGGCTCGGCGCCGATGGGCTGCACCCAGCCGAGCATGCCATCGGGCCGCATGGCGTTCACGAGCGCCGTCCACCCGCGCTTCACGGCCGGCTCGGCCACCGCGCGATCGATGAGGCCGTTGTTCATGCCCCACGCGAGCCCGTAGGTGAAGAAACCCGTGCCGCTCGTCTCGGGATTCGGCCGGCTTGCCGCGTCGAGCAGGCTCGAGCGCCAGTAGCCGTCCTCGCCCTGCGTCGCCAGCACGGCGGTCGTCATTTCCTTGAAGAGCGCGATGTACTTCGGGCGGTCGGGATAATCCGCCGGCATGTCGCGAATCACGCGCGCGAGGCCCGCGTACACCCAGCCGTTGCCGCGGCTCCAGAACACCTTGCGGCCGCTCGGCGTCTTCTGGTCGAAGTAGCGGCTGTCGCGGAAGTAGAGGTGCTCGGTCTTGTCGTAGAGGTACTCGGTGACCTTCCACCAGAGGCGGTTCGACAGATCGAGATACTTCTTGTCGCCGGTCGCCGCCGACATCGCCACCAGCGGCGGCGGCCCCATGAAGAGCGCATCGCACCACGCCCACTCGCGTGTCTCGATGCGGTTCTCGAACTTCAGCGACTCGGTGTACGGATACACCGCGAGGTAATCGAACAGCGCCCGTCCCGCCGTCAGGTACTTCGGGTCCTTGTCGATCTGATACAGCGCCACGTAAGTCGCGACCACCGCGTAATCGTCCGCGTGACCCGGCCGCAGGCCGGGCCGCCAGTTGTTGCGATAACCCATGTCGCGCATCGCGCCGACGTATTTCGGATCGGGCGACACCGTCGTCAGCGCCATCATGCCGGTGTAGAACGCGGCCTGCGTCCAGTCGTACGGCGCGTGGCCCGAGGGATGCGAGAGCTGCCAGTCGGCGGCAGCGGTCATGGCTTTCGTGATAGCCGCCTTCTCGATGGCGGGCGAAAACGGCGCGGACGGCGCAGCGGGCTGCGCGGCCGCAACCACCGGAACCAGGCCTGCGAGGACAAGGGCGACGAGACACCTGCGATTCATGGACAAGCCTCCGCGCCGGGCCACCACCCGTTCGGGCCCGCGCGCGCCCCATTATCCCCGATCGCGGGCAGCCGGCCGTGCAGGTCTGCTAGAATTCTCTCGCCTGTTTTCCGGACCGTCCGCGTCCCTATTCCGCTGTCATTCATGCTTATGGACATCGATATCGCCGTCGTCCCCGTTGCCGGCCTCGGCACCCGGCTCCTGCCCGCCACCAAGTCCCAGCCCAAGGAGATGCTGCCCGTCGGCCGCAAGCCGGTCGTGCAGTACGTCGTCGAAGAACTGACCCGCGTCGGCATGCGGGAAGTACTCTTCATCACGGGCCCCGGCAAGGCGTCGATCGAAAACCACTTCGATCTCAACCCGGAGCTCATCCACACGCTCCGCGACACGGGCAAGGAGGAACTGCTCTCCGAACTCGAGTTCGAACGGGCGCGGGTGCAGTACTTCTACACGCGGCAGCGCCAGACGCTGGGACTCGGCCACGCGGTGCTCTGCGCGAAATCGTTCGTCGGCCAGCGGCCGTTCGTCGTCGCGCTCGGCGATTCGATCATCGGCATGAACGCCGAAAGCGACGTCGTCGGCCGGATGAAGCGGACGTTCATCGAGAAGAATGCCGCCGCCGTCATCGCGTTCGAAGAAGTGCCGATCGAGGAGGTCAGTCACTACGGCATCGCGAAGCCGCGCACGACCGGCGACATCTTCGAGATCGCGGACGTCGTTGAGAAGCCCTCGCCGGAGGAGGCGCCGAGCCGGTTCGCGATCGCGGCGCGCTACGTGCTCGCTCCGTCGATCTTCGACGCGCTGGCCCAGACGGCGCCGGGCAAAGGCGGCGAAATCCAGCTGACCGACGCCATCCGGTCCGTCATCCAGGGTGGAGGCCGCGCCTACGGCGTCACGCTCGGCGCGCACGAACGCCGTTACGACATCGGCAACTTCGACGCGTACTTCCAGGCTTTCGTCGAGTTCGCGCTCGCCGATCCCCGCCACGGGGCGGAACTGCGGCGCCATCTGGAGCAACTCCTCAATGTTCCTCACGCGTAAACGCGCCTACGCCCGCGCCGGCCTCGTCGGCAACCCGTCGGACGGCTACAACGGCCGCACCATCTCGGTCATCGTGCGCAACTTCTGGGCCGAGGTCGTCCTCTACGAGTGGGACTCGGTGGACATCGTGCTGGCCGAAGGTGATCGCGCCGTGTTCGGCTCGATTCACGACCTCGCCAAAGATGTTCGCCTGCACGGTTACTACGGCGGCATCCGCCTCGTGAAGGCCACGATCAAGCGGTTCGTGGACTACTGCAACGCGCAGGGCATCTCGCTGCACGACCGCAACTTCTCGGTGCGTTACACGACCAACATCCCGCGCCAGGTCGGCATGGCAGGGTCGAGCGCCATCATTGTCGCCACGCTCCGGAGCCTCATGGAGTTCTACGGCGTGTCGATGCCCATCGAGGCGCAGCCGTCGTTCGTCCTGCGGGTCGAGCGTGAAGAACTCGGGATCATGGGCGGTCTGCAGGACCGCGTCATCCAGATCTACGAGAAGCTCGTCTACATGGATTTCGGCCTGGATCGCGCGCGCGACGTCGTGGGGTTCACGTGTTACGACTACGAGCGACTGCCCACGACGCTCCTGCCCAACATCTACCTCGCGTACCACGACGCGCTCAGCGAGCCGACGGAGCTGTTCCACAACAACATCCGCGAACGGTTCGATCGCGGCGAACCGGCCGTCGTGAACGCGATGAAGACGTTCGCGGACCTCGCACTGCACGCACGCGAGGCGCTGCTCGCGGGTGACGGGACACGTTTCGGCGAGCTGATGAACACGGGATTCGACACCCGGCGCGGCATCTACGCGCTCGCGCCATGGCAGGTCGCGATGGTCGAGACCGCGCGCCGGTGCGGCGCCACGGCGACCTTCGCCGGTTCGGGCGGCGCCATCGTCGGCACCTACGAAGACGAGGGGATGTTCGCGCGGGTGAAGTCGGCGCTGGCGGAGATCGGGTCGCGAACGATCGTACCTATCGTGGAATAGGACAGGCTCGCGGCTCACGGCTCACGGCTTCCGGCTTCCGGCTTCCGGCTTCCGGCACGAAACAGAAAGGGGCTGGCATCCGCCAGCCCCTCCTATCATGCAGGGCTGAAGCCCTGCGCCACGTCAGTCCAATCCCTCAACCCCCAATCCCCAATCCCCAATCCCCAACCCCCAACCCCCAATCCCCAGAACCTCTCGCCTATTCCCCAGCCCTGTCCACGCCGTCGGCTGCCGCGCCGAGCGGGAAGCCGAAGTAGTCGCGCGCGTTGAAGAAGCAGACGTTCTCGACCAGGCGGCCCAGCAGGCCGCGGTCGTCGGGCAGCAGGCCCTTGCGCACGTCTTCGCCGACGAGGTTGCAGAGCAGGCGGCGGAAGTACTCGTGGCGCGAGTAGGACAGGAAGCTGCGCGAATCGGTCACCATGCCCACGAACCGCGACAGCAGGCCCAGGTTGGACAACGCGTCCATCTGCTTCGTCATGCCGTCGCCCTGGTCGAGGAACCACCAGGCCGAGCCGTACTGCATCTTGCCGGGCACCGAGCCGTCCTGGAAGTTGCCGATCATCGTGCCGATGAGTTCGTTGTCACGGGGGTTCAGGTTGTAGAGGATCGTCTTCGCGAGCTGGTTGGTGTCGTCGAGGCGGTCGAGGAACCTGGACAGGGGCCGCGCGATCTCGAAGTCGCCGATCGAGTCGAACCCCGTGTCGGGGCCGAGCGTCCGGAGCAGCCGCGCGTTGTTGTTGCGCAGGGCGCCGAGGTGGAACTGCTGCGCCCAGCCGCGCGCGTGGTCGAAGATCGCCAGTTCGTGGAGCATCGCCGACCGCAACGCGCGCACCGCGCCCTCGTCCAGGGCCATGCCGCGGCGGACACGATCGAACGCCGCGTCAACACCCGCCTGGTCCCACGCATCCGCGAACATGGTCTCGAGGCCGTGGTCGGAGGCGCGGCAGCCCATCTCGTGGAAGAAGTCGTGGCGCGCCTTCATCGCCTGGAGGAACTGCGCGAAGGTCGCGATGCTCGTATTCGCGGCCTGTTCCAGCCTCGTGATCCACGCGTTGAAGGCCGCGGGGTCGTGGACGGCGAACGCCTTGTCGGGCCGCCACGTGGGATACACGTGCGTGAACGGGTCGGTTCGCGCGGCGAGCACCTTGTGCGAGGCGAGGTCGTCGACCGGGTCGTCGGTGGTGCACACCACGGCCACGCGGAATCCCTCGAGCAGGCCCATCGTGGTGAACGCGGGCTCCAGCATCCGTTCGTTCGCGCGGTCGAACACCGACCGGGCCGTCGCGGGCGACAGCAGGTCAGTGATGCCGAACGGGCGGCGGAGCTCCATGTGCGTCCAGTGGTAGAGCGGGTTGCGCAGCGTGTCGGGCACCGTGGCCGCCCACGCCTCGAACTTCTCCCAGTCGCTGCCATTGCCCGTGCAGAACCGTTCGGGCACGCCATTGGACCGCATCGCGCGCCACTTGTAGTGGTCGCCGTCCAGCCACGCCTCCGTGATGCTCCGGAAGCGGTGGTTCGTCGCCATCTGCGCGGGCGACAGGTGGCAGTGGTAGTCGATGATCGGCAGCGATTCGGCCCTGGAGTGATAGAGATCCGAGGCTACGTCACTCTGCAGCAGGAAGTCGGCGTCGAGGAAGGATTTCATGGGCACTCCATCTACAACTGCACGGGGCGGCCGGATGCGGACGATTCGTACACGGCTCTGATGAGGGCGAGGCTGCGGCGACCGTCGCGCACGTCGCAGCGCGGGCGCGCGCCCGTCTGGATCGCGCGCACGATGTCTTCGAACAACGCGCGGTGGCCCGACACGTCCGAAACGACGGGCGTGGACGACCGACCGTCTTCCGGCGCGGGCGGATGGACGACGAGTCCGGGCACCGGTCCGTGCTCGAAGTCGGCGGCGACGAGCGAATCGCGCTCGATGGTGACAGTCCCCGCGGTGCCCGCGATCATCAGCCGGCGCGGATACCCGGGATACGCCGCCGTCGTCGCCGACAACGTGGCACGCGCGCCGCTCGTGAATTCGACGAGCGCGAGCGCGGTGTCCTCGACGGGAATGTCGTGGCGCACCGTCGCGACCATCCCCTGCACGCGGGCGACATCGCCGAGCAGCCAGACGAGCAGGTCCACCGTGTGCGACCCCTGGTTCATCAGCGCGCCGCCGCCATCGAGCTCCCAGGTCCCGCGCCACGACGACGACGAGTAGTAGGACGGCGGACGATACCAGGGCATCCGGGCGTCCGCGAGGAGGATGCGGCCCAGGGCGCCGCGGCCGATGGCGTCCTTCAACGCGCAGAGGTCCGGCGCGAACCGGTCCTGGTAGCACACGGCAGCGACGACACCGGCGGCCTCGACGGCGGCGATGAACGCATCGGCCTTGTCGAGGGTCGTGTCGACGGGTTTCTCGACCAGCACGTGCAGGCCGTGGCGCGCGGCGCCGATGCCCTGCTCGGCATGCAGTCCCGACGCGGTGCCGATGGCGACGAGTTCGAGGCCCCGGTGCGCGTAGAAGGCGTCCGGTGACGCGTACGGCGTGCCGCCGTACCGTTCGCAGACGGCGCGCGCCTTGTCGAGCGAGCGCCCGAGCACGGCGTCGACGGTCAGCCCGGCCGCAATCGCGGCCCGGGCGTGCGTATCGGTGATGTTGCCTGTGCCGATGAGGCCAACGCGCACGGTCACCCTCCCAAGAGGTCAGACCACTCTACCACAGCGGTTTCCGCGCTTGGCACTGCCACGCGCCTCTGCCATGATGCCCGCGCCACCCGCCCCGGCCCCGGGGCCATCGACGGAGTCACCGCCATGCGACAGCCGCGCAGCCCGTTCCTCTTGTTCGTCGCCCTCGCCGTCTGCACCGCGGTGCTCGGCGCACAGTCCCCGCAGCAGGACGCCCCGACGATCGCGAAGATCCGCGAGGAGGGCCTGCAGCGGTCCCGGGTCATGGACCTCGAAAGCTACATGACCGACGTCCTCGGCGCGCGGCTCACCCTCTCGCAGGACATGGCGCGCGCCCAGGCCTGGGCGAAGGGCGAGATGGCGCGCATCGGCCTGGTGCACGTCGCCGCCGAACCGTTCATGGACTACGGCGTGGCGTGGGACAACGAGTTCGTCTCGCTGCATCTCGTGGAGCCCGACTACACGCCGATGGTCGGCTATCCGCTCGCGCATACCCCCGGCACGAACGGCCGGCAGGTGGTGCCGGCGGCGATCGTCGACATCCAGGTGAAGGCGGACTTCGCGAAGTACAGGGGCCTGCTCGCGGGCAAGGCCGCCCTCGTGTCGCCGCCGGTCACGATCGATCTCACGCCGCTCGTCAACGGGACGCCGCGGCGGACGGAGGCCGAGCTCGAGAAGCTCGCGCAGACGGTCATCGTTCCGCCTCGTGCAGCGCAGCGGCCGGTGCCCAACCCGGATCTCGTCAAGCCCGAGGAGCGCATGGCCTTCCTGAAGGCCGAAGGCGTGGCCGTCGTCTTCCAGTGCGACAGCGGCTGGATCGGCGCGGTACGCGGCTTCTCGAGGCCGGGCACGCGCGACGACCGCTGGTCGCGGGACGCCTCGCTGGCGTCGCCGCCCATCGTCGCGGTCACGCCGGAACACTACAACCGGATGTACCGGATCCTGAAGCGCGACCTCCCGGTGAAGGTCGACGTGGAGGTCCGCAATCGCATTGGCGAACGCGTGGAGCAAGCGATCAACCTCGTCGGCGAGATCCCGGGCTCCGACCTGGCGAACGAAGTCGTGATGATGGGTGCGCACTTCGACACGTGGCACGCCAGCCCCAACGCAAGCGACAACACGTCGGGGGTGGCGGTCGTGCTGGAGGCGGCCCGCATCCTGAAGGCGCTCGGCGCCACGCCGCGGCGGACCATCCGCGTGGCGTTGTGGGCCGGTGAAGAGCAGGGACTTTTCGGGTCGCGGGAGTACGTGAACACGCACTTCGGCAACCCGTCGGATCCAAAGGTGGGCCGCAAACCCGGCTACGACCTGCTGTCGGCGTACTTCAACCAGGACTACGGCGCGGGGCAGTACCGGGGCATCTACCTGCAGGGCAACGAATCGGCCCGTGCGCTGCTCACGGCGTGGATGGCACCGTTCCGCGACTTCGGGATGACCGTCGTCTCCAACCAGAGTGTCGGCAGCACGGACCACGTGCCGTTCGACAACGCCGGGCTGCCCGGGTTCCAGTTCCTGCAGGACCGGATCCCGGGCACCGGCGGGCACACGAACCTGGATTACGTCGACACGATCCAGGCGGAGGACCTGATGAAGAACGCCGTCGTGATGGCGGCGTTCGTCTACCAGGCCGCGATGAACGAGACGAAGGTCCCGCGCAAGCAGATGTAGCGCCCGGCTTCAGCCGGGCCCGGCAAGAAACCAGGCCCAACTGAAGTTGGGCGCTACTTCAACCCGCGTTTCTTCAGCAGCGGTTCGACGCTGGGCTCGCGCCCGCGGAACGCCTTGTAGAGCGTCATCGGGTCTTCCGTCCCGCCCTTCTCGAGGATCGTGCGGAAGCCGCGCGCCGTGGCCGGGTCGAACAGGCCTTTCTCGCGGAACGCCTGGAACGCGTCCTGATCGAGGACCTCGCTCCACATGTAGGCGTAGTACCCGGACGCGTAGCCGCCGCCCGGCCCGAAGATGTGGTTGAAGTAGGTGCTGCGGTACCGTGGCACGATGGTCGGCGGCAGGCCGATCTTCGCCATCGAGGCGTTCTCGAACGCCGTCGTGTCCTTCGGCGCGCCGGGCGTCAGCGTGTGCCAGTCCATGTCGAGCAGCGAGGCCGCCACGTACTCGACCGTGATGAAGCCCTGGTCGAACTGCGCGGCCTTCTTGATCTTCTCGACGAGCGCCGTCGGGATCACCTCGCCCGTCTTGTAGTGCTTCGCGTAGACGGCGAGCACCTCCGGCTCCAGCGCCCAGTTCTCCATGATCTGCGACGGCACTTCGACGAAGTCGCGGGGGAACCCGCCGAGGCCGCGGTACGGCGATTTCGACAGCAGCGAGTTCAACGCGTGGCCGAACTCGTGGAACAGGGTGCCGACCTCCTCGAGGCTGAGCAGCGCCGGTTGGTCGCCGGCGGGCCGAGAGAAGTTGCACACGTTCACCACGACCGGCGTCACGCGCGCGCCGTCCTTCATCCGCGTGCCGCGGAACGTGCTGCTCCACGCGCCGACACGTTTGCCGGGCCTCGGGTGGTAGTCGGTGTAGTAGATGCCGACGTGGGTGCCGTCAGCTTCCTTCACCTCGAACGCCTTCACCTCGGGGTGGTACGTCGGGAGATCCGGCCGCGGGGTCACCGTCAGCCCGTACAGCTTCCGGGCGACGTAGAACGCGCCCTCGCGGACGTTGTCGAGCTTGAAGTACGGACGCAGCGCCTGCTCGTCCAGATCGAAACGCGCCTGCTTCACCTTCTCCTGGTAGTACCGCCAGTCCCAGTGCTCGAGGCTGAACGTCTCGCCCCGCGTCTTGATCAGCGCCTGCTGGTCGGCGGCCTCGCGCACGGCCATCGCCCGCGCCGGGGTCCACACCTGGTTGAGGAGCGCGTAGACCTGGTCCGGCGTCTTCGCCATGTTCTCTTCGAGGACGAAGTCGGCAAAGGTCTTGTAGCCGAGGAGCGCTGCCCGTTCGGCGCGCAGCGCGGCCATCTGGGACAGCAGCGCCTTGTTGTCGTACTGGTCGTTGTGATCGTTGCGCGTCGTGTAGGCCGTCAGGATCTGTTTGCGCAGGTCGCGGTTGTCCGCGTACTGCAGGAACGGCCAGATGCTCGGGGCCTGCAGCGTGTACACCCACTTGCCGGCCATCCCCGCGGCCTTCGCGGCCTCCGCGCCCGCGGCCACCACCGAGGGCGGCAGGCCCTTCAGGTCGGCTTCGCGTTCGATAACGAGGCGGTACGAGTTCGTGTCGTGGAGCAGGTTGTCGCCGAACTTGATGCCGAGCGCCGACAACTCGGTGTTGATGGCCCGGAATCGGGTCTTCTGCTCGGCGTTCAGGTTGGCGCCGCCGCGGACGAACGACTTGTAGGTCTCGTCGAGCAGGCGTTTCTGCACCGGCGTCAGGCCAAGCGTCTCGCGCTTCTCCCACAACGTCTTCACGCGGGCGAACAGGCCGGGATTGAGCCGGATGTCGTCGCGCAGCGCCGTCAGCAGCGGCGACACTTCGCGGTTGATCGCCTGCAACTGTTCGTTCGTGTTCGACGACTGGAGGTTCGAGAACACGGGACTGACGCGCCCCAGGAGTTCGCCGGCGTTCTCCATCGCCTCGATCGTGTTCGCGAACGTCGGGGCCGCAGTGCTGGCCACGATCGCGTCGACTTCCTTCCGCTGCTGTGCGATGCCTTCCTTGAGCGCCGGCAGGAAGTGCTCCGGCCGTATCTCGCCGAACGGCGGCACGCCGTGCGGCGTCGTCCAGGCGCGGAGCAGCGGGTTGTCGGCGGCAGGCGCCTGCGGAGCCTGGCCCCCGAGGGAGGAGACGACCGCGAGCACGCAGCACGCGGCGAGGAGGGTTCGACGGAACATGATGGCAACCTCGCGGGTAGACGGGATGGACGAGCCGGGTCGGGAGGGCGGCCGACGGCCGGACCCGGTACTCTGGCAATCTACCGCATTGAATTCCTGCGGTTCAATCTGTCAGGATTCGCCCATGTCCCGACGACGCGACTTCGTCGCCGCGCTCCTCCGCATGGCTGCCCTCGCCGCAGGCGCCAGGCTCGACGCGTTGGGCACGGAACGCCGCCCTCCGGCCCCGTTCGCCCGTCTTGACGGGGGCTCGGGACGGGCGGATACTGGGTCCGGGTCCATGCCACCACTCTACCAGCCCGAGACGCCGCTCCCGGTCGACGCCGCCTATCGCGTCGCCCAGACCGACGTCCGGCCATCGCTGCTGCTGCCGGGCCACCACGAGGCCTGGAACGCGGCCGAGCGGATCACCTGGGGCCCGCCACACGCGACCACGACCTTTTCGGCCCTGTGGAACTCACAGGGCATGGCCATGCGCTTCAACGTCTGCGACCTGAAGCCGTGGCACACGATGACGAAACGCGACCAGCCGATCTGGGAAGAAGAGGTCGTCGAGATCTTCCTCGATCCCACGCGCACGGGCCGCGACTACCTCGAAGTCGAAATCAGCCCGATCAACGTGGTCACCGATCTCCTGATCCGTCATCCCTGGCCCGGTCTCGACAACGACATCTCGTGGGACTGGGCGGGGCTGGAAAGCACGGTGATCCCCGGTTCGTGCGAAGGGATGCAGCCGGACAGCTGGGTGGCCCTCGCGTGGATGCCGTGGGCGGCACTCGAGCGCGTGTCCCCGCAGGTCGCGGCGCAGTCACCGCCGAAGGCCGGCGATCGGTGGAAGTTCAACGTGTTCCGCATCAAGCGGCCGCACGGGCCTGCCGATCCGAAGACCGATGCGGTCTTTGCCGCCTGGTCGGCACCTGACGGCCCCAGTTTCCACGCACCGGCGTTCTTCCGGGACTTCGTCTTCCTTGCCCCGGGGCACGTGTAGCGGCTTCATCCCGGCCCGCTCCCTACCCCTTGCCCCGAGTTCCTGGTCCCTTGTCCCTTGTCCCTTGTCCCTTCCCCCAGCGCCCGGCTCTGCCCTTCAGGGCACCCGTTTGGCCTTCCGGGGCCGTCTGTGGCACAATACTGTCGGAAGCCCGCCTCTGCAGTGACCCGCGACAGAGCCGAACCGGACGACATGGTTCGGGCCCTCCGCGATGTTTCTCGCTTAGTTACGAGCTGCCAATCGGAGAAGACGGCCGTGTCGGTCGTCCACCTAGTCATGTCGCCCTGGAACACATGGGCGGCCTTGGTCTCGTAAGTGAGACGAGGAGTCAGTCATGGGTCGTAAGCTTTACGTCGGCAACCTTCCGTTCAGCGCGGGCGAGCAGGATCTGCAGGAGCTGTTCGGACAGAGCGGCCAGGTCGAGTCGGTCAGCGTCATGCGCGACGCGGCCACCGGCCGCGCCCGCGGCTTCGCGTTCGTCGAAATGGCGAGCGACGCCGATGCGCAGAAGGCCATTGCCGACCTGCACGACAAGTCGTTCGGCGGCCGCACGCTGACGGTCAACGAAGCGCGTCCGCGCACCGAGCGCCCGGGCGGCGGCGGTGGCTACGGCGGCGGCGGCGGCAGCCGCGACGGCCGTCGGCGCGAATCGCGCTGGTAAGACTCGTCTGCCAGCCGTGGTGACGGGGGCGGCCTGGTCCGCCCCCCGTCGCACTTCCCCGTCGGTCGCCGGTCGCCCCGCACCCCCATCGAGTGGAGACGCATGAATAGAGCCCGACCTTCCCTCCAGAAACGCGAACGCGAGAAAGCCAAGCGCGAGAAGCAGGCGCAGAAGGCCGCGCGCCGCTCCGAGATAAAGTCCCAGAAGAGCGATTTCACCGGCGACGGTGATCCCGATCTCGCCGGAATCGTGCCCGGGCCCCAGCCTAAACCCTGGGAAGACGACGAACAGCAGTAAGCAGTGCTCGTGCTGATGTGGAGCAGGCCAGTCACGCAGGGCTGAAGCCCTGCGCCACATCAAGCCAGCGTTCTGGTCACGCCCGGCTCACCCCCCACATCAGCGCGCGATCACGACGAGGTCGTGCGAGTCGGCCGCGACGAACGGCGCCGACCCCATGGTGCCGTGCAGTTCGTGGCTGGCGAAGCCGGCCTCGGTCAGCGCCGATTCCACCTCCGCGTGCGTCCATCCCTTCAGCTCGACGTTGTGGCTCGACTCGACGGTGACGGGCGGCTCTTCGTCCGGGCGGTACCGCAGCACCGTGGGCGTGAACACCACGCGCCCGCCCTCCTTGTAGGTCATCACCCGCAGGAAGATCTCCTCGCCCTCGTCGTCCTGGATGAAAGTGAGCGGAAGCGACCGCTGGCCGGTGTGCATCAGGTGTTCGTAGTTGAGCACCTGGAGGACGAACGGACCGCCGGGCAGGAGGACCGTCCTGACGGCCGCGAACATCTGGACCATCTGTTCGCGTTCAGTCAGGTGCGCGAGCGTGTTGCCGAGGCAGACCGCCGCACCGAAACGCCCTTCGACGACCGTATCCACGTGCACCAGGTCGCCCTTGAAGAACTGCACGCCCCGAGGCGCGCCGCCCTCGATGGCCCGCTGCAGCATCGCGTCCGACACATCCACGCCCACGACCTCGTAGCCCTTCTCGGCGAAGCACCTCGCGTGCTCGCCCGTGCCCGATCCCAGGTCGAGAATCCGGCGCGCCGGGGCCGACGCGAACGCCGGTTCGAGGAACACCCACTCGCGGGCGAGGCGCTTGTCCCAGGCGATGAGCTTGCGGTAGTCGATCGTCGAATAGTGGTTGGTGCCGGCCATGTCTCCCCCCTCGTCCCGAGACTACCACGAAAAAACGGGGGTGGCGCGCGCACGCCTGCGACGCCACCCCCGACCGGCCCTCGAGGACCGCTGGTGAGAGAGGGCGAGTACCTGCCGCGCACGGTCAGCCCGATGGTGACGCTGCGGCCCCGCGCGGGGGCGAACTGGAACTGTTCGCGGTAGAACCGGTCCGCGAGGTTCTCGATCGCGCAGACGAGGCCGAGGCGGCCGCTCGAGGCGCGCACATTCACGCCGACGGCCACGCGCTGGACCACGAAGCCCTGGAGCGACAGCAGGTCCTGGGCAATCAGGTACGGCGAGTCGATGAGCGTCGGCGCGACGCGCGTCACGTCCGACTGCACGCGCGCGCCGTATTCGACCCACCAGCGGTCGCGCGATTCCGTGAAGCGGACGCCGGCGATGGCCTTGAACGGGGTGATGTTGTCCTGCGGCGTGCCCGCGAGGGACGCGCCCGTCAGCCGGTTCGTGCCCGCGAGCACCGTCCCGCGGGTATAGGCGGCGTTGCCGAAGAAGGTCAGCACGCCGGGACGCAGGACGAACGGGGCGTCGGCACTCGCTTCCACACCCTGGATGCGGACATCGGTGAAGTTGATGGCCTGCGACAGCGGCCCTTCGGCGTTCTCCGCCACGATCTCCGTGGAGATGAACCCGTTGTACGTGTTGACGAAGTACGACAGCGACCCGCTGTACCGGCCGGAACGCAGCTTCAGGCCGACGTCGACGTTGTTCCCGGTCTCCGGTGTCACCGACATGTTCGGGGCGATGGCCCCCACCGTCGCCGGTCCCGAGAACAGGAGTTCCTCGAGATTGGCGTGACGATAGCTGCGGCCGTACCGGGCGGTCAGGCTGAGGCCGTCCACCGGGCGGAACACGACGCCCACATCGCCGGTCAGCGCGCGGCGCGACAGGCGGTCACCTTCGACGTTGGGCAGCGTCGACGCGTCGATCGCCGGCACCGCGCCCTCGACGAGCGACGCCACGTCGTATCCCGACGTCGGGTCCGTCGTCACGCGGTAGTGGTCGGCGCGCAGGCCCGCCACGAGACGCAGCCGCCGCGCCAGATCCCACTCATCCTGCACGAACACGCCGATGTTGCGGAACGAGGCGTCCGGCACCCGCGCGGGGTGCGAGACCTCCGGCGCGCCGAGTCTCACGGGCGTCGGATACACCGTGGCCGCCGGCCCGCGGGCGCCCATCCCGACCTCACCGATGACCGTCATCCCGGTCGTGTTGGTGCGCGAATCGCGGCTGCGGTCGTCGTAGGCCATCGCGCCGGCCGTCACCACGTGCCCCCGCGCGGGGACGAACGTGGCCTGCACGTCGAGCCCCGGTGTCCTGACGAATTGCTCCGTATCCGTGGTGAGATTCATCCGGTAGACGCTGATCGGGAAGAACCGCGGCGACGGCACCGGGAACTGCACCGGGAACTCGTTGCGCAGCAGCCGGCGCGACTCCTGCACGTAGGCCGACGCGCGCAGGTTCGTGAACCACGGCGCCAGGTTGCGGGCCTCGTAGCGGGCGGAGAACCGGTCGAAGTCGTTGAACGGCAGCGTCATGCGCGAGAAGAACACCGGGGCCTCGAAGTCCGGGAATCCGACGTCCTTCATCCGGCGCTGCACGTACTTCACCTGCAGCGTCTGCGACGGCGTGAGCGCGACAAGGGCCGAGGTGTTGATGTTGCTGCCGCGGGCGCTCGACGTCGGGATCACGGCGGACGACCGCGTATACGGCGCGTTGAACGGATCGGGGAACGCGCCGAACGAGAACCCGAACGCACCGTCGATCGTGTCGTCATTCTTCAGCGTGCCGTCCGCGTAGTAGTGGCGCGTGTCCTCGCGGGCGCCAGCCTTGCCGGCGCGGTAGTCGCCGAAGTCTTCGAGCGTCCCCGCGAACTGGAACGCAAACCGCCGGTTGCTGGCGCCGAGCGTCACCGTGCCCCGCTGCCCGCGCTCGTTGGAGCTGGAGTAGCCGTCGAACCCGTACTGCACCTTGAACGTGTCACTGAACCGTGGCTGGTTCGTGATGATGTTGATCGTGCCGGCCAGCGCGTCGGTGCCGTACAGGACCGACCCCGATCCGCTCACGACTTCCAGGCTCTCGACGCTCGCGAGATCGATCAGACCGACTTCCGTGCCGGACCGGTCGGTGGCCGTGCGCGCGTTGTTCAGCCGCTCGCCGTCGACGAGCACGAGCAGGCGCGTCGAGTCGAGTCCGCGCAGGCGCGGCCGCACCTGCATCGGCCCGTTGCCGACGGCGGTCACGCCCGGCGCCTGCAGGAGCGCGTCTCCCGTCGACAGCGGCGTGCGGCCCTGCAGCGCCTCGCGGCTCAACGTGTCGGTACGAATCGGCACGTCACCCGCTTCCCGCTCGCTCCGCGTCGCCGTCACCGTCACGCCCACGTCGATCGCCCCGGGCGTCAGCGCGAATCGCAGGTCATGGCTGGACGCGTCGCGCGACACGGTCACCGTCCGGGTGTCGACGGCGAACCCGTCGGCTTCGATCAGCACGAGATACGATCCGTCCGCGACGTCAGGAAACGCGAAGCGGCCGTCGGCCCCGGATCGGACCGACGTCTCGGCGCCGCTGGCGAGATTCCGCAACGTGATGCGGGCCGACACGAGCACCCCGCCGCTCACGTCGGCGGCGGTTCCGGTAATGCCGCCCGCCAACGCGGGTGACGACAGCAGGAGCATGAGGACGAACAACGACACGACACGCAGCAGGGCACGCATACACACACCTTCTCGGAATGAGGGCAGCCAGCCGGACTCCCTTCGACGCCGATCGAGGCGGGGAATCCGGACACACCAGCAGTTGGGCTGAGACCAGGCCCCAGGGCCAAGGCCCCGGGCGCCGGGCGGCTAACGAGAAGGTGGCGGGCGGGGAGAGAAGCGGAATGCGGACACCGGCGCAGGAACGCCGGCGAGGCGGACGGGCCAATCGACGTATCCGGACAGCGACGGCACCGCAGCTCGCCGCAGCACGATCGCCACCAGGAACAAGGCCGAGGCGATCGTCGTCGCCAGCGACACGCCAGCCGGGACGAGGTCGACGATGCCGACCGGCACCGGGAGGGGATCGCGCCAGGCGTCGCCGGTCCAGGCGGCATGGCCGTGGATCAGGAGGACCAGCAGCCACAGCACGAGGGCGCGGCGTCCCCGCACCAGCGGCACGCCGAGACGAGCCAGCCACCAGAACGAGGCGGCCACCAGGAGGGCAGCACCCCAGCGTCCCGCGACATCCGCCTCGAGGAGCTTCCCGGAGGAAGCGTGGGTCCAGAGCAACCAGGCGTGGAACGCGGCCAGGAGGATCAGGGGAAGGCGGCTGGCCGCGTACAGCACACGGTCGCGCACGGTGGTCGTGCGACGGGCCTGGTGACGGAATCGCGTGACAGCAGCCATTGGGTTCGAGGTCAGGTCGCCGGGTTCCCGGCGATTTGTCGGACTCGTTCAGAATCTGAGCATGATCCGTGCCCGATTGGCAACCCCCGCCTGTCCGGGCCCGCTTCTGATTCCGGCAAGTCCCGGTCTATCATGGACTTGAGCGGTTTCAGCGGAGGCGAGAATGAAGTCGGCCGTCATCCCGGAGTCAAGGCTGCCGGACGTGGGCGTGAGTATCTTCGCCACCATGTCCAGGCTGGCCAACGAACATGGCGCCATCAACCTGTCACAGGGATTCCCCGATTTCGACTGCGACCCCGACCTGGTGGCCACCATCCACCGCCACATGCAGGCCGGGCACAACCAGTACGCGCCGATGCCGGGGCTTCCCGCGCTGCGGTCGGCCCTCGCCGCCAAGATCGCCAGGCTCTACGGCGCCGCCTACGATCCCGCCACGGAAATCACCGTGACATCCGGCGCCACCGAAGCGCTCTTCGACGTCATCAGCGCATTCGTCCATCCCGGAGACGAGGTCATCGTCTTTGAACCGGCGTACGACGCGTACGTCCCTGTCATCAGGCTGAACGGCGGCACTCCGCGGTTCGTCACCCTCCGCGCTCCGTTCTACGCGATCGACTGGGACGCGGTGCGCGCGGCGATCACTCCGCGCACGCGGATGCTCATCGTGAACTCGCCGCACAATCCGACGGGCGCGATCCTGACGGCGGGCGATCTCGATGCGCTCGCGAACCTGCTCGACGGCAGCCGGGTCATCGTGCTCGCCGACGAAGTCTACGAACACATCGTGTTCGACGGCGGCCGCCACGAGAGCCTGGCGCGCCACTCCGGGCTGCGCGAGCGCAGCTGCGTCGTCAGTTCGTTCGGAAAGACGTATCACACCACCGGCTGGAAGGTGGGCTACGTGACGGCACCGGCGCCGCTCTCGACCGAGATCCAGCGGATCCACCAGTTCGTCACGTTCGCGACCAACACGCCGGCGCAGGTGGCGTTCGCGGAGTTCACCGAACGCCGCGAGCGATACGACGACCTGGCGGCGTTCTACCAGGACAAGCGGGACCGGTTCCTCGCCCTGCTCGAGGGCTCCCGTTTCGTGCCGGTACCGTGCCGGGGGACCTATTTCCAGATCCTCGACTACTCCGCCATCAGTACCGCGCCTGACCAGGACTTCGCCATGACGCTGCTCCGGGACCACGGCGTGGCCTCGATCCCCACCTCGGCCTTCCTCTACAATAGCGAAGCCCCGCGCGTGTTGAGGTTCTGCTTCGCCAAGAAGGACGAGACACTCGAACGCGCGGCAGAACGGTTGAAGCGGGTCTAGACAGGCTCTCGGCTCACGGCTCACGGCCAGCCGCTAGCCTCAGCCTCTGAAGGTTCACTCATGTCCCACACTCACGTGGTCATCGGCGTCGCAGTCGGTTCGGGATACGGCAAGACGACCGTCGTGCGTCGTATCGTCGAGAGTCTCGGCGACGACGCCGTCACCGTCCTCGATCACGACCGGTATTACCGCGATCGGAACGACCTGCGTCTCGAAGAACGCGCCGCGCTGAACTACGACCATCCGGACTCGCTCGAAACCGATTTGATGGTCCGGCACGTGACGACGTTGCGCGCGGGTCAACCGGTCGAGGCTCCGGTCTACGACTTCACGCGCCACGCTCGCCGGCCAGCCACCGAAACCGCCTACCCGCGGAAGGTCATCATCGTGGAAGGCATCCTGATCTACGCGGATCCGGCGCTGCGCCACCTGCTCGACATCAAGGTGTTCGTCGATGCGGACGATGACATCCGGTTCATCCGGCGGTTGAAGCGGGACGTGGCGGAACGCGCGAGGACCATGGAGTCGGTCATCGAACAGTACCAAGCGACGGTCAAGCCGATGCACCTGGAGTTCGTCGAGCCGACGAAGCGGTACGCCGACATCATCATTCCCCAGGGCGGCCACAACACGGTGGCGATTGGCATGCTGCTGACGCTCGTTCGGAGCCTGACCCAGCAGGACGCGAGCGCCCTCGGCCGCTGACACGCCATGGCCAGACGACGACCCCGCGCGGCGGTCGCGCCCTCCGTCGGCCCGGCGCCGAAAGCGGGCCGGTCATGGGCGGTTCCGCTGTCCATCGCGCTCATCGTGCTCGTGGGCGGCTGGGCGTACGCGCCGAGTTTCAAAGGCCTGTTCGTCCTCGACGAAGACAGCGCCATCGCGAAGAACCCGAACATCCGATCGCTGCGGACGGCGTTCACGGCTCCGCCCGAAGTCGGCCTGGGTGGTCGCCCGATCTCGAGTCTGTCGTTCGCGCTGAACTACGCCCTGGCGCCCGAAGACGCGCGTGAAGCGTTCACGCCGCCCCCGCCGGGGTATCCCCCGGCGGCGTGGGATGTGCTCTACCGCAATCTCTGGGGTTACCACGCGACGAACCTGGGCATTCACCTGCTGGCCGCGCTCGCCGTGTTCGGCATCACGCGACGCACGTTGGCCGGGCCGCGCCTCGCGGGTGTCACGGGCGCGGCGGCGGTGCCGCTCGCGCTCGGGGTCGCGCTGATCTGGGTGACGCACCCGCTCCACACGGGCTGCGTGACGTACGTGGCGCAACGCGTCGAGTCGATGATGGGGATGTTCTACCTCGCGTCGGTCTACTTCGCGGTGCGGGCCGGCGAACTGACGCCGCTCACCGACGGCAGGCCGGGATCCACGCGCGCGCGGACGTCCTGGGTCGCGGCGTCGATCGTCGCCTGCGCGCTCGGCCAGGGCACGAAAGAAGTCACCGTCACGCTGCCGTTCGTCGTGCTCATCTACGACGCCGTGTTCCTCTATCCCCCGCCGGCGACACTGGCCGCGATCTGGGCCCGCCGATGGCCCCTCTACGCCGGCCTCGGCGCGACGTGGATCCTGCTGGCGGCCTTCGTGATGAGCGCGTCGCACGCGGCATCGGTTGGCACCGGCCTCGGCTGGACGCCGTGGCTCTACCTGCTGACGCAGGCGGAGATCATCGTGCACTACGTGCGCCTCGTCTTCGTTCCGTGGCCGCTGGTCCTCGACTACGAGTGGCCGCCGGTCAACGGACTCGCCGAGGCCATGCCGTTCGCGATCCCGCTCGTCGCGGCGTTCGCGGCGAGCGCGTGGGGGGTCGCCAGGCGCCATCCGCTCGGTTTCACAGGCGCGTGGTTCTTCCTGATCCTCGCCCCGTCGTCCAGCGTGCTGCCCATCGTGACCGAGGTGGCCGCCGAACACCGGATGTACCTGCCGCTCGCGGCGATGCTGGCGGCGATGGCTGCAGGCGGCTGGATGGCGGCGCGACGATGGGGCGGCACGACCGGCCGCCGGACGCCCGCCATGGTGGCGCTCGCGGTCGTCGCGGCCCTCGCGGTCGCCGGCACGACGACCCTGACGCGGGCGCGCAACGCGCAGTACCAGGACGAGGAAGGGATCTGGGCGGACACGGTCGCGAAGCGGCCGGAGAACTCGCGGGCGCTGGGCAACCTCGCGGTGATCCTGCTGGGACAGGGACGGACCTCGGAAGCCGAGCCGCTGTTGCGCCGCGCGCTGGCGATCCGCGCCGACTACCCTGAGGCGCAGTCGGCCATGGGCGCCGTGCTGGCAATGCAGGGACGCGTCGAGGAGGCGCTTCCCCACTTCGCGAAGGCGGTCGCCCTCCGGCCGGACTACGTCGACGCGTGGGGCAATTACGGGGAAGCGCTGGCGAGCCGCGGCCGCCTCACTGACGCCGTCTCGGCCTTTCGCCAGGTCGTCACGCTCGCGCCCGGCCACGCTCGATCTCTGACGCTGTTGTCGTGGATCCTCGCGACGACCACGAGCGACAGCCTGCGAGACGGGGCCTCGGCGCTGGAGTACGCCCGGCGCGCCGTCGACACGACCGGAAGCCGCGATCCCAACGCGCTCGACAGCCAGGCTGCGGCGCT
>CAZJRM010000076.1:0-21018 GCA_964547975.1 uncultured Vicinamibacterales bacterium | reverse complement strand
AGCGTGGACTTGCCGACATTCGGCCGGCCGACGAGCACGACTGCGGGTAACTTGCGTGGCACTCTGAGCTCCTTCCTTCCATTCTATCCGCATCCTGCCATGCCTTGACAGTCTAAGTGTCGGTATCTATGATAGTTAGCAATTCTGAAGGAGACCGGTCGGCATGATTAAGGTCGACATCGTCAACGAAGTCGCCAAGGCCGCCGATATCACGAAGGTCAAGGCCGAGATGGCTGTGGACGCCGTGTTCGACACGATGCGCGTGTCGATGCAACGCGGCGAACGGATCGAACTGCGTGGATTCGGCGTCTTTCAAGTGAAGCCGCGGAAGCGCGGTATCGGCCGTAACCCACGGACGGGTAAGGAAGTACGTATTCCTCCGGGACGTACGATCCGCTTCAAGCCCGGCAAGGAACTCCAGGCGGTGGTCTGACGCCCGACCGGCGCAGCCCCGATCTCATTTGAACGATTCCCACGACGGCCACCCACCCGCCCCCGTCGCCGGCCCGGAACGCCGGGAGGCCTCCGACGCCCCGGTCTGGGTCAATATCGCGCCGCAGGACCCGGACGCCGAGGCGCAATGGGAACGCCCGCGCGACCGCCTCTGGCTGCACGTGCTGCTGCTCGTCGCCACCATCGGCACGACCACCGCGGTCGGCGCAAGCCACTGGTATTCGTTCGCGAGCGACTTCGGAACGCTCGTGCCAACGGGCGCGCCCATGTCGCTGGCCGTCAACGGACTGTGGTACGCGCTGACCTTTCTCATCATTCTGGGTTCCCACGAAGCCGGGCATTATCTGGCCTGCCGGCACTACGGCGTGGACGCGTCGTTGCCGTTCTTCCTCCCCGTGCCGTTCCCGCTCACGGGGACCGCCGGGGCATTCATTCGCATCCGCGATCCGATCACCTCGAAGCAGGTGCTGTTCGACGTCGGCGTTGCCGGCCCGATTGCGGGGTTCGTCGTCCTCATCCCGTTGCTCTTCGCGGGCATCGCGATGTCCCGCGTCGTGCCGCTGCCGCCTCAGATGGAAGGTATCGAACTCGGCGAACCGCTGTTGTACCGGCTCGCAGCCTGGATGGTATGGGGCCACATCCCCTCGGGGCTGTCGCTGAATATTCACCCGATGGCATTCGCCGCGTGGTTCGGGATGCTCGCGACGGCGCTGAACCTCATCCCCATCGGACAGTTCGACGGCGGGCACGTCGCGTACGCGGTCCTGGGCCGGCGGTCTCGCTGGATCACGATTGGCGCGCTCGGCGCAGCGATTGCCCTGTCGTTCTACTCGTCGAGCTGGATCATGTGGACGGTCATCGCGGTGGTCCTGCTCTACAAGTTCGGCTGGCAGCACCCGCCCATCTGGGACGAACACGTCCCGCTGGATCGCCGCCGCGTCTGGGTCGCCGTCTTCGCGCTCATCATGCTCGCGCTCTGCTTCACGCCCGCGCCCATCTCGCCGCTGGATCTCGTCGGGACACGATAGGCTCACGGCTCGCGGCCCTCGGCTCAGGACATCGGGCTTCGGGCGTCGGGCCTCGAGACGATCGCACTGCCTGAAGCCCGAGGCCTGAAGCCTGAAGCCCATTCCCTAGAGTATCGTCATCGGATCCACGTCGATCGTCGTGCGCCGGCGGAGATCCGGGCGTTCGGCGATCGCCGCGAGCACCGCGTCGCGCATCGCGATGCGTGCCGCGGGCGCGCCCTTCACGAAGAACTGCGCCCGGTGTTCACCCTTGATCCGCGCGAGCGGCGCGACCGCGGGACCGAGCACGGTGAACGCCCCCGGCCGCGGTGCGTGGCGCACGATTCGTTCGACCAGGTCACCGGCCGCCTCCATCGCTGAATCGAACGACGGCCCGCGCACGAGGCCGTTGATGAGCGCCACCATCGGCGGATACCGCATCGCCTTGCGGTAGGCAATCTCGTCGGCGTAGAACGCGCGGTAGTCCTGGCTGCGTGCGTGACGGATGCTGTAGTGGTCGGGATACAACGTCTGGATGACGGCCTCGCCCGGCGCCTCGCCGCGGCCCGCCCGCCCGACGACCTGCGTCAGCAACTGAAAGGTGCGCTCGGCCGCCCTGAAGTCGGCCAGCCCGAGGCCGACGTCCGCCGAAATCACGCCGACCAGCGTCACGCGCGGGAAATCGTGCCCTTTCGCGATCATCTGCGTGCCCACGAGCACATCGATGTTGCCGCGCCCGAACGCCGACAGGATCTCCGGCAACGCGCCCCTCCGCCTGACGACATCGCGATCGAGACGCGCGACTCTCGCCTGTGGAAACGTATCGGCGATCTCGCGCTCGACCCGTTCGGTGCCGTAGCCCATGAGCTCGAGATACGGCGCGCCGCACGACGGGCACGTGCGCGGCACGCGGCGCGAGTGATTGCAGTAGTGGCACGTCGCGGTCCCGCGGCCGTAGACCACCAGCGACACGCTGCAATTCGGGCACTCGACGCTGCCCCCACACTGACGGCAGAAGACGGCCGTCGAGAACCCGCGCCGGTTGAGCAGCAGGAGCACCTGCTCGCGCCGTTCGAGGCGCGTCCCGATGTGCGCGAGGAGCAGGCGGCTCACGATCGCCTCGGGTCCCTGCTCCGCGAGTTCGTCGCGCATGTTCAC
Organism: uncultured Vicinamibacterales bacterium; assembly: GCA_964547975.1. Taxonomy (GTDB): domain Bacteria; phylum Acidobacteriota; class Vicinamibacteria; order Vicinamibacterales; family JAKQTR01; genus CAYJPV01. The sequence continues at coordinate 18,400 of CAZJRM010000076.1, read as the reverse complement.
GATCTGCACGTCAGCCAGCGGCCGATCGAGCACGCGCCGATCCAGGGCCACGAGGGTGTACTTCTCTGACGTCGCATGCTGATACGACTCGAGCGACGGCGTCGCCGAGCCCAGCACCACCAGCGCGCCAGCACGCTTCGCGCGCACGATGGCCACGTCACGGCCGTTGTACCTCGGGGTCTCGTCCTGCTTGTACGACCCGTCGTGCTCCTCATCGATGACAATGAGGCCAATCCGTTCAGCCGGCGCGAATACCGCAGAACGAGTCCCCACGACCACATCCACGTCGCCGCGCCGGATCCGGTGCCACTGGTCGTAGCGTTCACCGTCCGACAAGCCGCTGTGCTGAACGGCCACGCGACCGCCGAACCACGTGCGGAAGGCCGCGGCGGCCGCCGGCGTGAGCCCAATCTCGGGCACCAGGATCAGCACCCGCTCCCCTCGAGCCAGCGTCCGCTCCGCGAGCCTCAGATACAGCTCGGTCTTGCCGCTGCCGGTCACGCCGTGCACGAGCGCGACCCGGAACTCCCCGGCGCTCCGCAGTGCCCACACACGCTCGAGCGCCTGCTCCTGCTCGTCGGTCAGCGCGAAACGTTCACCGGCGTCAGCCTGGACGCGGCCCCACGGACCCGTGAAGGGATCACGATCGACCGCCCGTCGGGTGACGGCCACCCACCCGCGCTGTTCGAGGCGCCTCAGGCCGTCTGCAGGGAGGCTGCGCAAACGCAGGTCCGCGGCCGACAGCCCCGCCGGCGCCGTCGCCAACGCCGCCAGCAGGTCTTTCTGCCGCGGGCCGAGTCCCCTGGCGGCCTCGGGATCGCCCACCCGGGCGGCCACCGCCGCGCCCTCGGCAGTGAGCGCGATCACGCGCTCGGTCTTGTACGCCGAGCGTTCCCCCTCCAGCACCTGCGCCGTCTGTGCGAGGCCCGCGCGTTCGAGCCGGCCCAGCACGGGAACGAGCGCCACGGGCGTGCTGCGCCCGAGCGCCTTCGTGAGCCTCGTGCGCAACGTGGTAATCGGCACTCTCCGGCGTTCGCCGATGAGGCGCAATGTCTCGCGCTGGACCGCGTCGAGGCCATCGAGGCCTTCCAGCAACAACGCGCGCTGGCCTTCGTCGGTGATGTCCACGACACGGCGGCTCTCGACCGTCGCCAGCGGCGGCAGCGCCGCGGCAATGGCGTCACCGGGCGAACACGCGTAGTACTCGGCCGTCCACAGGGCGAGGCGCAGGCACTCGTCCGTCAGGTAGGGTTCGTCGTCCAGGACGTCGACGAGGTCGCGTACCCCGATCGTCCCCGAGTCGTCTGCCGCCGGCGTCTCGGCCGGCGCCACCACGAATCCCGTCATCGTCCGGCTGCCGACCGGGACGAGCACGCGGACGCCCGCGGCTGGCGCTTCGATACCCTCCGGCACCCGGTACGTCAGAAGGTCCAGGAGGGGAACCGGAACGGCGACCGACACGAAACGAACCATGGGAGGACCTAGTCGCGGCGCGGCGTGCCCGACGCGAGCAGGTCGCGGACCTTCTTCATGTCTTCCCAGACGTCGCGCTTGCTGGCAGGGTTGCGCAGAACGTAGGCCGGGTGGAACGTCGGGATGAGCAGCGCGTCACCGTACTTGAAGATCTGGCCGCGCATGCGGCTGATTGGCTCTTTCGAACGCAGCAGCGCGCGCGCGGCGAACGTGCCGAGCGCCACGATGATCCGCGGCCGGATCACCTGGACCTGCCGGAACAGGAATGGTTCGCAGGTGTCGACTTCGTCCGGCTCGGGATTCCGGTTCTCCGGCGGCCGGCACTTGATCACGTTCGCGATGTACACGTCGTCACGGGTGAGGTTGATGGCCTCGATGATCTTCGTCAGCAATTGCCCCGCGCGACCGACGAACGGAATCCCCTGCACGTCTTCGTCGTGACCGGGCGCTTCGCCGACGAACATCAGGTCGGCGTTGGGATTGCCGACGCCAAAGACGACGTGGCGCCGACCGAGGCCGTGAAGCTTGCACCGCGAACAGTCCGGGCCGATCTCCGCGCGAATGTCATCCAGTGATTCGTGGGGTGCCGTCGGGGTCACGACCGGCGCCGCGGGCGTTCCGGCCGGCACCGTCTCGACGTTCGCGGCCTCTCCGTCATCGTCAGACGGTGCCGCGGTCTCGAGGAGCGAATGCGACGGATCGTGGTCCGCCCGGCGCCGCCAGCCGGCGTCGGCCCGGAAGCCATCCACGCCCAACTCGGCGTAGAACGCCAGGTGCTCCCGCAGTTGTTGTTCCAGGTCCTCGCGCGTCGCCATCGGTCTCCTTCGTCCTCGCCGGGCGCTCAGCCCCGGGCCAGCAGCGTCTCCAGCCGGTCGATCAGGGTGGACGCCACGGCCGCCTTCGGCTGCAGGGGCAGCACCTCCTGCCAGTCCGGGCCCACCAGCGTCACGATGTTCGTTTCGACCTCGAACCCGGCTCCGGCTGCCGTCACGTCGTTGGCCACGATCAGATCGACGTGTTTGCGCTCGAGCTTCTGCCTCGCCCGTCCGACCACGTCCTCGGTCTCCGCCGCAAACCCGACGAGCACGGGACGACGGCCGCCACGAGCCAGCCGCTCGGCGCCCAGCGCCTCGAGGATATCCGGCGTCCGCGTGAGCTCCAGCGTCATCGGCCCGGGCTGTTTCCGCACCTTCTGCGGCGAGGTGGACGCCGGCTGATAGTCGGCCACCGCTGCGGCCATGACCACCGCATCCGCGTCACGCGCTCCCGTCATGACGGCTTCGTGCATTTCGACGGCCCGGCGCACGCGCACGGTCTGGAGGTCAGCGGGCACCGGCAACGTGCTCGGGCCGAGAATCAGCGTCACGGATGCGCCGCGCCGCCGTGCTTCGACCGCGATCGCCAGGCCCATCTTTCCGCTGGACCGATTGCCCAGGTAGCGCACGGGGTCGAGGTCTTCATACGTCGGGCCCGCCGTGACGACGACCGCCCGGCCGGCCAGGGTCTGAGGCGGGCGGACGAGGGCATCGGCGGCCGCGACGATATCCTCGGGCTCGGCCAGGCGTCCCTTCCCCACCCACCCGCACGCCAGGTAACCCGCCCCGGGTTCGACCAGTCGCACCCCTCTGTCTTCGAGGGTTCGCAAGTTGTGCTGGACCGCCGGGTGCTCCAGCATGTGCGTATTCATCGCCGGTGCCAGCAGCACGGGCGCCCTGGTGGCGAGGAAGAGCGACGACAGGAAGTCGTCTGCGATACCGGAGGCGAACTTCCCGATGATGTTGGCCGTTGCCGGCGCCACGAGCAGCAGCGCGATATCCGTCGCCAGGGAGATGTGCTCGACGTTGGCGTTCTCACCCGGCGTCCACTGTGACGTCACGACCTTGCGCCGCGTGATGGCCTCGAAGGTCAGCGGCGTCACGAAGCGCCGCGCGTTGCGCGTCATGACGGCGACAACGTCGTGGCCGCGTTTCTGAAGCCCGCGCGCGACTTCGACGGCCTTGTAGGCACCGATGCCGCCACTGACCCCCAGTGCGATGAGCGCCATGTCAGACTCCCTTCGCCCTCTCGGCGCCTGCCGCCTCGTCGAACGTGGCCGCCACGGATTCGGCCTGCGCGCGCATGGCGGCCAGCCGGTGTCGTTCCGCCAGGATGATCCGCTGGACGTCGCTCACGCACGTCCTGACCTCGTCGTTGACGACGACGAAGTCGTATTCCGGATACGCCCGCACTTCGTCGCGGGCCACCTGCAGCCGCCGGCGAATATCGTCTTCGGGGCTGTCGCCGCGCCCCCGGAGTCTCCGCTCGAGGACCTCGGCTGACGGCGGCATCAGGAAGATCGACACGGCCTCGAGTCCGAGCGCGCGGAGCGACCTCGCGCCCTGGATATCGATGACCAGCACGAGGTCCGTGCCCGTCGCCAGCACACGTTCGGTCTCGACGAGGCTCGTCCCGTAGAGGTTTCCGACGATCTCGGCCCACTCGAGAAACTGGCTGCCCGCGATCATCGCTTCGAACCGCGCGCGCGACACGAAGTGGTAGGCCTCGCCGTCGAGTTCGCCGGGCCGCGCCGGGCGACTCGTGAAGGACTTCGAGCGCGAGACACCGACGGTCGCGGCCACCACGGCGTCGACGACCGTCGTCTTGCCGGCGCCCGACGGCGCCGAGACGACGAACAGGCGACCGCGAGCGGGCGCGTCATTCGACATTCTGCACCTGCTCGCGCATCTTCTCGAGTTCGGCCTTGGCCGACACGATCAGTTCCGGCACGCCGGGGCCATCCGCTTTCGACCCCATCGTGTTGACTTCGCGGTTCATCTCCTGCAGCAGGAAGTCCAGCTTCCGCCCGCAGGGTTCCGGCGAATCGCTGAGCGCGGACCACTGAGACAGGTGGGCGCGGAAACGGACCACTTCTTCGCTGATATCCGACCGCGCCGCGAACCGGACGACTTCCTGCGCGATCTGGCCTTTGTCGATGCTGACGTCCGCCGCGAGTTCGGCTACGCGCTGTTCGAGCCTGATCTTCAGCCCGGCTTCGCCTTCCGCCGCCAGCCCCGCGACCCGCTCGACCATGTCGCCGACGGCGGTGCGGCGGGCGTCGAGGTCGGCGCGCAGCAGATCGCCTTCGCGCCGCCGCATCTCGTCGAGGTCCGCCAGCGTCAGCGTCACGGCCTGCTCGACGGCCGTGGCGAGGGCCTGCGAGGCCGCCTCGTCCAGATCGGGCGACTGTTCGCGCACGGCAAACGCCTGGGGGAAACGCAGCAGGTCGCCCGGCGTCATCTGGCCCTGGACGACGCCGGCCGCCCGGGCGCGATCCATGGCGTCGCCGATGGCCTGCACCAGCGCCTGGTTCACCTCGACCGTCAGCACGGGCTCGGTTCTCGACTGCAGCGACACCCCCAGTTCGACACGCCCCCGCCCGACGTACTGCTGCACGAGGGCGCGCAACCGTGATTCGAGGGTACTCAGGGCCGACGGCACGCGCACCTGGACGTCCAGGTAACGGTGATTCACGGAGCGGATCGTGACGGCAATCGTCGCGTTTCCGTCTTCGTGCGTGCGGTTGGCAAACCCGGTCATGCTCTTGATCATGGGACTCCGTGCGCCGGCGCCGCGGGATCAGGCCTCGCGGTGTTTCCGGCGGTGGTCGGCAAACTGTACCGCGTGCAGCCCGGCGTAGATCCCGCCGGGTCTGGCTATCAGTTCTTCGTGCCGCCCGTGTTCGGCGACACGCCCTCCGTCCAGTACCACGATCATGTCAGCCCGCTGCACGGTCGACAAGCGGTGCGCGATCACGATGGACGTGCGGTTGCGCATGAGGTTGGCCAGCGCGTCCTGGACGAGGGCCTCGGACTCGGGATCCAGCGACGAGGTCGCCTCGTCGAGGATCAGGATCGGCGGGTTCTTGACGAGGGCGCGGGCGATGGCGAGACGCTGGCGCTGCCCGCCGGACAGGCGCTGGCCACGTTCGCCGATGACGGTCCGATACCCCTTCGGCATGGCCACGATGAATTCGTGGGCACGCGCGGAACGGGCGGCCGCCTCGACCTCGGCTTCGGTCGCCGACGGGCGGCCGTACGCGATGTTGGCGAAGACGGTGTCGTCGAAGAGCACGGTTTCCTGCGTGACCATGCCGATCTGGTTCCGCAACGACGCCAGCGACACGGTCCGCACGTCGACGCCGTCGATCAGGATCTCGCCCCCGGTCACGTCGTAGAACCGCGGAATGAGGTTGACGAGGCTGGTCTTGCCCGCGCCGCTCCGGCCGACAATCGCGACCGTCCGGCCGGCGTCGGCGGTGAAACTCACGCCGTTGAGGGCGTTGCGGCCGTCGGCATCTTCGTACTCGAAGGTGACCGCGCGGAACTCGATCGCCCGCGACAGGACCTGCAGGGCGGGCGCGCCCGGCCGGTCGTGCACCTCGGTGTGGGTATCGAGCACCTCGAAGATCCGCTGAGCGGCCGCGATGGACTGCTGCACGTTGGCGTTGACCCGGCTCAGCTTCTTCAGGGGCGTATACATCAGCAGCAACGCCGCCACGAACGACGTGAACTCGCCCTGCGTCAGCCGTCCGCCGGCGATCTCGCGGGCGCCGTACCAGAGCGCGGCGGCCACGGCCACGCCGCCGAGCAATTCCATGATCGGCGGCATCATCGAGACCGCCGCCATCACCTTCATGTTGGCGCGATAGAGCGCGTGCGCCGCCGTCCCGAACCGCCGGCTCTCCCGGTCTTCGGCGCCGAAGGCCTTGACGATCCGGTGCCCGGTGTACGCCTCGGTCGCCACGTGCGTCATGTGTTCCTGGTGCTCCTGGCTCAGGCGCGTGGTCGCGCGCAGGCGGCGACCGAGATTCACCAGGGGATACAGGATGATGGGGGCGCCGGTCAGGCAGACGAGCGCCAGCCCCGAGTCGTAGTAGAACAGCAGCGCGACGTAGCCGACGACGGCCAGCGACTCGCGCAGCAGGTCGACGACCGTGTCCGACACGGCCTGCTGCACCTGCGCGATGTCGTTCGTCAGGCGCGACAGCAGCTGCCCCGTGCTCCGGCTCTTGAAGAACGCGGCCGATTGCCCCAGCGTGTGCCGGAACATCTGGTTGCGCAGGTCGAGCACCACGTGTTGCCCGACGTCCGCCATGAGGAATCCGGAGAAGTACGACCCGGCGCCGCGAATGAGGTACGACGCCACGATCGCCCAGCCGACCGCCACCAGCTCGGCCTGCCGCCCCAGGACGTCATCGAAGACGTTCTTGACGAGGTACGCCTGCCACGTCGAGCCAATGCCGTAGGCGAGCATCGCCAGGACCGCCAGGACGAAGCGGCCGCGGTACGGCTTCGAGTACTCGAGCAGGCGTCGCAGCGGGCTCACTCGCTGAACCGGTAGCGAATCAGCACCCAGAGCGCGACCAGGCCGTCACGCCAGGTGATCTTCTTGCCCTCGTCATAGCCCCGACCGTCGTAGGTGATCGGAACCTCATACACGCGGTAGTGACGCTTGAAGATCTTCGCGGTCAATTCGGGCTCGATCCCGAAGCCGTTCGACCGCAGGGTCATCGAACGGAGCACTTCCGTTCGCATCACCTTGAAACACGTCTCCATGTCGGAGAGCATCGTGTTGTACAGCACGTTGGTGATGAAGGTGAGCAGACGGTTGCCGAGGTAGTGCGAGAACAGGAACACCCGGTGCCGGCCCAGGAACCGGGAACCGTAGACCACGTCCGCCCGCCCCTGACAGATGAGCTCGATGAGCTGCGGATACTCCTCGGGCGAGTACTCGAGGTCCGCGTCCTGGATCACCATGAGGTCGCCCGTGACCTCCGGGAACCCCCGGCGCAGCGCCGCTCCCTTGCCCGCGTTCTTCTCCTGCAGGCAGAGCGTGAAGCCCAGCTCCTTCTGGAGCGCCACCAGCATATCCCTGGTGCCGTCCGTCGAGCAGTCGTCCACGACGATGAGTTCGATCCGGATCGGGACCGCGAGCACCCGCCGGATGATTTCGTCGATCGTGTCCTTTTCGTTGAAGACGGGCATCACCACCGACAACAGCGGATCGGTGAGCACGCCGCGCAGACCAGCCATGTCGTCAGTCCTTCGTCGCGTAGCCGCCGGGATGCGACACGCGCCAGCGCCAGGCCGTGTCGACGATCTCCGTCGGGTCGGTAAACCGCGGGGCCCAGCCCAGTTCTTCCCGGATACGCCGGCTCGAGGCGAACAGGACGGCAGGATCGCCTGCCCGGCGCGGGCCGGGCGTCCAGCGAACGGCCCGGCCACTCACCCGTTCGACCGCCGCCATCACGTCCTTGACCGAGAACGGACGCCCGTTCCCCAGATTGTACGTGGCCGACGCCCCGCCGGCGTCGAGATGTTCGAGCGCCAGCACGTGCGCCGACGCCAGGTCGGACACGTGGACGTAATCGCGCAGGCACGTGCCATCGGGCGTGTCGTAATCCACGCCGAAGACGTGCAGTGGCGGTCCGTCGAGCGCGGCCTCGATCGCCAGCGGCACGAGGTGCGGCTCGGGATCGTGCGCTTCGCCGATCTCCCCGTCCGGATCGGCACCGGCGGCGTTGAAGTACCGCAGGACGACGGAGCGCAGGCCGTACGCCCGCTCGAAGTGCGGCAGCGCCCGCTCGATCGCGAGTTTCGTCTCGCCGTACGGGTTGATCGGCCTTGTCGGATGCGTTTCGTCGATGGGCGTGCGTTCCGGGTTGCCGAACACCGCCGCCGTCGACGAGAACACCAGGCGCGACACGCCGCCTGTGACCATCGCCCGCAGCAGCGCCAGCGTCCCTTCGACGTTGTTGGCGTAATACCCCGACGGGTCCGTCATCGACGCGCCGACGTACAGCCAGGCCGCGAAGTGCATGACGGCCGACACCTGGTAGCGCTCGATCGTGGACGCCACGAGCGCTTCGTCGCGAATCGAGCCGACGACGAGATCACCCCACCGCACGGCGTCGCGATGTCCATTGGACAGGTCGTCCAGCACCACGACACGGCGCCCCGCCGCCGCCAGGGCCTTCGCCGCGTGGCTGCCGATGTACCCGGCCCCGCCGACCACCAGGACGGTCGACTTACCGCCCGATGGAATAGTAGGTGAACCCATGAGTCTTCATCAGTTCCTTGGAGTAGACGTTACGTCCGTCGAAGACGAGCGGCGACGCCATCAGCTTGCGCATCCTCGCGAAGTCGGGTTCGCGGAACTCGTTCCATTCCGTCACCACCGCCAGCGCGTCGGCCCCGGCCAGCGCGTCGTAGCTGTGCGCGGCGAACGTCACGCGCGACCCGAAGATCCGCCGGGCGACATCCATCGCGGCCGGGTCGAACGCCTGGACTCTCGCCCCGGCCGCCAGGAGCCGGTTGATGATCACGATGGCCGGCGCCTCGCGCATGTCGTCGGTCCTCGGCTTGAACGCCAGGCCCCAGACCGCGATGGTACGGCCCTTCAAGGCCCCGAAGTGCGCCTCGATCCGCTCGGCCAGCCGCAGTTTCTGCGACTCGTTCACCGCTTCCACGGCTTTCAGGATGCGGAAGTCGTAGCTCTTGTCCGCGGCGAACTTGACGATCGCCTTGACGTCCTTGGGAAAACAACTCCCGCCGTACCCACAGCCGGGAAACAGGAACTGCGGCCCGATTCGGCGATCCGCCCCTGCCGCCCGGCGCACGTGATCCACATCGGCGCCGAACCGTTCGCACAACGTCGCGATCTCGTTCATGAACGAAATCCGCGTCGCCAGCAGCGCGTTCGCCGCGTACTTACAAATCTCGGCGCTGGCACAGTCCATGACCATGATGGGCGCGCCGGTGCGGGTGAACGGCTGGTACAACTGCCGCATGATCTCGGCGGCCTTGTCGTCCTCGGCGCCGATGACCACCCGATCCGGCTTCAGGAAATCATCGACCGCGGCCCCCTGCTTGAGGAACTCCGGGTTGCTCACGACGCTGAACGGATGCGTCGTCTCGCGGCGGATGATGTCGCGGACCTTCTCGGAGGTCCCGACCGGCACCGTGCTCTTGTCGACGATGACCTTGTAGCCGTTCATCGCCTTCGCGATGTCCCTCGCGACCGACATGACGTGCTGCAGATCCGCCGACCCGTCTTCGCCCTGGGGCGTGCCAACGGCAATGAAGATGACCTGGGCGGCACGGACGGCCCGCGCCAGATCGGTCGTGAACGTCAGTCGGCGTTCCGCCCGGTTGGTCCGCACGATCTCCTCGAGACCGGGCTCGTAGATCGGGATCTTGCCCTTCCGCAGGAGACGGATCTTCGCTTCGTCCTTGTCGACGCAGACAACGTCGTTGCCGCTTTCGGCGAAGCATGCGCCGGCAACCAGCCCGACGTAGCCCGTCCCGACAACCGCGAGTTTCATGGTGATGAATCCTTGGCCCGGCCGGGCGCACTTCGGCCCCCGCTCGGAAAACACCCAACACTACTGTACGATCAAAAAGCTGTCAAGGTATTGATACGCAAGACTTTGCGCCCGCAGCACGTCAGCCGTGGCGTCGCTCGCCAGTTCGGGGTACCATAGCCGCCGCATGCGACTGCTGGTCGACTATCGCCCCGCCCTGCGCGCCCGAACCGGCGTGGGCGAATGGGTCCACTATCTCATGCGGGGCGTCCTCGAGGTGGCCACGGCAGGTCACCCCACCGCCCCGGTCGACCTGAGCCTGTTCGTCAGTTCCTGGAAGGACCGCCCGACGCCGGAAACGCTGGCGGAACTGAAGGCGGCCCGATTCGTGGACCGTCGAATCCCCGTCCGCCTGTTGACCTGGGCCTGGAACCGGACCGGGTGGCCCCCGGTCGAGTGGCTCGCGGGCGGGCCGGCTCCGGATGTCGCCTTTTCGCCGACGCCACTGCCGTTGCCAACCCGGGCGCGGGTGCGGGCCGTCACGCTGCACGACTTCGACTTCCTCGACCATCCCGAACGGACCTGGGGCGAGATGAAGCGGGACTTCCCGGCCATGATCCAGCGCTCCGTTTCTGGCGCGGACCTGGTCGTCACGATCTCCCACTACACCGCGCGCGAAGCGATCCGCCGTCTGTCGGTTCCCGAAGACCGCCTCGTCGTCGTCCGTCCAGGCGTCCCCGACTGGATCCCGAACGCGGGCCCGTCTCAGGGTTCGGCGGCCGAAGGTGCGGACCTTCCGCGTTCCCACCCGTACATTCTTTTCGTCGGCACGCTGGAACCCCGAAAGAACGTGCCTGGACTCATCGCAGCCTATCGCCTCCTGGTCGAGCGAATGCCCGAGGCGCCACAGCTCGTCCTGGCCGGCGGGATCCCGCCCATGGCTGCCGGGACGATCGCGCAGGCGCTCGCCACTCCGATCGGCGCGCGGATCGACGCCCGAGGCTACCTCCAGCCGAGCGACCGGCTCGCGGTGTACCGCGGGGCGTCGATGCTGGTGCTGCCCTCCTACATGGAGGGCTTCGGGATTCCCGTCCTCGAAGCCATGGCGCTCGGAATTCCCGTGATCACCACGGACCGCGGCGCGCTCCCCGAGGTGGGCGGCGACGCCGCCCTTTACACCGATCCCGACGACCACGAGGCGCTTGCGACCGCCATGTGCCGAGTCCTGACCGAACCCGGCCTGGCGTCCGCCATGCGGACCCGCGGCCTGGCACAGGCGCAGCATTTCGACTGGCGCGGGTCGGCCGCTCATCTGCTCGATCGGTTCGCTGCCGCGGCGGGAGGTCAACGCCCGTGAAGATGGCGATCGACGCCCGGGAACTCGCCGGCCGCGCCACCGGCGTGGGACGCTACCTCCTCGGCATCCTGCGGGAGTGGGCTCGGCAGCCGGCGTTTCCCCATGAGCTGTGGCTCTACACGCCCGTCGCGCTCGAGCCCGCCACGGTGGAGGCGCTCACCGGGCTGCCTTGTTCGCTGCGCCTCCTGCCCGGGAACGGGGGCACCCTCTGGGAACAGGTGACGCTGAGTCGTGCGCTCGGGCGCGACCGGCCGGACGTCCTCTGGGCCCCGGCCTACACGGCCCCGCTCATGGTCGGCTGCCCGGTCGTCCTGACCATTCACGATCTCTCCTACATGGCGCGTCCCGAGTGGTTCCGTCCGCGTGAACGTGTACGCCGCGGCCTGATCACTCGTGCCGCGGCCACACACGCGCGTCGTATCCTCACGGACTCGATCTTCTCGCGGGACGAGATCGTCCGGTTGGCCCACGTACCTGCCGCGCGCATCACCGTGGTGCCGCTCGGACTCGGGATGCCCGCCGCGCCTTCGCCGGCCTCGCGCCGCGAGCCGCTGGTCCTGTTTGCCGGCTCCGTCTTCAATCGCCGACGCCTGCCCGATCTCATCGAGGCCTTCGCGGCAACCCTTCGCCAGGTGCCCGGCGCCCGGCTGGACATCGTCGGCGAGAATCGGACGTGGCCCGCCCAGGATCTGGAGACGATCCTCCGGCAACACGGCGTTGCCGGTTCGGCCCGTTTCCGGTCCTACGTGGGCGACGATGTCCTGGCGGACCTGTATGCGCGGGCGTCGGTCTTCGCGTTCCTGTCGGAGTACGAAGGATTCGGCCTGCCGCCGCTCGAGGCGCTGGCGCACGGAGTTCCCATCGTGGTACTCGACACCGCTGTCGCCCGCGAGGTCTACGGCGATGCGGCGACGTACGTGCCCGCCGGCGACATCGCCGGCACGTCGGCGGCGCTTGCCCGGCTGCTGACCGACGAATCGGCCCGGTCCCGGGCGCTCTCCGCCGCCGCGACGCTGCTGCCCCGCTACTCCTGGCCGGCCGCCGCGACGGCCACGCTCACCGTCATCGAGCACGCCGTGGACCGCGCATGATCACGCTCACCACGATCATCGTCAGCTTCAATACGAAGGCCGACCTGCTGGCCTGCCTGGCCTCGATCGACGCGCACCCCTTCTCCGGGACCCACGAGATCATCGTCGTCGACAACGCGTCGTCGGATGGGAGCCTCGACGCGGTCCGCGCCGCGTTTCCCGGCGTTCGCACCATCGACGCGGGCCGCAATCTCGGATTTGCCGGAGCCAACAACCTGGGCATCGCCGCGGCGTCGGGAGCCCTCTGCCTGCTGCTCAACAGTGACACACTGGTGCCGGCAGGATCACTCGACGCACTCGTGGCTGCGCTCCGAGACCACCCGGATGCGGCCGCCGCCGGGCCGCGTATCGTCGATGGCCACGGCCGGACGGAACTGTCGTTCGGGAGGATGATGTCGCCGTGGAACGAGCTCAGGCAGAAGTGCCTCGTGCGCCTGCACGAACGCGGCGTGGCGCCCGTCGCCGGCCACGTCGAGCGGATGACCCGCGTGCCGTCGTTCCCCGACTGGGTCAGCGGGGCGTGCCTGCTCGTGTGGACCCGTGATGCCCGGGCCGCCGGCCTGCTGGACGACGGCTACTTTCTCTACGCGGAAGACGTCGACTTCTGCGCGGCCCTGCGACGGCTCGGCAAACGGATCCTCTTCACGCCGGACGCCTGCATCACGCACCTCCGGGGCCGGTCCGGCCGCCAGCGCCCGGAGGCCACGGAACGGCACTACCGCCGGAGCCAGGTGCGGTTCTACGAGAAGCACCATCCCCGGTGGGCACCGCTGCTCAAGGCCTATCTCCGGCTCCGCGGGCGCTGGCCCGCGACCTAGGATGCCGGGGCGGCCGGGCCGGGCGCCTGTGGTATCGTGAACCTCCACGAGGAACGGAGACCGTCACACCCGTGCGTATTGCCATCGATGTCCGCAAGTTGCACGACTTCGGCATCGGCACCTACATCCGGAACCTGCTGCAGTACCTCGCCCGCTTCGACCGGGAGCGCGAGTACGCACTGGTATGCCGCCCCAGCGACGCCGACGCGCTTGCGGCCATGGCGCCGAACTTCACGTCGGTGGTGGATACGTCGCGCCCCTACTCGATCAGCGAGCAGTTCACGATCCCCGCGCGCCTGGTGCAGATACGCGCCGATCTGTTCCACGCGCCGCACTACGTGCTGCCGCCGCTCGTGCCGTGCCGGTCGGTCGTGACCATTCACGACTGCATCCACCTGATGTTCCCGCAGTACCTGCCGAACCGTCTGGCGTACGGCTACGCGAAAGCCAGCCTGTGGACGGCCGCGCACCGCGCCGAACGCGTGCTGACGGTCTCGGAAGCCTCCAAAGCCGACATTGTCAGGTTCTGCGGCGTGCCGCCCGAACGGGTGGTCGTCATCTACAACGCCATCGACGCCAGGTTCCTCGACGCGCCGCCGGGTGAGGACCTACAGAACACCCGCGAACGTTACCAGCTCGACGGGCCGTACATCCTGTATGTGGGCAACATCAAGCCCCACAAGAACCTCGAACGGCTCATCGAAGCATTCCACCTCGTCCGGCGCGAAGGATTCGAACGGCTCAAACTGCTCATCATCGGCGACCAGATCTCGAAGTACCCGCCGCTGCGGCGCGCCGTGGACCGTCACAAGCTGCACAAACACGTCCGTTTTCTGGGATTCGTCCCCTACCAGACCCTCGCGTCGCTCTATCGGCTCGCCACCGTGTTCGCGTTTCCGTCGCTGTACGAGGGCTTCGGCCTCCCGCCGCTCGAGGCCATGGCCAGCGGAACGCCCGTCGTCGCGTCGAATACGTCCTCGTTGCCCGAGGTGCTGGGCGACGCGGCGCTGCTCGTCGATCCGTACCAGCCGGCGGCGATCGCGGCGGGACTCATCAGGGTGCTGTCCGACCACCAGCTCCGCGCCTCAATGCGCGACGCCGGCCTGCGCCGGGCGCGGTGCTTCTCGTGGGAGTCGTCCGTGCGCCAGGTCCTGGACGTGTACGGCGAGGTCGGAGCGCTGGATGGCTGATCGCGCTCCCCGCCTGGCCATCGTGCACGACTGGCTCACCGGCATGCGCGGCGGCGAGAAGGTGCTCGACGCCGTGTGTGAGGTATTCCCCGATGCGGACCTCTACACCCTGCTCCACGTCCGGGGGTCGGTGTCGGCCGGCATCGAACGCCACCGAATCCAGACCTCGTTCATTCAGCACCTGCCGTTCGCGTCGCGACTCTACCGCCACTACCTGCCGCTGTTCCCGGCGGCCGTCGAGCGGTTGCGCCTCCACGGTTACGATGCCGTGCTGAGCATCAGTCATTGCGCGGTCAAGTCGGTCATCGTCCCGGATCCCGGGCGCCACGTGTGCTACTGCCTGACGCCCATGCGGTACGCCTGGGACCAGTTCGACGCGTATTTCGGCCCGGAGCGGGTCGGCGCGCTGGCAAGCGCGGCGCTGCGCCCGGTGCTGGGGTGGCTCGCGCGGTGGGACGCGGCGACGTCCGGCCGGGCCGGACGCTACGTCGCCATCTCGCGGTATGTCGCAGGGAGGATCGCGACATACTATAATCGGGAGGCGGACGTCGTGTACCCTCCCGTGGACACGGCGTTCTTCACGCCGGCCAACGAGCGGAGGGGCACCCACGCGCTCGTTGTGTCGGCGTTGGTGCCGTACAAGCGGATCGATCTGGCGATCGACGCCTGCCGGACGGCGGGCGTGTCATTGCGGGTGGTCGGCGACGGCCCGGAACTGGCACGCCTGCGGCGCCAGGCGGGTCCGTCGGCGGAGTTCCTCGGCCGGCTGACGGACGAGGAGATCCGGCACGAATACCGTCGGGCCGGGGCGGTGCTGCTGCCTGGCGTCGAAGACTTCGGGATCGTGCCGCTCGAAGCGCAGGCATGCGGCACGCCCGTGGTGGCCATCGCCGACGGCGGGGCGCTGGAGACGGTGGTGGACGGGGTCACGGGAGCGCTGGTCACGGACGGCCGGCCGGAGGCGTTCGGCGAGGCGGTGCGCCTGGCGATCGCCCGGGAGTTCGACCGTGGCGCGATCCGGCGGCACGCCGAACGATTCAGCCGGGAACGGTTTGCGACAGAGGTCCGCGGGATGGTCGACGCCGTCCTGACGACGACGTAGGGACATGGTCAAACGATACAAACGGACCCTCGCGACCATCTACATCCTGACGGATGCCGTGCTTGGCGCGGGTGCGTTCGTGCTGGCGTACCTCCTGCGGTTCAAGGCGGGCCTGATTCCCGTCACGAAGGGGCTGCCGCCGTTCGAGCAGTACGCCGCCGTCATCCCGTTCGTGGCCGTGCTCGTCCCGGTCGCCTACTACTTCCAGGGCCTGTATTCGCTGCGCCGGAACCGGTCGCGTGTCGACGACTTCTTCGCGGTGCTGGTCGGCAGCGTGGTCGCCGTCATGCTGGGCGTGGTCAGCACGCTGTACTTCCAGGCCTACTACGTCCCGTCGGCCCTCAAGGACCGGGGTGTGCTCGAGGTCTCGCAGATCGTCTGGGTGCTCTTCCTCGGCACGAACGTGACGCTGACGTACGGGTCGCGCACGCTCATCCGCCACGTGCTCGAACGCCGCTGGCGCGCGGGTATCGGGCTGAAACGGGTGCTGATCGTCGGCGCCGGAGAACTTGGCCGCGTGGTCGCCGACAAGATCATCGAACACCGCGAACTGGGCTACCAGATCGCCGGCTTCGTGGACGATCGCGCCACGCAGGACCACCTCGCGTACCGGGGGCTGCCGCTGCTCGGCACGACGACGGACGTCAGCGAGATCGCCCAGCGCGAACGCATCGACCAGATCTACGTGGCGCTGCCGCTCGAAGAACACCAGTTGATGCTGCACGTGATCGAGTCGGCGAGCCGCGACCTGATCGACGTGAAGATCGTGCCTGACCTGCTGCAGTTCATCGCCCTGCGCGCGCGGATCGAGGACCTCGACGGGGTTCCCACCATCAACCTCAACGACGTCCCGCTGCAGGGCCTGAACGCGGTGGCGAAGCGCATCGTCGACCTCGGGATCTCCATCACGGCGCTCGTCGTGCTGGCACTCCCTCTGGCCATTCTGGCGCTTCTCGTACGATTCACCTCGAAGGGCCCGGTGTTCTATTCCCAGGAACGGATGAGCCTGGACGGATCGTCGTTCACGGTCTTCAAGTTCCGGTCCATGTACGACGCCGCGGAGGCCGAGACCGGCCCGATCTGGGCCCGGGACGAAGACCCGCGCTGCACGCCGGTCGGCCGCTTCCTCCGGAAGACCGACATGGACGAACTGCCGCAGCTGTTCAACGTGCTGAAGGGTGACATGTCACTGGTCGGCCCGCGCCCGGAACGGCCCTATTTCGTCGAGCAGTTCCGCCACCGCTACCCCCAGTACATGCTCCGCCACAAGGTGAAGTCGGGCATTACCGGCTGGGCGCAGGTCAACGGCTGGCGGGGCAATACGTCGATCGAGAAGCGGATCGAGTACGACCTCTACTACATCGAGAACTGGTCGCTCGGCCTGGACTTCAAGATCATGTGGCTCACGTTCATCCGCGGGATTGGGCTCGCGAAACACACGACCGTCTAGGCAGGCATCATGAAACCACGTGTCGTCATCACGGGAGCGGCGGGATTCATCGGGTCCCATCTCTCCGAAACCCTGCTGGACCGCGGTTACAGCGTGGTCGGCATCGATAACCTGCTGACCGGCGACCTGGCCAACATCGCGCATCTGACCAATCGCGACTTCCTGTTCGTCAAGCACGACGTCACCAACTACATCAACGTCGATGGCCCCGTGGACTTCGTCCTGCACTGGGCCAGCCCGGCGAGTCCGATCGACTACCTGGAACTGCCGATCCAGACGCTGAAGGTGGGCGCCCTCGGGACGCACAAGGCGCTGGGCCTCGCGAAAGCGAAGGGCGCGAGGTTCGTCATCGCGTCGACGTCCGAGGTTTACGGCGATCCGCTCGAACACCCGCAGACCGAAGCCTACTGGGGCAACGTCAACCCGGTCGGGCCGCGGGGCGTCTACGACGAAGCCAAGCGATTTGCCGAAGCGATGACCGTGGCCTACCACCGGTACCACGGCGTCGACGCGAAAATCGTCCGCATCTTCAACACCTACGGCCCCCGCATGCGGCTGAAGGACGGCCGCGCGGTGCCGAACTTCATCAGCCAGGCGTTGCGCGACGAGGACATCACGATCTTCGGCGACGGCCGGCAGACGCGGAGTTTCTGCTACGTCAGTGACCTCGTCGACGGCGTGATCCGGCTGATGTTGTCGGACGTGAACGACCCGGTCAACATCGGCAATCCGCACGAACTCACGATCGAGGAGATCGCCCGAACCATCGTGCGGATGACGGGTTCGTCGAGCCGCGTCGTGCACATGCCCCTGCCCACCGACGACCCGAAGGTCCGGAAGCCCGACATCACGCGCGCACGCACGCGACTCGGCTGGGAACCCAAGGTATCGCTGGAAGACGGGCTCGAACGGACGATCGACTACTTCAGGACGAAGATGGCGGTTCGTTGACGATCCGCCGGACCTTCATGGCGTAGTGGATCCCCGAGATCAGGGTGATCACCAGGCAGGCGTAGACGCCAACGTCGACGAGCACGGACTTCCGACCCAGGTAGTTGAATACCATCACGACCACGGCGGTCACGATGTACGTGGCCGTCGCGACCTTCCCGTAGATCGACGGCCGGAATGTCCTCGGCCCTGCGCTCAGGCTCACGATGGCGACCGTGACGACAATCACGATGTCGCGCGAGATGATGAGAATTGTCAGCCACGTCGGTAACCGGTTCACCAGGCCGATCCCCGGCAAGGTCAGCACGACGAAGGTCGTCACCAGCAGCAGTTTGTCGGCCGCGGGGTCGAGCCACGCGCCGAGGTTCGTCCGCTGATTCGTGAGGCGGGCGATCAGCCCGTCAAGACCGTCGGTGATTCCCGCCACCACGAAGACGACCAGGGCCCAGCCCTGCTGCCCGTACACCACCAGGATGACAAAGAACGGGATCAGCAGCATCCGCAAGAGCGTGAGCTGATTGGCAACCGTAAGTGTACTCATACCGTTACGACCGAGGCTCCTTGCGGGACTTCTTCGCGAGCGACTCCAGGCGCCCGACCACCTCGACGGCGTCGGTCCCGCTCACG
>CAZJRM010000075.1:19178-21504 GCA_964547975.1 uncultured Vicinamibacterales bacterium | reverse complement strand
TCCAGAAGGGCGCGAGCGACATCCACATCGAGCCCTACGAGAAGGAATACCGCGTCAGGTACCGGATCGACGGCGTGCTCTACAACGTCATGAGCCCGGCGCTGAAGTTCCGTGACGCCATCGCGTCGCGCCTGAAAATCCTCGCGAAACTGGACATCGCCGAGAAACGGCTGCCCCAGGACGGCCGCATCAAGATCCGCTACAACGACCAGGGGCGCTCCAAGGAGATCGACTTCCGCGTCTCGGTGCTGCCGACGTTGTTCGGCGAGAAGATCGTCCTCCGCCTCCTCGACCGCGACAAACTCATGCTCGACATGACCCGGCTGGGTTTCGAGTCCGAGTCCCTGGTCAAGTTCGAGGCGAACATCCAGAAGCCGTGGGGCATGGTGCTCGTCACGGGGCCCACGGGCTCCGGCAAGACGAACACGCTCTACTCGGCCATGTCGCGGATCAATACGCCCGAGACGAACATCATGACGGCGGAGGACCCGGTCGAGTTCAACCTGCCGGGGATCAACCAGGTCCAGATCAAAGAAACGATCGGCCTGACGTTCGCGGCCGCCTTGCGCGCCTTCCTCCGCCAGGACCCGAACATCATCCTGGTCGGCGAAATCCGCGACTTCGAGACCGCCGAGATCGCGGTCAAAGCGGCACTCACCGGCCACCTGGTTCTCTCCACGCTCCACACGAACGACGCGCCGAGCACCATCAGCCGTCTCATGAACATGGGCATCGAGCCGTTCCTCGTGTCGAGTTCGGTCAACCTGATCTGCGCCCAGCGACTCGTGCGCCGCGTTTGCGCGAACTGCAAGCAGCAGAACCCGGTGCCGCCGGCCGCCCTGACCAAGGTGGGCTTCCGACCGGAGGAAGCCGGCTCGGTGGTGCCCATGCACGGCGCCGGGTGCGAAAAATGCAATGGCACGGGTTACAAGGGGCGGGTCGGCCTCTATGAAGTGATGGATGTCAGCGAGTCCCTGAAGGAGCTCATCCTGGTTGGGGCATCCGGCCTAGAACTGCGCAGGAAGGCCACCGAGGAGGGCATGCTCACCCTCCGGCAGAGCGGCCTGCGCAAGATCAAGGAAGGCGTGACCACCATCGAAGAAGTGCTCCGGGAGACCGTGGGGTAGTTCGACGCGGCCCCGCGGCGGGGACCGCTGGAGACGGGTTGATGACGACGCTGCCAGAATTGCTCAAGACGACGTTCGAAATGGGGGCGTCCGACCTCCACATCACCAGCGGCACGCCGCCCCAGGTCCGGGTCCACGGCAAGCTCCAGCGGCTGCCGCTGGACGAACTCACGCCGTCCGACACCAAGCGGCTGTGCTACAGCGTGCTCAGCGACGCCCAGAAGAAGCGGTTCGAAGACCAGCTGGAACTCGACTTCTCGTTCGGCGTCCGCGGGCTCGCCCGCTTCCGCTGCAACGTGTTCAGCCAGCGCGGGGCCGTGGCGGCCGTCTACCGTCTCATCCCGGAAGAGATCCGCGGCCTGCGCGAACTCGGGTTGCCTCCGGTCATTACGAGCCTGGCCGAGCGCCCGCGAGGCCTGGTGCTGGTGACCGGCCCGACCGGGTCGGGCAAGTCGACCACGCTCGCCGCGATGGTGGACAAGATCAACCGCGAACGGAACGCGCACATCCTCACGATCGAGGACCCCATCGAGTACCTGCACCAGCACAAGGGCTGCCTGGTGAACCAGCGCGAGGTCCTCAGCGATACCCTGGGTTTCGCCGAAGCGTTGCGCTCGGCGCTTCGCGAAGACCCCGACATCGTCTACATCGGTGAAATGCGCGACCTGGAGACGGTGGAGTCGGCCCTGCGGGTCGCCGAAACCGGTCACCTGACGTTCGCGACGCTGCACACCAACTCGGCGGCGCAGTCGATCAACCGCATCATCGACATCTTCCCCGCGCACCAGCAGTCGCAGATCCGCACGCAGCTGTCGATGGTGCTCGAGGGCATCGTCTGTCAGACGCTGCTGCCGCGCACCGACGGCCGGGGCCGCGTCGTCGCGGTCGAGATTCTGGTCCCGACGCCGGCCGTCCGCAATCTCATCCGCGAGGACAAGATCCACCAGATCTACGCGTCGATGCAGGCGGGGCAGGAGAAGGTCGGGATGCAGACCTTCAACCAGGCGCTGGCCACCCTGTACCTGAACCACCAGATCACCCTCGACACGGCCCTCTCGGCGTCCTCGCACAAGGACGAGCTGACCGACATGATCAACCGCGGCGTCGGCGTGGTGGCCGGCGCGGGGCTGGGGCGCGTCACGGGCGCGGCGAGTCCCGCGCGCCGGTAGGAGGCATTTCCGATGGCAACCTTCGCATTC
>CAZJRM010000075.1:7616-19168 GCA_964547975.1 uncultured Vicinamibacterales bacterium | reverse complement strand
TCAGCGCAGTGCTCGACAGGGCTGACAAGGCGGCGTCGTCGATGAAGGACGAGTTGAAGGAGATGATCGCCCGCGGCGCGGGCGTGGTGGCCGGGGCGGGCACCGGCCGGCCGGCGGCGGGCAGGCACGCCGGGATCGGTGGTCGTTAGGACTGAGGACACACGGACATGGCCACGTTTACCTACACGGGACGGACGCGTTCGGGCGAAGTCGTCAAGGGCGAGCGGATCTCCGACACGGTCGAGGGTGCCGTGTCCGCCCTGCGGCGCGAGCAGATTCTCGTGACCCGGATCGAAGCGTCGAAGAGCAAGGCGGATGCGCCGGTCAAGACCGGGCGCAAGGGCAAGAGCGTGGCGGCGAAGAACCTGGCGATCTTCACCCGGCAGTTCTCGGTGATGATCGACGCGGGCCTTCCGCTCGTCCAGTGTCTCGAGATCCTCGGCGGCCAGGAAGAGGACAAGAACTTCGCCGGCGTCATCATGCAGACCCGGGCGGACGTCGAAGGCGGCGCCTCGCTGGCCGACGCGATGCGCAAGCACCCGAAGGCGTTCGACGCGTTGTACGTCAACATGGTGGCGGCGGGCGAAGCGGGCGGTATCCTCGACACGATCCTGAAGCGGCTGGCGGTCTACATCGAGAAGAACGTCAAGCTGAAGGGGCAGGTCAAGTCGGCGATGATGTATCCGATCGCGGTCATCTCGATCGCCGTCGTCATCGTGGCGCTGATCCTCTGGAAGGTCATCCCGACCTTCGCGGCGATGTTCGCGGGCCTCGGCGCCGAACTGCCGCTGCCGACGCAGTTCGTCATCTGGTTGAGCAACGCCCTCGTCCGCTTCATGCCGTTCATCCTCGTGGGCGGCGCCGTGGCGGTCTATTCGATCCGGCAGTACTACCAGACCGACAACGGACGGCACACCATCGACCGGATGCTGCTGCGCTCCCCGGTCCTGGGGCTCATCCTGCGGAAGATCGCGGTCGCCCGTTTCTGCCGGACGTTGTCCACGCTCATCAGTTCCGGCGTGCCGATCCTGGACGGCCTCGACATCACGGCCAAGACCGCCGGCAACGTCATCGTCGAAGACGCCATCGTGGCCGTGCGCAAGAGCATCGAGCGCGGCGAGACCGTGTCGGCGCCGTTGAAGGAGACCGGGGTATTCCCGACGATGGTGTCGCAGATGATTGGCGTCGGCGAAGCGACGGGCGCCCTCGACACGATGCTCGCGAAGATCGCGGACTTCTACGAAGAAGAAGTCGATACCGCGGTGGCCGGGCTGCTGACGCTGCTCGAACCGTTGATGATTGCCATCCTCGGCGGCATCGTCGGCGGCATCGTCATCGCGATGTATATGCCGATCTTCGCGATGATCAGCAAGCTGACGTAACGGGAGACGGTTCGGGGGCACCATGGCCGACCGCCCGTTGCAACGCACGCTGGCCGCACTGATTGGCCTGCGGCTGGTGATCAGCACCGTGCTGCTGGGATCGGCGGCCGTGGTGCAGTGGTACGCGGCGCCGCACGCGCCGGCGTGGCCGCTGTTCGCCCTGATCGGCCTGACCTACGTGCTGTCGGCCCTCTACGCGACGGTGCTGCAGCCCTCGGAAGGGCGCCGCTGGCCGCTCGACCTCCAGCTGGGCGCGGACGCGCTGACCGTCGCCGCCTTCGTGTGGTTCACGGGCGGCGTCGCCAGTTACTTCTCCTCGCTGTTCGTCCTGCCGATCATCGCCGCCAGCCTGCTGCTGCAGCGGCGCGGGGCGATGATGGTGGCGGCCCTCGCGTCGCTCCTCTACGTCCTGGAGGTCGTCGCCCAGATGGTGCGGCCGGACCTGCCGGGCTGGCGGTCGTGGACCGCACTTCCCCTGGCCTTGCCCGACCCCCAGATCGCGTTCTACACGGTGGCCACGAACGTCGCCGGATTCGTGGCCGTGGCGGCCCTGAGCGGTTCGCTGGCCGAACGGGCGTCGCGCACGAAGCGGGAACTGGCGGCGGCGTCGACGCAGATCGCGAGTCTCCAGGCCTACAGCCAGCACATCATCGAGAACCTGACGATGGGCCTGGTGACGACCGGGCCCTCCGGGAAGATCCTGACGTTCAACCGCGCGGCCGAAGCGATCACCGGGCGAGCCGCCGCCGACGTGATCGGCGCGCCCGCTTCCGAGGTGCTGCAACTGCCGGGGGACTACGCGCGCCGTCTCGACGCGGAACCCGACCACCCGGGCAGCCGCCGCGCGGACTACCGGTTCCGACGTCCGGACGGCCGGGAGATCGATCTGGGTCTGAGCGGGACCGCGTTCTTGACCGGGGGGGTGCGGACGGGCGTGTTGTTCACGTTCCAGGACGTGACGATGCTGCGCCGGTTCGAGCGGGACTCGCGCCTGCAGCAGCGCCTGGCGGCGGTGGGCGAGATGGCGGCGGGCATCGCCCACGAGATTCGAAATCCGCTCGCGTCGATGTCGGGATCGATCCAGCTCCTCCGACAGGAGCTGGCGCTGAACGACGAACAGGCCCAGTTGCTCGACATCGTGCTCCGCGAATCGGCGCGGCTCAACGAGACGATTGACCATTTCCTCGCCTACGCGCGGCCGAGGCGATTCCGGGTGACACGCGTCGACGTGCGCCGCGCGATTCACGACACGGCCATGCTGCTGCGCAACAGCTCGGATCTGCGTGCCGACCACCAGGTGGAGGAGGACGTGCCGGCCGAGCCGGTCTGGTGCGACGCCGACGAAGGCCAGTTGTCGCAGATCGTGTGGAACCTCGCGACCAACGGCCTCCGGGCGATGCCGGACGGCGGGGTGCTCCGCCTTGGCGCGCGCGGCGGTGAAGGCGGGGCTGGTGCCGTCCTCGAGGTGCGCGATGCCGGCGTCGGCATGTACGAAGAAGAACTGGAGCGGATCTTCCAGCCGTTCCACAGTACGTTCGCCTCGGGGACCGGGCTCGGCATGGCGATCGTGCATCGTATCGTCAGCGATTATGGCGGAGAGATTCGTGTCGTGTCGAAGCCGGGGGCCGGCACCACGGTGACCGTGTGGCTGCCCGCGGCGGTCGAGGCGGCGTGAGGCCGATGATGAGCGACGACGCCACCCGCACCGAGGCGCCCCGTGGACGGATCCTCGTCGTCGACGACGAGCGGTCGATGCGGGAACTGCTCAACATCGTCCTGAAGCGTGAGGGGTACGCCGTCGTGCTCGCCGAGAGCGGCCGGGCCGCGCTCTCGGTACTCGAACGCGAGCCCGTCGACCTGCTCATCTCGGATATCAAGATGCCGGACATGAGCGGCGTCGAGGTGCTGCGGGAAGCGAAACGCATCGACGCCGACATGGTCGGCATCATGGTGACGGCGTTCGCGTCCACCGACACCGCGGTCGAGGCCCTGCGCCTCGGCGCGTACGACTACATCTCCAAGCCGTTCGATGTCGAGGCCCTCAAGGCCAAGGTGCGCAACGCGATGGAGCGGCGCGTGCTCCGGCAGGAAAACGTGCTGCTGAAGCGGGCGCTCCGCACGACCTCTTCGTTCTCGAATCTCGTCGGACGCAGCCGCGCGATGCAGTCGCTGTTCGACCTCATCGAGACCGTCGCGCCGACCAACAGCACGATTCTCATCACCGGCGAGTCGGGCACCGGGAAAGAACTCGTCGCCCGGGCCATTCACGTCAACTCCCTTCGGCACGAGCACCCGTTCGTCGCGCTGAACTGCGGCGCGCTGCCGGAAACACTGCTCGAGTCGGAGCTGTTCGGTCACATGCGGGGCGCGTTCACCGGTGCCGCGTCCACGAAAAAGGGGCTCATCGAAGTCGCGGCGCGGGGCACAGTGTTCCTCGACGAGATCTCCGAGATGAGTCCGCTGATGCAGGTCAAGCTGCTCCGCGTGCTGCAGGAACGCCGGTACCGGAGGCTCGGCGGCACCGACGAGATCGAGGCGGACATCCGCGTCATCACCGCCACGAACCGCGACCTGCCGCAGATGATGGCGGACGGCCGTTTCCGGGAGGACCTCTACTACCGGATCAACGTCATCGCGGTGCACCTGCCGCCGCTGCGTGAACGTCGCGAAGACATCGCGCTGCTGGCGGAGCATTTCCTCGGTCGGTTCCGCACCCAGATGGGCAAACGGATCGACGGGGTGTCTGCTGAAGCCCTGCACCTGCTGGAGGCCTATCCCTGGCCAGGGAACGTGCGTCAGCTCGAGAACGTCATCGAGCGGGCGGTCGCTCTCGAACGGTCGGAGGCCATCCAGGCCGCGAGCCTGCCGGCTGAGGTGTGTCAAGGAATTGACTCTCGACCTGCGCGCCACGAAGACGAGAACGTGGCGCTGCCCCCGACAGGCCTCGATTTGCCGAAACACCTCGACGCGCAGGAACGAGAATACGTCGCCCAGGCGCTTTCCCAAGCCGGCGGACGTCACGATCGAGCAGCCAGACTGCTTGGCATCACCCCGCGGCAGTTCCGCTATCTCCTCGACAAACACGGGCTTCGCTAGAGGCTAGGGGCCAGGGGCTAGAGGCTAGGGGCTAGGGGCTAGCCGCGAGCCGGAAGCCGGAAGCCGCGAGCCGGAAGCCGGGGCCGCGAGCCGAGGGCCGTGCTCCCCCTGTCGGTTCGCCGACCTCCGGCCGGGTGTCCGACTTTCGGACACGGCGGGACTACGTGCCTGGTGAAGGCCTGGGCAGGGGTGAGAAGGGCCGTGGATACCAGATATTGTCCGAGGTTCGCCGGATTGACAAATAGTGGCAGTGGAAGTGCCGCCAATTGTCACCGGCTTGGCGCCTGGCGGCAGACGCGTCTGGTGCCATTAACTAGTAAGTTCCTTTATTGCAATCACTTAGCTGCATAGTATCTGTCTCGTTGAGAGGTGGCACCGGCATTGCTATTAGAGAGGTTGCCCGGCAGTCACCGGGTGGCTATGGCCGCGCAGGTGGCTGCGGCTGAACCGGATTCACCATCACCCACGGTTACCGTAACGAGAGAGGGACGAGGATCATGATCAAGAACAACAAGGGCTTCACGCTGATCGAACTGCTGATTGTCGTGGCGATCATCGGCATCATCGCCGCCATCGCCGTGCCGGGTCTGCTCCGCGCCCGTCAGTCGGGCAACGAAGCGTCGGCGATCGGTTCGCTCCGCGCCATCAACAGCGCGCAGTCGACCTTCTCCGCGAGCTGCGGCAACGGCTTCTACTCGCCCAGCATGTCGAACCTCGGGACGGCCCCGGCGGCTGGCACGGCGTTCATCAGCCCGGACCTTGGTGCGGCTGACACGGTGCAGAAGAGCGGCTACACGGTGACCATGGGCAGCTCGTCCGGCGTGGCGGCGGCGGCTCCGGCGTCCTGCAACGGTCTGGCGGCCGGCGCGGTCGTTCAGGGCTACAATGCGACGGCGACCCCGACGGCCGGAGGCGGCACGCGGGCGTTCGGCACGAACACCACCGGGACGATCTTCCAGGCGACGCAGATGGCGGCCCTGGCGATGACCGACACGGCGGCTCCCGCCGGCGCCACCCCGATCCAGTAGTCGAGGCGGCAGACCCGGTCCAGAGCGGTTACGCTCACAGGGGGATGCTCGCCAGTTCGCGGGCGTCCCCCTCCGTTTGTCGGTTCGTGTCGGCGAGGTTGAGTGCGGCTCCCGGCCGGGTCCCGAAGTTCGGGGCGCCGGGCCCAAGATGAAGTCAGGCGAAGATGGTGTGCGGCCATGAAACGGAATTCTCGAGGCGGCTTCACGCTGATTGAACTGCTGCTGGTCATCTCCGTCATCGGTATTCTGGCGGCGTTGGCCACCCCGATGCTGCTGAGGGCGCGGTTGGCCGGCAACGAAGCGTCCGCCATTGCGTCGATGCGGATCATCTCGACCTCGCAGTTCATGTATGGATCGTCCTGCGCCAGTGGTTACTTCGCCCCGGGCCTGGTGGCGCTCGCAACGCCTCCGCTGGCGGGCGGTCAGGGCTTCATCTCTCCGGACCTCGGCTACGCGGACGTCGCCGTCAAGTCCGGCTTCACGATTACGATTGGCAGTTCCGACGGCCCGTCGCCCTGGTCTCCGGACAGCTGCAACGGCGTCGCGGCCGGTGCGAGCCTCTCCGGGTTCTATGCCACGGCGACACCCACGCCGGGCACGGGCACGAAGGCCTACGGCGTCAACACGGTGGGCGCGATTTACTACATGCCCCAGTTCGTCCCGATCGCGATGACCGACACCGAGGCGCCGGCCGGCGCCCTGCCGATTCCGCAGTAACGGCCCTCCTCCGTTCCGGACGGCCAAACGAGCGCTTGACGGCCCGGCCCTGAAGCCGCTACAACTGGCCTAGTCCGTTTGGTTCCCGGCCCTATGACGACACTCGTTCGCCGCATCCTCCTGGCTCTCGCGCTGGTGGGGCTGGCTTCGTCGCTGGCATCGCTGTGGGTGCACACCCGGATGCTGGCGAACCCCGGCTACCTGAGCTTCTGCGACGTCAACGCCACGTTCAGCTGCTCGACCGTGTACCAGAGCCGTTACTCGATGTTCTGGCGGACGCCCGTGGCCCTGTTCGGCGCCGGCTACTACATCGTCGTGCTGCTGCTGCTGGCGGGGTCCGTGCGGGGACCGGCGAGCCTGCGTGAGAACACCGCCGGGCACATCTTCGCCTTGTCCACCGTCGGGCTGGGCGTGTCGCTGTTCCTCGCCTACACGTCGTTCTTCGTCATCAAGGCCGTCTGCCTGATGTGTCTCGTGACCTACGGCGCGGTAGCCGGGCTGTTTCTCGTCTCTGGCGCAAGGACGCCGTTTCCCATGACTACACTGCCTCGCCGTGCCTGGCAGGATGCCCGGGCGGTGCTCGCCAGACCGCTGGGCCTGACCGTGGTGCTCCTCTTTGCCGTGGCGGCGACGACCGCGGTCGCCTTCGTGCCCCGTGACGCCGCGCCGGGCGCCGGGCCAGCGCAGGCGCAGCCGCCCGCGGATCGCCGGGCCGAGTTCCTCCGGTTCTGGGAGTCGCAGCAGCGGATCCAGGTTCCCGTGCCCAGCGACGGGGCCGTGGTCCTCATCGTGCGGTTTTCCGACTACCAGTGCCCTGCGTGCGCGCAGACACACAAGGACTACAAACCGATTCTCGCGAAGTACGCCGCGCGGTTCCCGGGGGCCGTCAAGCTGGTGCTCAAGGACTTCCCGCTCGAGCGCGAATGTAATGCCGGTCTCGCCCGCGACCTGCACTACGCGTCCTGCGAGGCGGCGGCTGCCGCCCGCCTTGCCCACGGAGTCGGTAAGGGCGATGCGATGGAAGACTGGCTCTACGAGAACCAGACGATGCTGACGCCGGGCGGCGTGCGGCAGGCGGCGAAGGATATCGGGGGCGTGACCGACTTCGACGCCCGGTACGCGGCCATGCTCGAACAGGTGAAGTCCGACGTCGGCCTGGCGTCGATTCTGAACATCCGCGTCACGCCGACCTTCTTCATCAACGGCGTGCGCCTCGAGGGCGGGCTGCCGGCTGAGTACTTCGAGATGGCGCTCGAGTACGAGCTGAAGAAGGCCGGCAAGATGGCTCCGTGACACCCGCGGCCCATGCCGACCATTAGCACCGATCGCCTGACGAAGGACTACACCGTCGGATTCTGGCGCCCCCGGCCGTACCGGGCGCTCGATGCGCTGAGTCTGCAGGTGGAGGCCGGAGAGGTCTTCGGGTTCCTCGGTCCGAACGGCGCCGGCAAGACCACGACGCTGAAACTGCTGACGCAGCTCACCTACCCGACATCAGGCCACGTCTCCATCCTGGGCCGCCCGCCTGGAGATCTCGCCCTGCGCCGCCGCATCGGCTATCTGCCGGAAGCCCCGTACTTCTACGACTACCTGAGTGCCGAAGAACTGCTCGCCTATTTCGCCGGGCTCTTTGGCTACTCGGGCGCCGACCGGAACACCCGTGTGACGAGGCTGCTGGATCGGGTCGGCCTCGGCGCGGAGCGGCGCCTGCCGCTCCGCAAGTACTCGAAAGGCATGCTGCAGCGGGTCGGCCTGGCCCAGGCGCTCATCAACGACCCCGAGGTCGTGTTCCTGGACGAACCGATGTCGGGCCTCGACCCGCTCGGCCGCCGCGACGTCCGCGCGCTGATCCTGGAACTGCGGGACCGCGGCTGCACCGTCTTCTTCAGCTCCCATATCCTGTCGGACGCCGAGGCGCTCTGCAGCCGCGTCGGCATCCTGGTCGGCGGCCAGCTCGTTTCGTCGGGACGCCTCGCCGACATGGTCGCCTTCACGGTCACCGGCTGGGAACTCGTGATGGCGGATGTCGATCCCGCGGTGGTCCCGCTGGCCGCGCCTGGCGTCGTGCGCGTGAACCCGATCGCCGACGGCCGCTGCGTCATCGAACTGCTGCCCGATGCCGAGCCCGAGCGCGTCGCGGCCGCGCTCCGCGCGGCCGGAGGCCGGCTCGTTTCGGTCAACCCGCTGCGTGCCACGCTGGAAGACTTCTTCGTGCAGCAGGTGCAGGCCCGGCAACATCGGACGCCGGAAGGCCGGCGGCTGGAGGGCCCGTGAACATGCGCGTCATCGGCCTGGTGGCCTACCACGTCTTCAAGGAGTCCGTCCGCGACAAGGTCCTTTACAACCTGGTCCTGTTCGCGGTGTTGATGATCACGGCGTCGTTCCTGATCGGCCAGCTGACGGCCGGCCAGGATATCAAGATCATCAAGGACCTCGGGCTCGCGGCCAGCAGCGTGTTCGGGCTGTTCATCGCCGTCTTCATCGGCGTCGGGCTGGTGTGGAAGGAAGTCGACCGCCGCAGCGTGTACGCCCTGCTCGTCAAACCCATCCGCCGCGAGGCGTTCATCGTCGGCAAGTTCTTCGGCCTGGCGCTCACCCTTGCCGTGAACCTGTTCGTGATGATGGTGGCGCTGTACGCCGTACTCGCGGTCATGGCGTGGAGCCAGCCCGCGCTCGCCCGGTCTGCCGCGGTGGAGGCGCCTTCCGTCGACCCGATGCTGGCGAAGGTCTACATCCTGATCTTCGTCCACCTCCTGCTCGTGACGGCCATCGCGCTCTTCTTCTCGACGTTCTCGAGCCCGATGCTCTCGGCGGCTCTGACCTTCGGCCTCTACGTGGTCGGGCACTTCAACGACGACCTGGCGCATTTCGAGACCGTGCTGCAGTCGCCCGCCGCCGCGCTGCTCGCGAAGGCGCTGTACTACGCGCTGCCCAATCTCGCGCCGTTCGACATCAAGTCGGCCGTCGTGCACGGGCAACCCGTGTCGTGGGGGTACATCGCGCTGACGTCCGGCTACGGCCTGCTTTACGTCACCGCTGTGGTACTCCTGGCCACGCGGATCTTCGCGAGGCGCGACTTCAAGTGACCGCGGACGACCCCGTCGCACTGGCGTCGACCCGGCAGGGGACCTGGATCGTGGTCGCCGCGGCCGCAGCCCTCGTGGGCGCCGCCCTCGGATTGCAGGCGTGGCGCGATCGCGCCTTTCCGGTCCGGGCCGCCGATACGGCCGCGTTGTACGTCACCTCGGCTGACACGATCGATCGCGCGGCGTTGTCCTTCGACGCCCTCGTCGCCGACGTGTACTGGATTCGCGCCCTGCAGCACTACGGCAGCACCCGATTGTCACCGGTCGCCGACAAGTCCTATCCGCTGTTGCGGCCGCTGATCGAGCTCGCGACGAGCCTCGATCCCCGCTTCACGATCGCCTTCCGGTTCGGTGCGATCTTCTTCGCCGAATCGCCGCCGGACGGTCCCGGCCGCCCCGACTGGTCGCTCGCGTTGCTCGAGAAAGGACTCGCCGCGACGCCGGGGAAATGGCAGTACGCCATGGACACCGGGTTCGTTTACTACTGGTGGCTGCAGGACTACAAGCGCGCTGCCGCGTGGTTCGAGCGGGCCGCGGGGATGCCGGGCGGATCGTGGTGGCTGCGCTCGCTGGCGGCCACGACACTGGCCGAAGGCGGCGACCGGCAGTCGTCGCGCCGCATGTGGCAGCAGATCGCCGAGACCGCCGACCACGACTGGCTCAAGAACAACGCGCGTGTCCGGCTTGCGCAGTTCGACGCGCTCGACCAGATAGACGCGCTCGATGC
This sequence comes from uncultured Vicinamibacterales bacterium, assembly GCA_964547975.1. Taxonomy (GTDB): domain Bacteria; phylum Acidobacteriota; class Vicinamibacteria; order Vicinamibacterales; family JAKQTR01; genus CAYJPV01. The sequence continues at coordinate 9,132 of CAZJRM010000075.1, read as the reverse complement.
GCTCGTCCGCAGGTACAGGGCGGTCTTCGGGCGCGCGCCCGGACGCTGGGCCGATCTCGTGATGGCCGGCTACCTCCGCGCCGAGCCGCTGGACCCCGCGGGAACCCCGTACGCCCTCGATCCGTCGGCCGAGCCCGCCGTGGCGCTGGCGCCAGCGTCTCCGTTGCAGCCGCTTCCGCCCCAGTTCACCAAGAAAGCGAGCCGCGTACCCTGATGATCGCCGCCTTCGTCTTCGTCGGCCTGCTCGGCCTCGCGATCGGCAGTTTCCTCAACGTCTGCATCTACCGGTTGCCGCTCGGCAAGTCCCTGGCCTATCCGCCGTCGGCGTGCCCGAAGTGCGGCCACGCGCTGGCGTGGTTCGAGAACATCCCCGTCCTCGCGTGGATCGCGCTGCGCGGCAGGTGCCGGACCTGCAGGACGGCGATCTCGCCGGTCTACCCGCTGGTCGAGGCGTTCACCGGTGCGATGTTCGTGTGGGGCTGGTGGCAGTACGGACCGGGCTGGCTGCTCGTGTCGCACCTGCTGTTCGGCTGCGCCCTGATCGTCCTGTTCTTCATCGATCTCGAGCACCGTATCCTGCCGAACCCGATCACGCTCGGCGGGGTTGCCGTCGGATTCCTGCTGAGCTTCATCAACCCGCCGGGATGGGGATCGTCGCTCATGGGCATCCTCCTCGGCGGCGGTATCCCGTGGGCCATCGCCGAGATCTACTTCCGCGTCCGGAAGGAAGAGGGCCTGGGCCTCGGCGACGTCAAGATGCTCGCCATGATCGGCGCGTTCCTCGGCTGGAAGCTCATGCTGTTCACGTTGATCGTCGCGTCGTTCCTCGGGTCGGTCGTCGGCATCAGCATGATGGTCGCGAAACGCGGCAACTGGAAGTCGGCCCTGCCCTTCGGCACGTTCCTCACCATTGCCGCCTTCGTGTCCCTTCTCGTGGGCAACCGCGTCATCGGGTGGTACACGATGCGGTACTTCTAGCGCCGCAGTTTCTGCACTCCTGACGTTCCCTCGCTGGCGGCCGTTTCTGCCACCTCCGCGTTCGCGCAGACCGGGCACGCCGACGACGTTTTCCCTTTCCCCTGACCAGTCAGCAGGATCCGGGTGGCGCAAGGCAGCAGGCATGTGCGGCACGAGGGTTGCCCTGTCCCCGTGCATGGCGACTCCTCTTCCTTCGACGTCGTCCCACCTCGGAAACCGCGGCACCGGTTTGGCCGAAGCGCTCATCGCGACGGCCATCGTCGTGACGGCACTCTCGTCGCTAGCAGCGCTCTCGACGATTGCCGTTCGAAGCGTGCTCGTCGGACGCGATCGCACCCTCGCGGCCGCGTTCGCGCAATCGAAGCTCGACGAACTGCGGGCGCGGCCGGGTCCGCCTGCGGAATCGCCAAGCGACTCGCTCGATCACGAAACCGGGGCATGGTTCGAGGGCCTCGACGGCGCGGGCCGCGTGATCGGCCAGGACCCGGAGGCCGGCGGCCGGGTCTTCGGGCGTCGATGGCGGGGGCGCGCGCAGCCC
>CAZJRM010000075.1:0-7606 GCA_964547975.1 uncultured Vicinamibacterales bacterium | reverse complement strand
GTATCGAAATCGAGGTTCTCCAAGATGCGAATGTGGCCGAGCGCGGCTTCGACCATGCGCTTGGCGATCCATTCATCCGGATCGAGGCGTTCTTTCTCGGCGCCGGCGGCCGGGTCTTCGGGCGACGATGGCGGGTGCGCGCGCACCCCTCCGCGCCGGGCATGTTCACGATGTCGGTGAGGGCAGGACGATGCGTAACCGGGACCGGACAGGGGGCTTGTGGCCTGGCGGCCGACGCGGTGGTGGTGGCGGCCTTCCATTCTGCGCAGGTTCGTTAGGCACCACGCTGGTCGAACTGCTGATCGCGCTCGTGGTCACCGTGATGGTGCTGGGCGCCGCGGTGTCCGTGGCCGTGCCTGCGTTACGAAGCGCGCGAGTGCTGCCCGAACAGTCCGACGTGCAGCAGCGCCTCAGAATCGTGCTGGAGGCGCTGCGTTCCGAGGTCGCGGCGTCCGTGTCCGGGGCGGCACTGACGTGGCGACCCGGCTTCCAGGACGCGTGGCCCGCCCTGCGGCCCTGCGGGTGGGATCGCGACCCGGTGACCGGCCTCCCGGGGCCCTGTGCCCGGCAGGACGTCCTGTCGTTCGCCCTCCGGTCACGTCCGCTCGAAGTTGGCACGCTGGCCGACATGGCGTCTCCCTCCGATCCCCTGGTCGTCGGCCGCCCTTCCGGCTGCCCGCCCGGGGCGACCGGATGCGAGTTCGACGCGGGCGATGCGGCCATCGTCGCCGACGGGTTCGGCGCGGCTGAGGCCTTCGAGGTCGTCGCAGTCTCAGCCGGCGGCGCGAGGATCGACCATGCGGCGTTGGGGTCGGCGTACCCATCGGGGTCGGTTCTCGCGGCAGGGCGGGTCCGCACGTACTATGCGCGGGAGGATCCGGCGTCCGGCGGCCTCCAGCTTCGCCGCGTCGACGGCGGATCGGACCAGCCGGTCGTGGACCATCTCTCGGGCTTTGCCATCGACTACGCGGGAACGGCCGAGGTCCCCGTTCTCGAGACGGCGCCGGGCGGGATGGTGAGCGCGAGCTACGGTCCGGCGCCCAGGCTCGACCCGTCCGCACCGCCGGGTGTGGTCCAGTACCTGCCGAGTTGTGCGTTCGACATCGTGGATGGGTTGCCCGTGTCGACGATGCAGCCTGCGGTGCCGGGCCCCGACGGACTGGCGCCGCTGTCGCTCGCGCGCCTCGCCGACGGACCGTGGTGCCCGGACCCGCACGCCGCCAGCCGATTCGATCTCGATCTCTTCCGGATCTCGCGGGTTCGGATCGTGGTGCGGATGCAGTCGCCGCACGTGTGGCACCGTGGCGCGATTGGCGCGTTCTTCTTCCGTGGCGGCACGTCCGCCGAGGCCGGTGGACTGGTACCGGATGTCGCCGCGGCAGTCGTCATCACTCGCCCGGGAGGGCCGCGATGAACAGCAGATCGGGGGATAGGGATCGGGGAACGGCGCTTGTCGCCGCCATCGCGCTGGTCCTGCTGCTGTCGGCCGCCGGCCTCGGTCTGGCGCTGTCGTCGGCGCTGGAACCGTCAATCACGCGCCATTTCGAGACCGGCGGCCAGGTGGGGAACGTGGCCGTGTCGGCGGTCGTCCTGGCGGCGCACGAACTGGCCGGAGTGGCCGACTGGACGCCCGCGCTGCGAGGGGAGTGGCATTCCTCGTGGCTCGATCCAGCCGGGGACGGGACGGTGGTCTCGGTCGGGCCTCCGGATGTCACCGCGGGCGTCCTCACGAATCTCGCGGCGTGCGGCCGGGAGATGCCGTGCCTCGATGGTGACATTGCGGTGGTGACTGAAGAACGCCCCTGGGGCGAGAACAACCCCCGGTACCGGCTGATCGGGGTTCTGGGGGGCAACCGTTTCGGGGACGAACCCTCGCTGGCTCCGTACCGGGCGGCGGTCTGGGTCGGAGATGACCCGGCCGAGTCCGACTCCGACCCGCTGACCGACGGGGGCGCACCGGCCCGCTGGCCCGCGGGCACCCCGCCTGGTTTCGGAAGGGTCGTCGTCCGGGCGGAAGCGTTTGGCCCGGCGGGCACCCACCGAACGGCGGAAGCGGTCCTCGAACGGGGGCCGGGCGGCCCCCGCCTCCGGGCGTGGATCGTGCAATAGGCCTAAAGTCGGCCCCGAGTCGGGCCGATAGACCAACGAACGCTCGCCGTGCGTCAAAGAAGGTGAGCGGAGAGACAGCCATGACACACCGAGCTTGCCGTCTGCCCCGAATCCTCGCCGCGATACTGGTCTGTGTGATGGGGGTGGTCACGATCGCCTCTGCCCAGTCGTCGCTGGCCGCCGCGGCCAAGGCGGAGGACACCCGGCGAAAGACCCTGAAGACGCCCGCCAAGGTCTACACGAACAGCACGTTGCCCGCTGCGCCTGCGGAGGCGTCGACTCCGCCGGCGGCCCAGGCGCCGGCTCGCCCCGAAGGGGGTGAAGAAGGTGCCGCGGCGGTCCCCGGCGCCCCTGCCGCGCCGGCGGTTCCGGCGGCGGAATCCCCGGCCGCGGACGCCCGCCGCACGCCGGACTACTGGAAGAAGCGGATGGCGGACGCCGTTGCCGAGCGCGACGCGAACCAGTTGATGCTCGACGCGCTTCAGTCGCGGATCAACGGGTTGTGGGCGGATTTCACGGCCAGAGACGACCCGGCGCAGCGGACGGTCATCGCCAACGAACGCCAGAAGGCGCTCGATGAGTTCGAGCGTCGCAAGAAGCGGCAGTCGGAACTCGTCAAGGCGATTACGGATTTGGAAGACGAGGCCAGGCGCGCCGGCGTGCCAGCGGGATGGCTCCGGTAGGCTGACCGCCCTCAGTTGCCGACGCCGCAGCTGGCGAGCGCCTTCTTCAACTCGTCATCCGTGACATCGTCGAGCGTCACGGTGGCACCGACGTCGGTCGGCAGGATCATCCGGATACGGCCTTCGCGGGCTTTCTTGTCGGATCGCATCGACTCCACGATGGCTCTCGCGAAGAGATCCGACACGGTCGGCAGCGGGCCGAGTTTCGCGATCATCGCGTTCAATTCGGCGTGGGCGGTGGCGGCGAGCAGCCCCCGGCTCGCGGCGACTTCCCCGGCCACCAACATCCCGTAGGCCACGGCCTCGCCGTGGAGGAATCGCTGGTAGCGGGTGACGGATTCCAGCGCGTGCCCGGCGGTGTGGCCGAAGTTGAGGACTTCCCGCAGGCCGGACTCCCGCTCGTCCCTGGTGACGATGTCGGCCTTGATCCGGCAGCATTCCGCGATCACGGGCGCCAGCGCGTCCGGTGAACGCCGGCTTACCTTCGACAGGTCGCTCAACAGGGTATCGAACAGGCTTCGGCTGCAGGCCATCCCGTACTTGATGACTTCGTAGAGCCCGGCGCGATACTCGCGGCGCGGGAGGGTGGTGAGCACCGACGGGTCGGTGACCACCAGCCACGGCTGGTAGAACGCACCGACGAGATTCTTGCCGCCGGGCAGATTGACCCCTACTTTGCCGCCGATCGACGAGTCGACCTGCGCCAGCAGTGTGGTCGGCACGTGCACGAGCCTGAGGCCGCGAAGATAGCTGGCGGCGGCAAATCCGCCCATGTCGCCAATCACCCCGCCGCCGAGCGTGACGATCGTCGCCTGGCGGTCCGCGCCCGCGCGAAACAGCGCGTCGTAGATCTCGGCGACCTGGGCGAGCGTCTTGAACCGTTCGCCGTCGGGGACCGGGATAGGTTCAATGTTCGGCAGGACCTCGCGGAGCGCGGCGCCCCAGTGTTTCCACACCGGGGGCGTCGAGATGGCGAACGCCCGGCCGTTGAGCCCCGCTTCGTCCATGAGGCCCGGGAGGCGGCGGAGGACGGCGTCGCCCACCCAGATGGTGTAGGGCCGCGACGGCGTGGCCACGTCGATACGAATCGGATCACCCATGCTCGTCCGCATTGTGCCGAGTCGGGCTCGCGGGAGTCAATGGTAGGATAAGGGTTTCCGGCATTTGCGAGGAACCGACGAATGGCAGAGAAAGACGACAACAAGGATGGCTACCTCACCGCGGTGACGCCGAAGTCCGAGGACTTCTCCCGCTGGTACACGGACCTGGTGCGCCGCGCTGAACTCGCGGACTACTCGCCGGTCAAGGGGTGCATGGTCATCCGGCCGTACGGCTACGCGATCTGGGAACGGCTCCAGCGGGCGCTCGACGACCGGTTCAAGGCCACGGGGCACGTGAACGCGTACTTCCCGCTGTTCATTCCCAAGAGCCTCCTCATGAAGGAGGCGGAACACGTCGAGGGGTTCGCCCCGCAGGTGGCCTGGGTCACCAAGGGTGGCGGTGAGGACCTCGAAGAGCCGCTGGCCATTCGTCCGACGTCCGAAGTCATCATCGGCACGATGTACGCCAAGTGGGTGCAGTCGTGGCGCGACCTGCCGATCCTGATCAACCAGTGGGCCAACGTGGTGCGCTGGGAGAAGGTGACGCGCCTGTTCCTGCGGACGACGGAGTTCCTGTGGCAGGAAGGGCACACGGCGCACGAGACGGCCGAGGAAGCGGAGGCCGAAACGCGTACGATCCTCGCGCTCTACAAGGAGTTCTGCGAAACCGAGCTGGCGATGCCGGTCGTGGCCGGGCAGAAGACCGAGAGCGAGAAGTTCGCCGGCGCGCTGCGCACGTATTCGATTGAAGCGCTGATGGGCGACGGTCGCGCGCTGCAGGCGGGCACGTCGCACAACCTCGACCAGAACTTCGCGAAGGCCTTCGACATCACGTTCCAGGCGCGCGACAAGTCGCTGCAGTACGTCTACGGCACGTCCTGGGGGGTGTCCACGCGTCTCATCGGCGGGCTCATCATGACGCACGGCGACGAGACGGGGCTCATGCTGCCGCCGCGCATCGCGCCGTACCAGGTGGTGATCGTGCCGATCCCGCGCGGGAACTGGCGCGAGACCGTGCTGCCGCACGCGCAACGCGTGCGCGCGGCGCTGCAGGCGGCGGGCGTACGCGTGATGCTCGACGACCGCGACGCCTACACGCCGGGCTGGAAGTTCTCCGAGTGGGAACTGCGCGGCGTACCGCTGCGGCTCGAGATCGGGCCCAAGGATATCGAGAAGGGGCAGGTCATGCTCGCGCGTCGCGACACGCGGGAGAAGGCGTCGGCGTCGATGGACGGTATCGCCGAGCACGTGCAGGCGCTGCTCGACACGATCCAGCAGAGCATGTTCGAACGCGCGCTCACGTTCCAGAAGGAACACACCGCGAGCACGTCGTCGTGGGAGGAGTTCACGCAGATCATGGAAGGCCGTCCCGGGTTCGTGATCGCCCCGTGGTGCGGGTCGGCGGAGTGCGAGGCGGACATCAAGACGGCGACGCAGGCGACGATCCGGAACCTGCCGATCGACACCCCCGCCACGCCTGGCGTGTGCGTGAAGTGCGGGAAGCCGTCGGTGGCCGACGCCTGGTTCGCCAAGGCGTACTAGGGTTACGCGAAGAGCGCGCGCGTGAAGTCGGGAAACGCGCGCTCCAGGCGGCGCACGGCGGCGTGACGCCGCGTGAGACGTTCGCGATCGAGAATGGCGCGGCCGGCGGCGAGCAGCCGGTCGCGCCATTGTTGTGTCTGGACGAAGTCGGTCCCCGCCGTGCGCGCGGCTGCGGCGGCCAGGGTGTCGAGGCAGGCCGCGTCGCCCAGACGTTCGATCGCCGTGGCGAAGGCCTCGGGGAGCGGTCCGGGTTCGCGATCGAGGGTCTCGATGACGTCGTAGAGCGCCACGCGGCTGCGCCGGCCCGCCAGGACGGCGTGGAGCGCGGCGCGGGCCGACAACCACTCCCGGCGATCGGCCTCGGCCGGCGCCTCGGATTCCTTCGCGCGCGCCAGTTCCACGAGGCGATGCAGCGTGCCGAGCGGCACTCCGGAGCCTGCCGCGGCGGCGGCCGCGGCCATGACCGACGGGTCGGTGTTCGCGCCGCCGGCGGCAGATTCCAGCAGGCCTTCCGGGTCGAGGACGGCGAGCGGTGTCGTATCGGCGTCCGGCCGGGCTTCCGCGAGGCGCCGGATCGCCGGACTCGAGTCGGTCCGGAGCCGCCGGCGGAGCGGCGCGAGGATCCGCTCCGGCATCCGTTCCAGCATGCGCCACGCGGCGAGGCGCTCGAGGTCGGGGCGTGTCGGGTCGACGGTCAGCGTCCCCAGGGTTTCCAGGGCCTGCGTGCGTTCGTCGTCGACGCCGGCGCCGAGCAGGGCAATCGCCGCGGCCGCCACGGCCGCATCCCGATCCGGCGCCGCGAGCAGGTCGATGGCCAGCCGGACACCGCGACGGTCGCGGGTGGTGTCGAGGACCTTCAGGATGGTGACGCGTTCGACGCTGGATCGCGTGGCCGCGAAGGCCTCGAGCAGGTGGGGGACGGCCCTGGCGCCAATGGCCCCCAGGCGGGCCGATGCCGTTTCGCTCGCGACCCGATCGGTGCTGGCCAGGGCCGCGACCAGTTCGCGGATTTCAGCGGCGGCGGACCGGCGAATGGCCACGGCAGCGTCCTCACGAGGCTGTTGACGTCAGTCCTCGGCCGGTTTCTTCTTCCCGAAGAGCCACGCGAGCACGATGCTCAGCAGGTAGAGCCCGACCATGGGCCCCGCCATGAGCGACTGGGTCACCATGTCGCCGGTCGGCGTCAGGACGGCGGCGGCGATGAAGATGATCAGCACGGCGAACTTGATATGGCGCCACAGGAAGCCCGCGGTGACGAGTCCCATCCGGGCGAGCGCCAGCACGACGGCCGGCATTTCGAAGACCAGGCCCATCGTCAGCAGCAGCATCGCGTAGAGCGAGAACACGGCCTCGATACGCGGGGCGAACATCACGTAGCCGGGCGCGAAGGTCGACAGGAACCCCCACGCCCAGGGGAATACGAGGTAGTGCGAGAACGCCGCGCCGGCGACGAAGAATATCGTCGCCATGAGGATGAACGGCAGGGCGAACCGCTTCTCGTGGGCGTAGAGCCCCGGCGCGATGAACAACCAGAGTTGCCACGTGATGAGCGGCGCCGCGATGACCACGCCGGCCAGCAGGCCGATCTTGATGTAGAGCATGAACGGCTCGGTCGGCTCCACGGCGGTGAGCTTCGACCCGGCCGGCAGCCGATCGGCGAGCGGCTGCATGATGAACGAGAAGATCCGATCGATGAAGACGAAGGCGATGGTCGCGCCGATGCCCAGCGAGATGGCCGAGGCGACGAGGCGGCGGCGCAACTCGTCGAGGTGATCGAGGAACGACATCTTCCCGGCGCCGTCCTCGTCGAGGTCGTCGTCGCCGGGAGGCAGAGCCGGGCGCGAGCCGGGTCCACCGATCGCGGATGGAGCCTTCTTCTTGAAGAGCGAGAACGCCATGGCGCAGGCGGCCTAGTCGGTCGGGCCGGTCGGCGTCGAGGACGAGGAGGACGACGGCTCGGCGGCCACGGTCGTCTTCTTTTCGGCGGCCTTCTGGTCTTCGATCCGGATTTCTTCCTCGAGGGTGCTGCGCAGTTCGTTCGACGCGCGCTTGAACTCGGACAGGCTTCGGCCCAGCGACTTGCCGAGTTCCGGCAGTTTGCGGGGGCCGAAGATGATGAGCGCGATCACCAGGATGATGATCAGCTCGGGCATGCCAATGGATCCGAACATT
>CAZJRM010000074.1:13096-21605 GCA_964547975.1 uncultured Vicinamibacterales bacterium | reverse complement strand
TCCCGAACTCTTCCTCGAAGGCCATCACGAGTTCGACGGTGTCGAGGGAGTCGGCCCCCAGGTCTTCCACGAACGACGCGTCCGTCGTGACCTGATCCTCATCCACGCCGAGCTGATCCACGATGATGCTCTTGACCTTGTCAGCAACCGAAGCCATTCATCCTCCTACGTGTACATCCCGCCGTTGACGGCCAGGACCTGTCCCGTGACATACGCCGCTTCGTCCGTGGCCAGGAAACACACGGCCGCTGCGACATCCTCCGCCGTGCCGAACCGACCGAGCGGCACCTTCGAGACCCACTCGGCCTGCACCTCGGGGGGCAGCGCGCGGGTCATGTCGGTGTCGATGAGGCCGGGCGCCACGACGTTCACGGTGATGTTCCGCGCGGCGACTTCCCGCGCGAGCGACTTGCTGAATCCGATGACCGCGGCTTTCGACGCGGCGTAATTCGACTGCCCGGCGTTGCCCATCTGGCCCACCACCGAGCTGATGCTGATAATCCGTCCCGTGCGCTGCTTCATCATCGGACGCAGCACGGCCTGCGTGCAGGTGTAGGTCCCGTTCAGGTTGACCTCGATCACCTTGTCCCAGTCCTCGCGTTTCATCCGCATCAGCAACTGGTCGCGGGTGATCCCGGCGTTGTTCACCAGGATGTCGAGACGGCCGTGCTGCGCGAGCACGGCGGCGATCCCGGCTTCGACGCTCGCGGCGTCGGTGACGTTCATCACGACTGGCGCGGCCAGCCCGTCCACGGACTCGAACGGCACGACGTCGGTCGGCACGACCGTCGCGCCGGCGTTCGCGAGCGCGACCGCGATCGATCGGCCAATCCCGCGGCCCGCCCCCGTCACGACGGCAATCTTCCCTGTCAGATCGAACATAGTAGCCACACGCTACGCCTGAAGCGCCGCGACCGCCCCGTCGAGTTCTTCAGGGGTTTCGATCGTGACGAACGTGGCGTCCTTGACGATTTTTCGTCCCAGACCGGTCAGTACCGTGCCCGGACCCACTTCAACATACTTGCGGACGCCCTCGGATGCAAGCCGCCGCATCACGTCTTCCCACCGCACGGGCGCCGAAACCTGGCGCACGAGCGCCTCGATCGCCGCCGCGCCATCGGTCTTGAGCTCGGCATCCACGTTGGCCACGACCGGCACGTGCAGCGGCGACACCGCCAGCCCCCGGAGTTCGGGCGCGAGGCGTTCTTCGGCCGGCTGCATCAGGGCGCAATGGAAGGGGGCGCTCACGGGCAGCGGGATCGCGCGTTTCGCGCCCCGCGCCTTGGCCTGCTCGATGGCGCGGGCCACCGCGTCTTTCGACCCGGCGATGACGACCTGTCCCGGCGCGTTCATGTTGGCGGCGCTGACCACGTCGCCCTCGGCAGCGGCGGCGCACGCGTCGGCCACCTGCGCGGCATCGAGGCCGAGGATCGCGGCCATCGCCCCGGTGCCGACCGGCACCGCCTCCTGCATGTAGCGGCCGCGGCGGCGGACCGTGCGCACGGCATCCGCGAAGCTGAACGTCCCGGCGGCGACATTGGCGGAATACTCACCCAGGCTGTGCCCCGCGACGAACGCGGGCCTGACGCCCCTCGCCATCAGCGCGCGACACATGGCCACGCTGACCGTCAAGATCGCGGGCTGCGTGTTCTCGGTGAGGATAAGCCGTTCCGCCGGGCCGTTGAAACACACGCCGCTCAGGTCTTCACCGAGCGCGGCGTCGGCCTCGGCCATCGTGTCGCGGCATTCCGGAAACGCGTCCGCGTACGCCTTCCCCATGCCGACCTGCTGCGAACCCTGTCCCGGAAACAAGAAAGCAATCACGATTCGTGTCCCCTCACCCCGCCGAGACCGTCCTCGATGCGAGGCACGAGCCCGTCAGCGGCAAACCGGTGGGCCAGCAGGATAGCATTGCGCACGGCGCGGACGGAGGATCGGCCGTGCCCCACGACGCACGCCCCCCCGACCCCGAGCAACGGGGCGCCGCCGTAGGCCGCCTGATCCACGCGACTGCGCAGGGCGTCGGCGGCGCCGAGCCATTCGACCATCGCCTCGCTGACCTTCAGCGCGACGTTGCCCGTGAAGCCGTCGCAGACCACCACGTCGGCCACGCCCGCATACAGGTCCCGGGCCTCGACGTTGCCCATGAACCGGAGCGTCGTCCCGGACAACAGCCGGTAGGACGCGCGCACGAGCGCGTTGCCCTTCCCCGCTTCTTCGCCAATCGAGAGCAGTCCGACCCTCGGCGCCTCGACATCGAACCCCACGCGGGCGAATACCGTCCCCATCACGGCAAAGGCCACCAAGTGCCTCGGGCGGCAGTCGGCGTTGGCGCCGACATCGAGCAACACCGAGTGCCCCGTCCTCGTCGGCACGGTTGCCGCCAGGGCCGGCCGTTCGACGCCCTCGAGCAATCCCAGCGCGCGCCGCGCGGCCAGCACCGTCGCGCCGGTATGACCGGCGCTGTAGAGCGCGGATGCCCGCCCCTCGGCCACGAGATCGGCCGCCACGCGGATAGACGCGTGGCGCTTGCGACGAAGTGCCTCGACGGGCGCTTCACCCATGGCCACACTCTCCGTGGCCGGCACCACCTGGATGTCGAGAAGGGAACTGTCGGACACGGACGCCAGGACCTCGCGAATCGCGGGCTCGGCGCCGACGAGCGTGACGCCAACCCCGGATCGCGCGGCCTCGACCGCCCCCTCGACGATCACGCGAGGCGCGTGATCGCCGCCCATCGCGTCAACGGCGACGTGCATCGGAGGTCCAGTCCTCCGCGCCCGCGGCGCGGAGGACTCGTGACTATTCCTCGTCGACCGCCCGGACCTGGCGCGCCCGGTAGTACCCGCAGTGCGGGCAGACCTGGTGCGGAGCCTTCAGTTCGTGGCACTGCGGGCATTCGCCGAGCGACACGGGTTTCAGCGCGTCGTGCGTCCGGCGCTTGGCGGTACGTTGCTTGGAATGGCGTCGTTTGGGATTCGGCATGGTCAGTCGTCCTTCTTGAGCAGCGTGCGCAGCGGCGCCAGCCTGGGGTCGTCCCACGACTCCGTGCAGCCGCACGTCGTCGTGTTGAGATTGGTCCCGCAGAGCGTGCACAGCCCGCGGCAGTCCTCCCGGCACAGCGGTTTCATCGGAACGGCCAGGTAGAACTGCTCCTGGAGCAGCTGGCCGAGGTTGATCACCTGGTCCGAGTAGAACGCCGTGGTCAGGTCGTCGTCTTCGACTTTCTTCTCGTCGTTCCCGTCGTCGCCGGACGCAACAGCGTGGGGAAGGAAAAGCACGTCGAACGATTCGTCCACCGGAGCCCTGAACGATTCCAGGCACCGGGAACACACCAGTTCGAGCGTTGTCCGCACCTTCCCGACCAGCCGGAACTGGTCCTTGTCGCGATGAATGTCCGCCGCCAGGACCACGGCGTCCACCAGACGGTAGACCTCCGTATCCGACGGGATGGCGTCCGCGGCGTAGGTCCGGTCGACCTTCGCGCGGGTCTCGCGCATCTGACTGACATCAAGCAGCAACTCGCTCATCTGCCTACACTTCCAGCGAAAACAAGACCTTCGATTATACCACGGGATCCCGCTTCGGCCACCAGCCTTCAGGCCGACTGACCGTCGTCGAAGCGTCCGCCGAGGTCCACCCAGGGTTTCGGGATGAAGAGATGCTCGAACAGGGCAATCGCATACCGGTCGGTCATCCCCGCCAGGAAATCCCTCGTGGCGGCGTCCAGCCCGTCGCGGTCGATGGTCCGCCGATCGAGGAACACCGCGGGGCGTTCGCGAACCCGCTCCCACAAGCCTTCCAGGATCCCGGTCGCCTTCTTGAACTCGGCGGTGGCGAGTTCGTTCTCGTACACGGAGGCGAACATGAACGCCCGCAGGTCCAGCAGCGCGCCGAGGACGGGGGGCGACATGCAGATGGCTGTCAGTCCGCCTGCCTGGCTTTCGAGGACCGCGTCACCGACCAGGGTGCCAATCCGCGCCGAGTGGGTGCGGCCGAGCACCGACAGCGGGCCGTCCGGCAGGCTCCCCTCCCCCAGGATCCCCGCCCGCATCGCATCGTCGATGTCGTGGTTCACGTAGGCGATGAGATCCGCCAGGCGCGCGACCTGGCCTTCGATCGTCGACGCCTGCACGGGCACGTCGGGGCCGATCGGCGCCCCCCGCTTGCCCTTCGAGTGTTTCGAGATGCCATCCCGGACTTCCCAGGTCAGGTTCAACCCTTCGCCGTCGCGCTCGAGTACGTCCACGATGCGCAGGCTCTGTTCGTAGTGCTCGAACCCGCCTGGCATCAGCGCGTCGAGCACCCGTTCGCCCTGGTGCCCGAACGGGGTGTGCCCGAGGTCGTGCCCGAGGCAGATGGCCTCGGTCAGTTCTTCGTTGAGCGACAGCGCCCGCGCGATGGTCCGCGCGATCTGCGACACCTCGAGCGTGTGCGTGAGGCGCGTGCGGTAGTGGTCGCCCGCCGGGGAAAAGAACACCTGCGTCTTGTGCTTGAGCCGCCGGAAGGCCTTGCAGTGCACGATCCGGTCGCGGTCGCGCTGGAACGCCGGGCGGATATCGTCCTCGGGCTCCGGCCGCAGGCGCCCGCGGGTGTCCACGCTGTGCGCGGCCGTCGGGGCCAGCGTCAGGCGTTCACGTTCTTCGAGGCGATGGCGGATCGTCACAGTCATGGTGTCACGCGCAGGCCGGGCAGGAAACTCCGGCCGTTCTTCAGCGGAGGTGCGCCGAACGCGTCGGCCACCGACTGACCGAGGTCCGAGAACGTCTCCCGGGTCCCGAGGTCGATGCCGGCGGTGACCGGCCGGCCGTGCACCAGCACCGGGACGTACTCCCGCGAGTGGTCCGTGGACGGTGTCGTCGGATCGTTGCCGTGGTCGGCCGTCAGGATGAGTAGATCGTCGTCTCGGAGGCGGCCGAGCAGCGGCCCGAGGCGTTCGTCGAACTGTTCGAGATTGGCCGCGTACCCCGGCACATCGTTGCGATGGCCGAACTTCGCGTCGAAATCGACGAGGTTGGCGAAGATGAGCCCGTCCGGCTCTTCGGCCATCGCCGTCGCGACGCCGGCCATCACTTCTTCGTCAGAGCCCGTGTGGATCCACCGCGTGACGCCGCTCCCCGCGAACAGGTCCCGGATCTTACCCACGGCGCAGACCGGGATCCCCCGCGCGTGCAGCACATCGAGCAACGTCGGCGCGATCGGCGGCATCGCGTAGTCGTGGCGCTGTGCCGAGTCGCGGACGAACTGTCCCGGTGTCCCAATGAACGGCCGGGCGATGACACGGCCGAGCCCCATCCCGGTCACGAAGATCTCGTAGGCGACTTCGCACATCCGGTAGAGGTCCGGGACGGGAATGACGTCTTCGTGCGCGGCAATCTGGAAGACCGAATCCGCCGACGTGTAGACAATGGGCAGACCCGTCCGGATATGCTCCGGGCCGAGGTCGTCGAGGATCTGCGTCCCGGACGCGACGACGTTCCCGAGGGACGCGCGCCCGATGCGCCGTTCGAACTCGCGCAGCGGAGCCTCGGGAAACCCGTGCGGGAAGGTCGGAAACGCCGTGTCGAGGACGAGGCCGGTCAATTCCCAGTGGCCGGTCACCGAGTCTTTGCCCGGCGACCGTTCCGCCATCCGGCCGAACGCCGCCGACGGCGCCGCCGGCGGCGTGCCGCCGAGCTCGACAATGCGGCCGAGGCCGAGGGCGCGCAGGTTGGGGATCCGGAGCCGCACCTCCGTCGCCAGGTTGCCGAGCGTGTTGCTGCCCTCATCACCGTAGAGGGACGCGTCAGGCAGTTCCCCGACGCCGCAGCTGTCGAGGACGATCAGGATCACGCGACGGATCATGGCGGACACTTGGGCCGCGTCGGCGCGTCAGCGCGCGTCGTGCGACGAGAAATACGTCGACTGGGTGCGCGGCACGCGGATGGTGGCGACGGCGTGCTTGAAGACCAGGTGGTCGGCGCCGTCCTGTTCGACGATGACCGCGAACCGATCGAAGTTCTTGATGCGGGCGTCGAACTCGGTGCCATCCATCAGGCGGATGCGCACGGCCAGGCGATCACGCCGCGCCAGGTTGAGGAATGCGTCCTGGATGTTCGGCACCACGGGCGTCTTGGACTCAAACGTCTGCGGCATGCGTCTGGCTCTCGTTCTCGAGGTTGACCGGAGGGCGGTCGCGAAGTCGTTCCGACACCGTCTGCACCGCGTCGTCGATCGTGACGTTCGTATCGCCCAAGTTGGGAATCCATTTAAGATTAGGCTCTTTGCGGAACCAGATCAACTGCCGTCTCGCGTATTGCCGGTTCTCCTGGACGATGAGCGCGCGGGTGTCCGGCTCGTTCCGCGCTCCCCTGATGTGTTCCAGCACCCGCCGGTACACGTAGCCGGAGAACGGGCGCGCCGTCTCGGGCACCCCGGCCGCCAGCAGGTGCCGGACCTCGTCCACGATGCCGCGTTCGAACTGCTGATCGACACGCGCGGCGATCCGCTCGCTGACGAGATCCCATGAAGGCCGCAACCCGAACGCGATCACCGTCCAGCCCTCGAGCGGCGCGCGGGTCTCGGCGAAGTGCGCCGTGAGCGTGCGCCCGGTCTGGTAGTAGACCTCGAGGGCCCGGACGGTCCGCATGACGTCGCGCACCTGGATGCGGGCCGCCGACGGAGGATCGATGCGCCCGAGCAGACGGTGCATCCGTTCCGCTCCGAACCGCGCCGTCATCGCATCGAGGCGGCCGCGCAACGCCACGTCCTTCCCGGCTCCGGGAAACAGCCCCCGGACCAGGGCACGGTAGTAGAACCCCGTACCGCCCACCAGGATCGGGAGTCGGCCGCGCGACGCGATCTTCTCGATGGCGCCCATGGCGTCACGAGCGTAGTCCGCCGCGGTGTAGTCGGCATCCGGCCCGACCACGTCGACGAGATGGTGCGGGATGCCTCGCTGGTCGGCGGGAGAGACCTTGTCGGTACCGATGTCGAAGCCCCGGTACACGGCCGTCGAATCGCAGGCGACGACTTCCCCGCCGAACCGTTCCGCCAGCGCGATGCCGAGCGCGCTCTTGCCGCCGGCGGTCGGGCCGAGGACCGCGACCACGACACGGCGATCGGGGGGCACGGCCGGCATCAGCGGAGCCACAGGCGGATGAGCGTCCAGATCACGAGGACCGCAAGGAGAACCAGCCATCCGAGCTGCTGCGATCGTGACGGAAGGGCCATCAGCGTGGCGGCGTCTCGTTGTAGTAGAAGGTGATGGTGAAGAACGCCTTGTCGGCCGGATACTCCGGCGGCAACGGCTGCGTCGGGTTCGACGCCGCGATCGCGTTGAACGACGAGTTGTTGAACCCGTCCACCCCTGACGGCGCCGCCACGGCCACGTCCGTAATCCGGCCGTCCTTGTGGACGTTGAAGGTCACGACCACGTGCCCGCGAAGCGACATGGCGGCGTAGGGAATGACCCAGTTGCGCCGGATCTGCGCGATGAACCGCCGCACCCAGGGCCCGAACTCGACACCTTTCGTATCGAACTGGAGCGCCTCGCCGAACTGCCCGCCGCCCTGCGAGTTCTCGAACACCTCGTTCGGCCCATAGTACTGCTGGACGTTCCGAAGCGCGTTGCCCAGCCGGGCCCCGAGCCCTGCGTTGCCGAGGGCCTCGGACGGCCGGGCGTTCGGTGCCGTCAATCCCCGCCGCAAGGCGTCCCGGTTCTCGACCGTCGGCGTTCCCGGCGTGCCGGACTCGGCGCCGCTTCCCGTATCGGGCGTCGCGGGCGCCGCCTCCTGCGGAGGCGCCTCCGGCTGAGGCTGGGGCGCTTCACGAGGCCGCGGCGTATCCACGTAGTCGGGGGTATTGCCCCGGGAAAACGGCATGCTGTTGCGCGGATCGGGCGGCCGCTCCGGCGTCATGGCGGTGCGGTCACGATCCGAGAGATTGGGGGTGTCCGGTGACCGCCTGGCTTCGAACTCGGCCCGCGGCTGGACGAAGACGAACCGCTGCTGCTCGGCCGCCCGTGCCCGCGCCTCCGCCATCCGCTGCTCGATCTCGGCCATGGTGGCGGTTCGATCGGGAAGGAGCCGTGGCAGGAACAGCACGAGGAGCAGGAGCGTGACGTGCCACAGGACGGACAGGGCGGCCGCGACGACCCAGTACGGCAGAAAAAACTGGATCCCGTCCTGCCGGAACATCGTCCGTGAACTGTTATCGAGATCCGTCTGCCTGTCGTCGAGATTCAGCAATATCCACCGGTTCTTTCAATTATAGCATCCGGGTTCTGGCAGGCTCACGCCCCGGATTCGTGTCGGCAGGCGTTCCGGACACACGTCAGCGAGCGGCTGGCTTCCGCGCGCTGTACAAATAGACGACGCCGAGCGTCAAAGAGTCGGCGCGCGCGTCCTCAAATCCCGCCGCCTCGAGCGCGTCGACCACTTGCGAAGGCTCCGGGAACGCCGCCACCGATGCCGGCAGGTACGCGTACGCCGACGAATGACCGGAGACCAGCCGCCCGATCGACGGCAGC
>CAZJRM010000074.1:5057-13086 GCA_964547975.1 uncultured Vicinamibacterales bacterium | reverse complement strand
AGGTAGGCCTGTTTGACGACGGGCCGCCGCGGCGTGCCGAACTCGAGCATCACGAAACGCCCGCCGGGCGACAACACACGAAACACCTCGGCGAACGTCTCCGCCGGTCGCTGGACATTGCGGATACCGAACGCCACGGTCGCGGCATCGACGGACGCCGTCGCGACGGGCAGCACCATGGCATCGCCCTGCATCAGGTGGACCCGCCCCTCCAGGCCGCGCGCCGGCAGTTTCGCGCGGCCGAGCCGAAGCATCTGCCGCGCGAAGTCGAGCCCCACGACCCGCCGTGCGCCGGGCACGGCGGTCGACGCGGCGATGGCCACATCCCCCGTGCCGGTGCAGAGGTCCAGGACGGTCTCGCGACCGGTCAGCGCGAGCGTTCGAATCGCCCGGTTCCGCCACCGCACGTCGAATCCCGCGCTGAGCAGGCGATTCAACAAGTCGTACCTCGGCGCGATCGCATCGAACATCCCGGCGATGCGCGCGGGTGTCTTGTCGGCGCCGGATTCCGGCCCGGACGGGCTCATCGCTCCACCTGTCCGGTCCACGAGGGATACAAGTCGTGGTCGAGGCCCAGGCCCGAGAGGATCTTCCCGGCCATGAAGTCGGCGAGATCGTCGAGGGTCTTCGGCACCTGGTAGAACGCCGGCATGGCCGGCAGCACCATCGCGCCAGCTTCCGCGCAGAGCACCATGTTGCGCAGCTGCGGCAGGCTCATGGGGGTCTCACGGGGCACGATGACGAGCGGCCTCCGTTCCTTGAGCATCACGTCGGCCGCGCGTTCCATCAGGTTGCGCGACAGGCCGTGGGCCACGCCCGCCAGCGTCTTCATCGAACACGGCACGATCACCATGCCGCCGGTCGATCGACTCCCGCTCGCCATCGGGGCGCCGAGGTCACGATTGCTGTGCAGCGCGATCCGTCCCCGATCGACACCATCGCCGTACTTCGCGCGCAGGTACGGCGCCAGGCGGTCCACCGCCGCTTCGTCACCGAGTTCGTCACGCAGCAGGCGTTTGCCGAAGTCGGAGACAATGAGGTCGAGGTCGTAGCCGCGATCGAGCAGCGCCGCCACCGTCCGCACGGCGTATAACGCCCCGCTCGCACCGCTGATGGCCACGGTGTACCGGCGGGCCGGCGCGTCAGTCGACATAGAGGGACACTCCCGTCGCGATCATGTAGAGGATGCCGACGTAGCCATTCAGATCGAACGCGAGCTTCACGCGCGAGAGATCGTCGGCCGATACGAGCGACTGTTCGTACGCCAGGAGCAGCGCCACGCCGGCGACGCCCGCGAAGTAGACGGGCCCGAGGGGCGCCACGAATCCCAGCGCGGCGAGGCCAAGCACGGCCGCGACATGCAGCGCGCGGGAGATCGCGAGGGACGTCGGCACGCCAAAGCGCTGCGGGATCGACCGCAGGCCGTGGGCGCGATCGAACGTCAGGTCCTGGCAGGCGTAGAGGACGTCGAATCCCGCCACCCAGGTGCCGATGGCAAGCGCCAGCAGCCAGGGCTCCCATCCGCCGCGCCCGCCGGCCGCGAGCCAGCCGCCCACCGGCGCCACCGCCATCGCCAGTCCGAGGAACGCCTGCGTGGACCACGTGAAGCGCTTCGCCAGCGAGTACCAGAAGACGATTGCCAGCGCGACGGGAGACAGGCCGAAACACAACGGGCCGAGCGCCCACGCAGCCCCCAGGAAGATGCCGGACGCCACGCCCACGAAGACCGCAGCTTCACGGGCCGACATCCGCCCCGCCGGCAGTTCCCGCCCCGCCGTCCGCGGATTGAGCGCGTCGTAACGGGCATCCACCAGGCGGTTGAATCCCATGGCCGCGCTGCGCGCGGACACCATCGCCACGACAATCCAGCCGACGCGCCACCACGTGAGCGGCACGGTCCGGCCGGCCAGCATCGCCCCGGTCAGCGCAAACGGCAGCGCAAAGACCGAATGACTGAACCGGACGAACGACGCGTAGGTGAGGATCCTCTTCAGCACGACGCCTGCTCTCACTGTACCCAGCGTACCTGTTCGGGACCAATGCCCCGCACCAGGTATTCTTCCACATCGGTTTCGCGCGGCGACACCGCGACGCCAATCAGCGAGGCGCGCTTGCCCACCTCGATGGAACCGTGACTGGTGCCCAGTCCGAGCGCCCGCGCGCCGGTCAGCGTCGCGCTGGCCAGCAACGTCGACGCCGGCACACCCGGCGCCAGCCGCCTCAGTTCCGCCAGTTCCGAAAACAGGTTGAGGTCACGGACGCTCGTCAGGCTGTCGGTCCCGACCGCCACCGCCGCGCCCGACGCGTAGAACGCCTGCACGGGCGGCTCCCCCGCCCCGACGAACACGTTACTGCGGGGACAGGTCACGATCGTCACCTGCCGATCGCGCAGGACCGCGAGGTCCTCGGGACCGGCCTGCACCGCGTGGACCGCCAGGGTGCCCGGTGTCCAGAACCCCAGCCGGTCCAGGTAGGCCACCGGGCTGCATCCCGGCGCCTGCCACCGCGCGTCCCACACGCCCATCGCCATCAGGATGTCCCGCCAGCGTCCCCCGCCCGTCGCGACGAACGTCACTTCATCGAGCCCCTCGGACACGTGCAGCGACGTGACGCCGGTGCCCACGGCCTTCCGAATCGCGGTGAACAGCGCCGGCGACACGGTGTACGGCGCGTGCGGCGCCAGACTCACCTGCCAACCCGCGGGCACCGCCGTCGAGCTGACTTTCGCCCTCGCCTCAGCGACCAGCGCCTCCGCGTCGGCGTTGAACCCCAGCAGTTCGTACCACGCCCGGCCGGACAAGCCGGCCTCGGCCAGCACGTCGAGGCCGGCGAGCGAATTCGTGATATCGCCGACGACGCCGGTCCCTGATGCCTTCATCTCAGCCGCCGCGACGGCCATGGCCGCCCGCTGCGCCCCGGCGTCGCCGGCATCGGGCGCGGTCTTGCGCACGCGCATCATGGCTTCGATCCAGTCGACGAAGTTGCCGGCCGGCGCGACGCGGTCGCGCAGCCACGACAGCTCGAGATGGGTATGCGCGTTGACGAGCCCCGGGAGGACGGCCACGTGCCCGAGATCATCGACCGGCCCCGGAGGCAGGGTCTCCGCCGGCCCGACGCCCGTGATCCAGCCGTCGGCCACCTGCACCCATCCGTTCCTCAACGCGGGAGCGGCAATCGGGAGAACCCACCGAGCGCGATAGACAGCCATGATGTGTGCCGGAACCGGACGGATCTAGCGGTCCGCCTCGCGCCGTTCCCGCTCGGATCGGCTGCGAGCCGGGTAGTTGACCAGTTCGACCGGAATCGATCGATCCCCTTCGGCCCGAGCCGTGGCCAGCGCGAGCAGGCGCGGCACGTCCCGCTCGCGGAACATCGGGGCCCCGAGCAGTTCGTAATGCATGTTGCGGCGCATGGGCACGTAGCCGGCGTCTTCGATGTTGCGGACGATCTCGACTTCGTCCATGCAGAAGGCGGCCCCGGCGGCACGCACGACGTTCTCCTCGATCATGACGCTGCCCATGTCGTTCGCGCCGTACGACAGGCTGAGCTGCCCGACCTTGCCGCCCTGGGTCACCCACGAGGCCTGCAGGTTCGGGACGTTGTCGAGGACGAGCCTGGCCATCGCCAGTGTCCGCAGGTACTCGACGCCCGTCGCCTCGTCTCCCTGCAGCGCCGTGTGCTCCGGCTGGTAGCTCCACGCGATGAACGCCGTGAATCCACCCGTCTCGTCCTGGAGGTCACGCAGCCGGCACATGTGCTCGATGCGTTCTTCGAGCGTCTCGACCGTGCCGTACATCATCGTCGCGGTGGTGCGGAGGCCGGCGCGGTGCGCCTCGCGCATGACGCCGAGCCACTCGTCGGCCGTCGCCTTGCTGTAGCAGTGCAGCGCCTTACGCACCCGATCCACGAGAATCTCGGCGCCGCCGCCGGGGATGCTGTCGAGCCCGACGGCGATGAGCCTGGCGATGACCGTTTCGACGGGCAGGCGTGAGATCCGCGACAGGTGGACGACTTCCGGCGGCGACAGGGCGTGCAGCCGGAACGACGGATACCGCTGCTTCACCGCCCGGAACAGGTCTTCGTACCACTCGAGCGGCAGGTCGGGGTTATGGCCCCCCTGCAGCAACAGCTGCCCGCCCCCCAGTTCGATGGTCTCGTCGATCTTGCGGAAGATCTCGTCGAACCCGAGCACGTACCCGTCGGGCGAACCGACCGGGCGGTAGAACGCGCAGAAGGCGCACCTGGCCACGCAGACGTTGGTGTAGTTGACGTTCCGGTCGATGATGTACGTGACGCGGCCTTCCGGGTGTTTCTGCAGCCGCACGTCGTGCGCGAGGCGGCCCAGCAGGTGCGTGGGCGCGCCCCGGTACATCTCGAGGGCTTCGGCCGCGTCGAGCCGGCCGCCGGCCCGGATCTTCTGCGCCAGCGCGTCAATGGCCATCGTCATCTCAGTAGAACCGCACGTCCCGGAAGGCCGGGGCGAGCCCCAGCTCCACCGCTTCCCTGTAGAAGCGGGTCACCCCGGCAATGGCGCGGTCGGACAACCCGTACTTCACATTATCACGAAGGTAACGGGCTCCCAGGGCGGCCAGTGCCGGGCGATCGGCAAAGAACGCGGCCGCCACGTCGCCGGCCGCCTCCACTCCGCGGTCGCGCGCCGCCTGCAGGGCCGCCACGTCCGCCTCGCCCAGCACGGCGGGACGCCCCGCCCAGAACGCGAAGACGAACGGCAGCCCCGTGTAGTCGCGCCAAGCCTCGCCGAGATCCAGTTTCTGCACGCCGGCGCGCCCGGCATCGAACAAGAGCGCGGCGTCGCCGATCACGATGGCCGCGTCGCAGGCGCGCAGCATCGCGTCGGGATCCTGCGCCATCGGGCGCATCGCGGGAGCGATCTGGAAGTGACGGGCGCAGAGGATCTGCGCCAGCGCCACAGACGTCCTCGAGGTCGTATCCAGGGCGAGCGTGGACACCTGGTCGAGGGGTTTCGAGGTGAAGAGGGCCACGGAGTCAATCGCGCCGTCGCAGCCGATGGCCACGCCGGGCACGACGCTGAACGGTTCGCCTCGGAGGTACTCGATGGATGGGATCGTCCCGAGATCGATGTCGCCTTCGTGCAGCAGCGCCGCGCAGCGCGCCGGCACGTCGTACCGCACCGAAAACCGGCCGCCCGCGCCGCCGAGCCCGAACGCCAGCGGCCGGGCATTCAGATACTCGACCACCCCCAGACGAATCACGTCAGCCTCCGAGTCGCGAGTAGCGGGCGTCGCGTTCGGCGGGCGTGAAACCGGCAGCCCGGATGTTCCGCAGCACCTCTTCGAGCGGCGCCCGGCGGCGCCCGTCCGGCATGTCGTCGCGGGCCGTCACGCCGTCGAGATCGTCGGCGCCCATGGTCAGCGCCACCTGCGCGAGCTTGGGCCCGTAGAGCGACCAGTCCACCTGAATCGACGCCACGCCTGACGCCAGCAACCGCGACACGGCAATCGCGCGGACGTCTTCGTAGCCGGTCGACGGTGCCGACGCGGTCCAGACCCTGGCCAGCGGCGCGAAACTGCGCACGGGGCCGGCGGCGCGCTGGACGGCGGCCAGGCGGCGCAGCAGCGCGACGCGCCCGCGCGGGTCGGTGTTCCGCCGCACCACCACGCGAGCGACATCGAGGCCGGCCTCCCGGACGGCCGAGAACGACCGCTCGGGCTCCCGCAGTTCGTCCAGGGCGGCTTCCGAAACCGCCGCCACGCCGGCATCCCGCAGCGCGGCGCACGCGGCCGCCAGCGTCAGCCCGTCCGCCTCCGCGGCCGTCATCAGCCCGCCAAGCGTGTAGGCCGTGACGGGGATGCCGCGCGCCGCCGTCACAATGGCGCGCAGTCCCGCCAGGACCGCGGTGATCCCGCCTTCGGACGGCGTGACCCGCACCTCGCCCGCCGCGTCGGGAATGTCCACCGGCGCTCCCGCGGACAGCGGCACGTCGGCCACCCGGACGAACGTAACCCGGTCACCGCAGCACGCGCGCCTGGCGTCGTCCGCCAGCATCGCGATCGTCAGGATGTCAGTGGACGTCATCAACGCCAGCAGGTCGGCGTCGTCCGTTGCGGTGCCCGCGGCGAGCCGGGCCGCCAGGGCTTCGGGATCCATCCGGGCCGTGTTCATATCCGGGTCGTCTCCGCCATCCGCGCCGTGATGCGCTGGGCCAGTTCCACGGCACGCCGGCCGTCCCGGCCGGTCACACGCGGCGCGCGCCTGTCGCGAACCGCCGCCACGAAGTCCTCGAGCTCGCTGCGCAGGGGCTCCGCATCCTGGACGTCGAGACGCCCGCCCTGGATGGCCGGGCGTTGTCCGGGCACGAGCGCCAGCCGGTACATCTCGGCTTCCTTCGCACCGCAGTCGATCGAGATGTACGCGTCGCGCTGGAAGAACCTGATCTTGCGCGTCCGGTCCCGGCTGATCCGGCTCGCCGTCAGGTTGGCCACGCAGCCCGATGCGAATCGGATCCTGGCGTTCGCGATATCGACACGCCCGGTCAACACGGGCACGCCGACGGCTTCGAGGCTCTCCACCTCCGAGTCGGCAAACGCCAGCACCAGATCGAGGTCGTGGATCATGAGGTCGAACACGACGTCGATGTCCAGCGACCGTTCGGGGAACGTCCCGAGGCGGTGCACCTCGATGAACCGCGGATCCTTCACGAACGGCGACGCGGCGGCCACCGCGGGGTTGAACCGCTCGGTGTGACCGACGGCCAGCGTCAGTCCGGCGCGCTCCGCGCTGGCAATGATGGCATCAGCCTCCTCCACCGAGCGCGCGAGCGGCTTCTCCACCAGCACCGGGATGCCGCGATCGAGCAGGAACGTCGCGATCTCGCGGTGCACCTCGGTCGGCGCGGCAATCGACACCAGGTCGACGCGGCCGACCAGTTGCGATACGTCGTCGAGAGCCTCGCCGCCGAACTGCCCCGCCAGTTCACGCGCGCGGGGCTGGTTCGTGTCGACAATCGCCGTCAGTGTGATGCCCTCGGTCGACCCGAGGATCCGCGCGTGATGCCGGCCGAGATGGCCAACGCCCACCACGCCCGCCCGCAACGTCCCGTTCGTCACGACGTCCTCCGCTCCCGCGCCGACGGTGGGCGTCCCACCACGGCAATACCCGCGGCGTCGGCCGCGGCGATGACACCGGCACCGTCGAGCATGAGGGCCTTGCCCGCGTCCACCGACAGCACGGTCGCGCCGGCCTCCCGCATGGTCTCGATCGTGGCGACGCCGACCACCGGGACATCGAAACGCATGTCCTGGTTCGGCTTGGCCACCTTGACGACGGCCACGCCCGGCCCCGCCAGCCGCCCGGCCCTCGCGATGACCGCATCGGTGCCTTCCATCGCTTCGACCGCGACGACCGCGGCATCCTTCACCGCCACCGTCTGCCCGATGTCGAGGCCGGCAATCGTATCGGCCATGCGGTAGCCGAATTCGAGATCCGCGCGCTCACCATCGGAGGGTGCCCGTCTGGTCAGGGTCCCCTCACCGGCCAGCAACGGGGTCAGGAGGGCCGTCGAGTCGATCAGTTCGATGCCGTGATCGCGCATGACGTCGGCCACGGCCGAGATGAGCGCATCGGTGTTCTTCGACCGCAGCCGAAGGAGCACAGACAACAGCAGCCGATCGGGCAGGATCCCGGAGAAGATCTTGACGTGTTTGACCTGGCCGGCCATGACCGCCCGGGTGACGCCGGATGCCTTCATCAGGTCGATGGCGCGGCTGAGCTGGCCGAGTGACACCCAGTGCAGTTCGGTGCCCGGCATGGCGGCCGCGGCCGAGTCGAGGTCCCGCGACGCCTCTTCCTGGACGGCGATCACGGTGACGTCGTGGCCGAGGCGCCTGGCCGCCTCGAGAATCAGGAACGGGAACGTGCCGTTGCCGGCGATGAGGCCGAGGCGCATGCCGTCCTCACTCGTCGCCGGCGCCGTCCTGGGACTGCCGCCGTGGCGTCGCGCGTTTGAGCACGACGCTGCCTCGCCGATCGACGAGCACCGCAAAGGGCA
>CAZJRM010000074.1:0-5047 GCA_964547975.1 uncultured Vicinamibacterales bacterium | reverse complement strand
TCGCGCGTTTGAGCACCACGCCGCGTTTCGACGATCGCACGAACTCCACGAGGTACCGGACTTCCGGGCAGTCGATGGACGCGTCCTGCTCGATCGCCTCGAGCGCGGCGCTGGTGGTCAGCTTGGAGACGAGCAGGTAGCGGTAGGCGGCCTTGATGCTCCGAACCGCCTCGCTCGAGAACCCTCGCCGCACGAGGCCGATCGTATTCACGCCGTAGATGGCCGCCCGATTGCCGACGGTTTTCGAGTACGGCAGCACGTCCTGGGTGCAGGCGGAGTACCCGCCGATGAAGGCGAACTTGCCGACGCGGCAGAACTGGTGCACGCCCGCGTAGCCCCCGAACGTCGCGCCGTCGTCGACGTCCACGTGGCCGCCGAGCGTGGTGCCGTGGGACAGGATGACGTTGTTGCCGACGACGCAGTCGTGGGCGACGTGCGTATAGGCCATCAGGTAGTTGCCGTTGCCGATCGTGGTCGCGCCGCGCCCCCCCGCCGTACCACGATGGATCGTCACGAACTCGCGGAAGGCGTTGCCGCTGCCGATGACGAGCTTCGTGGGCTCCCCCTTGTACTTCAGGTCCTGGGGCGGCAACCCGTACGAACCGAGCGGGAAGAGCGTGTTGCCGTCACCGATCTCCGTCCAGCCATCGATGACGCAGGAAGCACCGATTCGGTTGTTCCGGCCGATGCGCACGTTCGGGCCAATGGCCACGTGCGGGCCGACGACGGTCCCGGCGCCGATGACGGCATCGGGATGCACCATGGCCGTGGGATGCACGCTGGCCGCGTTCTCGACGACGGCCATCAGGAGCGTCGCCTCGGCGACGACCTGCTCCGCCACACGCGCCACCCCGGACACCCTGGCCAGCGCGCCGCGGGACACGAGCAGCGTGACCTCGAGCGTGACCTGGTCGCCGGGCACCACCTGTTTCCTGAACTTCGCCTCGTTGACGCCCCGCAGGTAGGCGCGCGCGTTGCGCAGGTCCTGGCCGTCGTGCAGCAGGAGCACCGCCGCCACCTGGCTCAGCGATTCGATGATGAGGACGCCGGGCATCAGCGGCACGCCCGGGAAGTGCCCCTGGAAGAAGTCCTCGTTGACGGTCACGTTCTTGAGGGCCGTCAGGCGGTGTCCGGGCTCGAACGCCACGACGGTATCGACCAGGCCGTCGGGGAACCGGTTCAGGACGCGATCCAGGACCGCGGCGACATCGATGGACCGTTCGGGAAGGGTGGCAGGCACGCGGGACGCCTCTTCGTGAAAAAAGCGCCCGGCCCCGTCGCTCGGACGGGGCCGGACGCCGTCTCGGGAAAGCGCGGACGGACTACTTCTTGGCCGGGGCGGCGACCGACGCCGGCGGCTTCGGCGCCGGCGCGTAGGCGGCATCGAAGCGGCGGATGACCTCACCGGTCAGGTCGAGGCCCGGATCCGCCCAGACCAACCCGGAGTCGGCCTGGCTGAACAGGAAGTGGATGCCCTTTTCCTTCGCGACGGCCTGGATCACCGGGCCGAGCTTGCGCTGGAAATCGAGCTGGAGTTCGTTCTGCAGTTCCTGCAGTTCGGCCTGCGCGTCCTGCGTCATGCGCTGAATGTCGACCTGGGTCTTGTCGATTTCCTTCTGGAGCTGGGCGCGGGCGTCTTCACTCATCACGGCGCTGCGCAGCTTGCCCTGGTTGGTCTCGACCAGCTTGTTCTTCTCGTTGAGCTCCGCCGCCTTCTTGGCGCGCAGGGCTTCGATCCGGCCGCTGAACGACTTGCCCTCGTTCGATTCCGCCGCGATCTGCTGAATGTTGATGAACGCGAAGTGCGCCCCTTCCGGGAACTTGGCGGCCGGGGCCGCCGCGGCCGGAGCCGCCGCCGCCGGCTGAGCCGGGGGATTCTGGGCGGGGGGCTGCTGCGCGTACGCGAGTCCCGAGGCGAGGACTCCACTAAGGACGACGGCGACGGTGAACGCTTTCATTCTCTTCCCTTTCGTTGTCACGCTTTCCCACGATCGAGGCCGGCTCCCGATGGTCCGGGCCACTCGACGTCCTGCAACTCTCAAGGATCTCCGGAACCTGCCCCTGCGGTCAAGCCCGCGGCCGGCCCGGGCAGCAGTGTCCGCCCTAGAAGGTCGACCCCACCGCGAACCGGAACGTGAACTTCTTCGTGAGTTCGTACTGGTTGTTGTACACCCCGTCCCGCTGAGGATTCCACGAGAAGATCAGTCGGAACGGCACGTTCAGCACCGGCATGAAGAACCGGACCTCGGCGCCTGTCGACGTCTTGAAGTTCGAGAACTTGAGCGGATCTTCGCGGAGCCAGACCTGCCCGGCGTCGTAGAAGAACACCAGGCGGACCGGTCCGGCCACCTGGATCAGGTATTCGGCATTGAACAGCAGGCTCTTGTTGCCGCCGATGACGAGCCCCGAGTTCGCGTCCCGCGGGCCGACGCTGCGGATGTCGAAGCCGCGCACGCTGTATTCGCCGCCCATGAACAGGCGCTCGAAAATCGGCAGCACCTGCGTGTCGCCGAGGGGGCGCACGTACTGCACCTGCCCGCGCATGCCGAGCGACAGCCGCCGGGTCTGCGGGATGTAGATCACGCCTTCGAGGACGGGCTTGATGTAGGCCGTATCACCGCCGAGGCCCGCCACGTCCATCGCCAGGGTCAGGCGCTTGCCCGCCGACGGGAAGATCGGGTTGTCGACCGTGTTGTACGAGAAGCTCGGCACGACCTTGCTGATCGTCCGGCGCCCATTCGACGACCGGAGCAGCAGGTCGTCGAGATACACGTTCGTGAACGTGGTGATCGGCGGCGAGACGAACACCGCCCCTTCGGGGATCTGCTGGCCGAAGTACGCCTCGTTGATGTCCTGGATCTGGATCTGCTCGTAGCTGTAGGACATGAACAGGCGCGAGAACGACCGCACCTGGAATCCGAACGACACCGCGCCGCCGGTCGCGTTCTGCGTGTACGCGTACGGATACCGGATCTGCGTCTTGTGGATGTCGCCGCCGACGGTAATGGGCCGATCGAACAGGAACGGCTCCGAGAACGCCAGCTGGTAGTTCTTCGCCCGCGACCCGACCTGGGCCGACACGCTGACCGTCTCACCACGCCCCATGAAGTTGGACGTCTGGAACATCAGCTGGCCGAAGACGCCTTCGTATTGCGACACGCCGGCGCCAAATGTCAGCTGGTTGCGGTTCTGTTCCTCGAGCTTCAGCTTGATGTCGACCTTGTTGTCGACGCCCGGGGTCTTGTCGACGCTCAGATCCTTGGTGCCCTCGAGCTGCTTGAAGTACCCGAGCTGGTTCAGGCGCTTGACGCTGTACTTGAGGGCTTCGGTGTTGAACACGCCCCCCTCGTAGAGCCGGACTTCGCGGCGGATGACGTTGTCGCGGGTGGTCGTGTTCCCGGTGAACGTGATCCGGTTGATGAAGTACTGCTTGCCTTCCTGGACCCGCATGGTCACGTCGACGGTGGGCTCGGCCTTCGCCGCCATGAGGGGTTCTTCGTCCCCGATCTCGCGCGGCTTCAGATCCGGGTAGGCCGTGAACTCGAAATACCCCAGCGTGCCGTAGACTTCACGCGCCTTCTCGAGCGCCTTGCGGATCCGCTTCTCGCTGTAGAACTCCCCCGACTTCAGCTTGAAGAGCGAACGCAGGCCTTCGGTCTTCACGACCGTGTTGCCGTCGAAGTTGAACTCGCCGACCTTGAACCGCTCCCCCTCGGTGACCGGCACCTTCAGCTGGATGTACCGGGTGCGGCCGTCTTTCGAATCCTCGACGTACTTCATCTCGGGCTGCCCGACGCGGGCGGTCACGTAGCCCTTGTTGCGGTAGTGTTCGACGACGGCGTCGGCGTCTTCCTCGAACTTCACGGCCTGGTAGGTGCCGCGGCCGGACATCGGAATCCACCATTCCTGCTTGTTCGACTTCATCTTGCGGCGGAGCGTCCCGTCGCCGGACGCCTCGTTGCCGACGAAGTCGATCGTCCGGATCCGGACCTTCGGGCCTTCGTTCAGATTGAACGTCAGGTGCACCGTCTTCGGCCCGCCGGCCACCTCGCGGATGGCGTGGGACACGGTCGCGAACTCGTAGCCCTTCTCCGCGAACATCCCCCGGATGATGCCCTCGACGCGCCGGATGAGCCCTTCGTCGATGAACGAGTCGAGACGGATCTGCACGCTCTCGTCCCGCAGCTTCTCTTCGATCTTCGACTGCTCGAGCACCTTCGAGCCTTCGTAATCGACGATCTTCACCCGCTGGCGTTCTTCGAGGTTGAAGATGACCTCTTTCCCGACCACGCCGTTGTCGTACGGCACGTCCTTGACTTCGATCCAGACGTTGTCGAGGAAGTTGGTCGCCCAGAGCCGCTTGAAGTCGTCGAGCACCACCTTCTCGTCGAACGGCACCCACACGTTCTCGCTCGGGCGGCTCGGCCGGGCCTGGATGTAGAACAGGTACGTCTGCGGTTCGATGACCGAGACGTCGCCCTGCGTCGGGAACTGCAGACGAAGGTACCGCAACAGGGGCGGCGAATCCGCCGGCGGCAGATTCGGCGCGGGCGGCCGAGCCGCCTGCCCCGGCTGGGGCGCAGCGGGCGCCTGGGCCCGCGCCCCTGGCGCGGTCACCGACACGAGAGCCGCACATACCGCGGCAGTAATGAGTTTCCGCATGTCCGACAGTCCTGCCGTACTCCCCAGGGCCGGTCGCAGGGTCCGGCCCGCTCCCCGTCAGACGTTCCTCGCCGCCCCCCGGGCGGGGGGTGACCGGAACGCGATCACACTAGTCTACAAGGTTTAAGACGCTTCAGGCCAGCGGCCGGCCGGTGTCGGCCGACCCGGCCGGGCGGTGCCGCAGCTGGTCGCCGTCCAGGAAGACCTCGATCTCCCCCGTTCCCAGGTGCCCCCGGATCAGTTCTTCCGACAGCGGATCCTCGATGTAGCGCTGGATGGCCCGACGCAGCGGACGTGCCCCGTAGGACCGATCCCGGCACGTCACGTCGATGATCCAGTTCAAGGCCTCAGGCAGTACCTCCAGGCGGATCTTCCGGTCCACCAG
>CAZJRM010000073.1:17492-21743 GCA_964547975.1 uncultured Vicinamibacterales bacterium | reverse complement strand
TCGCTGCCCAAGCGGGAGTTCGTCCACACGATGGCGTGGCTGTTCCTGTTCGTGAACCTGTTCAAGGTGCCGTTCGGCGTGCACCTCGGGCTCATCAACATCGGATCGCTGACGCTGAACGCGTGCCTGGTGCCGGGGGTGCTCGTGGGACTCTGGTCGGGGAAACGCGTGGTCGACCGGGTGCCGCCCCACGCGTTCCACACGATCGTGCTGGTGCTGTCGGCCGTCAGCGCCGGCTGGTTGCTGCTGCGCTGACGGCCGCTGGCGGTTACTTGGCGGGCTTCACGAAGAGCGCGTCGTCCACAGGTTTGTTCGTCTCGATCTTCGACAGCGCAATCTGGATCGTCTGGACCGGCGTGACGGCCTTGATCGAAAACGGCAGCTTCACGCCGTCCACGTCGCGGTAGTCGCTCGTCTCGGAGGCCTGCTCCATCGGGCCGCCGGCTTCCGGGACGTCGATCGTCGAGACGCTCTTCGAGACGAGATACGTCTCCGCGTCGATGAACATCTTCGCGGCCGGGCCTTCTTTCGGCGTGTAGACCAGGACGAGCGCGGCACGGCCGCCCACGGTGTCCTTGCCCGCCAGTTCCACCTTGGCGCCCGCGTCCTTGTAGTTCAGGAGCGGCGTCGGGAACGTCGAGTTCTTCATGCTCTGAAGCTGGCTGCCGGTGATGTCGCGATCACCCTGCATCGTGTTGCCAACCCAGCCGGCCTGGCCGTCGAACCGCTGGTCGATGGTCAACGACGCCGCACCCATCGCGGACAGGTCGAGCACCATCAGCGACCTGGCCTTGTTGGGCGCCTTGCGCGTCACTTCCACCGTGCCGGTGATGTCGCCCATCTGGGTGGCGACGGTGATGGTCCCCGTGGCGATCTGGCT
The DNA here is from genome assembly GCA_964547975.1 of uncultured Vicinamibacterales bacterium. GTDB lineage: Bacteria > Acidobacteriota > Vicinamibacteria > Vicinamibacterales > JAKQTR01 > CAYJPV01. The sequence continues at coordinate 20,863 of CAZJRM010000073.1, read as the reverse complement.
GGTGACCTTCGCGAGAGCGGCCCGCCCGCCCATCGCCGCCAGATGCTTCTCGACGACGTCGTCGGCCGTCTGGGCGAAGGCCGTCGTGGTGCACACACTGAGCGCCGTCGCGAGCGCCAGGACCGTCATGCGATGCTTCATGAGAACCTCCAGGAACCTCACCACGATACCCGTGCGCCGGGCCGAGGTCCACTAAGCGTTTACGACCGGCGGCCCTGTGCGGTTCCCCGGGGGAGGTTGGCACACCCGCGCGCGGCGATCCCGAGAACGCTGTCTGACGGCGACCGGCGCCGCGCTAAGCCCGTACGTAGAAGAGCCCGGGCCGCTGATGCCGCAGGGACCACGGTAAGGTCCGCTTCCGCAACATCGTGCTGACGCCGGGCCAGTAGCGGGAGAAGACGGCTGGCTGGTGTCGATCACCGGTGAGGGCGACACCAGCCAGCCGTACCGCTGTTGTCTCCTATCGTTTCGAGGGGGCTTCGAGTTCCGACAGGATCTGAGTGACCGACTTCACCGGCTGGGAGCTGTGCCACAAGGCGGCCACCAGGATACACACCGACACAACACCGCCTACGACCAAGGTCATCGTCGTCAACATGATTGTCCTCACGGTTCTCACTGGCCGATCGCTCGATGCGACGAGTCCGGTGGCCGGCCGGCCAGTGCTGCAGCAACGCCAAGCGGGAAGGCTGCCCCCCTCACCGGGGTAACCAGTCAGGCTCAGTTGTGGACCGAACGCCCTGAGTATACACCCGAAGACGGCGGTGTGCCGGGCGGTCTCTCCCTTCCGCCTAGAACCGGTACGTGATCCCCGTCAGCAGGCGGTTCTCTCGGTAGTCGTCGCCCTGCGTGTGTTCCCCGGTGACCAGCAGCGACGTCGTCCGGGTCAGGTTGATGATGGCTGACCCGCCGAACCGCCTGGTTGACGGCTTCGACTCGATGACGACGCCCGTCGACTGCGTGTAGCGGATGATCGACAGAGAGGACGAGTACTCCGCGGTGAGGTAGACCTTCGAGCCGAGCGAGCGGCCGACCGACGCGTACCAGGAGTCGTACGACGACCCGCCGGGCTGGTCGTACCGATAGTCGGTCACGTTGAGATCGAGGCCGGTTCCGAACAGGTTCGACGAGTAGAGGCCCGCGCTGATACGTCCGGTCGCGTCCTGGCCGCTGTCGTTCTTGTCCTGCCCGTATCCCGCGAAGACACGGACGTTCCTGAGGATCTCCACCGACAGCCTCGCGCTCGCGGACTCGTAGAGGTACCCCTCGAGCTGCTTCGCGGTTACGGGCCTGCCGTTCAGGATGTCGTCCGTGATCGTCCGGGCATCAATCGACCGCCCCCGGTGGTAGGTGACCTGCAGGTCCGCGCGACGCGTGGGAGCGATTCGGGCATTCGCGAACAGGTACGACAACCCGCCGTTCCCTTCTCCGCCCGGGCCCGACAGGTCGATCTCGGCTGCCTGGTACAGAAAGAACGCCTGGCCCACGGGAATGTAGTTCGTCAGGCTCAGCACGGACCGTTCGGTCAGGTTCTTGTTGCGGACGTTGATGTAGCCGAGCACGTGTTTCTGCGCGCCGTTGCCATCGAGCGCCACGTAGCCACCGAACTTGGTGACGTTGGACGTGTAGCCCGGCTCGAGGATCTTCGGCTCGAGGCCGCCGAACGCCCCGACACGGACACGCAGCCGCTTGCCGGTGTTCAGCTGGCCGATTTCGAGCAAGCCTCCGCCAATCGAGCCGAGGCCACCGAGGTCGTTGAGCCACATCTGCCCGGCGCGCACCAGCACGTGGCCGCCGAACATCCGCTGGCCGACGTACGCGTCGTAGATCGAGATCCGCTGATCCCGGTCTTCGGTGGATGGATACGCGCCGAACCGCGCGTCGAGTCCGTACTCGAAGCCGCCGTCCGCCCGCTGCGCCGAACGGGCGGACAGATTGGTGGTCAGTTCGCTGAACGTGGTTGACTCGCCGCCGTCGTACGACGTGCCCGCACCGGTGCCGAAGAACGACACCCGGGCCCAGCGCGGGATCGCCGGCGCCACGGGTGTCTTCGTGAGCGGCGACGCGGGTGCCGGGACCGGTGAGGCCGTGCCCTGCGAAGACGAGGCGACAGGTGGCGCGGACTGCGCCGCCGACTGGCCGAGCGTCAGGGCAAGAGCCGCGAGTGCGGCCACGCCGGTCGTCAGGGGCCTGAGGGTCATGGCGGCCTCCTATCCTCGCCCCGTGGGGTGGCAGCTGTAGCAGGCCGCAGAGTCATAGCGATATCCCTGACGGCCGCTATGTTCTCGATCCATGCTGCTCTGCGGATGACACGCCGTCGTGCACTGGAACACCTTGTAGTTCGACGGATTCTGGTGGCAGTCGACGCACTGGCGGCCGGCGTGTTTTCCCGAGGTGATGGGGAACCACGTGTGATTGAACGTGCCCTGGTTCCACGACGAGTCGGACGCCTTGTGACACGCGTCACACGTCGTCGGGAAACCCGCGCTACGGTGATTCGGGCTCGACGCCGCATCGTAGTTGGCCTGGTGGCACGGGTAACAATCCCGGGCGGTGCCCTTGTAGACGTTGTTCTTGTGGCAGTTCGTACAGGCCGCCGTGAGGTGACGGCCCAGGAGCGGGTAGATGGCGCTGTGATTGAAGCTCGATGCCCAGGTCGAGGCCGAGGCGCTGTGGCAGGATTCGCACGCGGTCGGGAATCCTGCGGCGGCGTGATTGGGATTCGTCGTGCGGTCGTAGGTGGTCCTGTGGCAGCCGATGCAGGCGCGCGGCGTGCCCTTGTAGACGTTGTTGACGTGGCACGACGAACACGCCGCCGTCGCGTGGCGCCCGACCAGCGCGAACACGGCGTTGTGATTGAAGCTGGCCGCCCACGAGGTTGGCGTGTGGCACGACTCACAGGTGGTCGGAAGACCCGCGGCGGCGTGATTCGGGTTCGTCGTACGATCGTAGTTCGTCTTGTGGCAGCCGACGCACGTGCGCGGCGTCCCCCGGTAGACGTTGTTGACGTGACACGACGAACACGCCGTGGTGGTGTGCCTGCCGGTGAGCGGGAAGACACTGGAGTGGTTGAAGGTCGCGCGCCAGGTCGAATCCGACGCCCGGTGACAGGCCTCGCACGTCGTCGGGTAGCCGGCAGCCGCGTGATTGGGGTTCGTCGTGCGGTCGTAGTTCGTCTTGTGGCAGCCGACGCAGTCGCGCGGTGTCCCCTTGTAGACGCCGTTCTTGTGACACGCCGCGCAGTTCTGCGATGCGTGCGACCCCTGCAGCGCGAAGGTCCTGTTGTGGTCGAACGGCGTGTTCCAGGAACCGGATGTCGGACTGTGACACGACTCGCACGCCGTCGAGAAACCGGCGGCCGCGTGGGGCGG
>CAZJRM010000073.1:0-17392 GCA_964547975.1 uncultured Vicinamibacterales bacterium | reverse complement strand
CCGGCGGCCGCGTGGGGCGGGTTGGCCGTGCGGTCGTAGCTCGACTTGTGACAGCCGACGCAGTCGCGCGGCGTCCCCTTGTAGACGCCGTTCTTGTGGCAGGCCGCGCAGGGCTGCGTGGCGTGCGAACCGGCCAGTTGGAAGTAGCTGTTGTGATTGAACGTCGTCTGGGACCACGACGTATGACTGGCGCGGTGGCACGCGAGGCAGTCGGTCGGGAACCCCGCCGCCGCGTGGTTCGGTGACTTCGTCCGCTGGTAGTCCTCCTGGTGGCACGAGTAGCACGTCACGTCGCCGCGGCGGAAGGTCTGGTTCTTGTGGCAGGCGTCACAGCCGAGGGCCCGGTGGACCGGGCTGAGCGGGAGGCCCGTGAACGCGCCGTGGTTGAAGTTCACCGCGGTCCACGACACCGGCCGGTGGCACGAGCCGCAGTCCGTCCCGAGGCGCGTGGCGTACCGGTCGTCCTGGCGCCGCACCCAGTGGCAGTCGTAACACCGCGTGGGCGTGCCCTTGATCGCACCGGCGACGTGGCACGAGGCGCACTCGACCGTGAGGTGCCGGCCCTCGAGCGGGAAGACGCCGGTCTTGTGGAACCCGCGTGAGACGACGCGCCACGACGAAGGCGTGTGGCACGTCTCGCACGTGCGGCCCATCTGGCCCTGGTGCCGGTCCACGTGGCACGACTCGCACGCCTGCCCCGTCTTGTAGCGGACCGTGAGCCCTCGACCGCCGGGATACGCGCCCTCGACGGGCGTGTGGCAGGCGCTGCAGGCCTGCGCCGCGTGCTTGCCCACCATGAACGAAGCCTGCTTCGTGTGCGTGTACGACGCCAGCTTGAACGTCGCCGGCGTGTGGCACTTCTCGCAGAGCGTCCCCAGTTGCCCCAGGTGCTGGTCTTTGTGGCAGGAGACGCAGGACTGTCCGAGCCCCTTGAGGCGCACGGCCGTGCCACGGCCGGCAGGGAAGGTCCCTGTCTCGGGCTTGTGGCACTTCCGGCAGTCGATGGTTTCGTGTTTCCCGGTCAGCTTGAAGGCGGCTGTCGTGTGCAGGAACTTGACGGGCGTGAACTTCGCGGCGTCAATCGAATGACACTGTTCGCAGGCGGTGCTGACCTGGCCGAGATGCGGGTCCTTGTGGCACGACGCGCACGCCATGGGCGTGTTCTTGAAGCGGGCCACGGCTTTCGACGCGGTGACTCCAGCCGCAGGGGCCTGCGCCGGTTGCGCCACGTGACAGCCGGAGCACGCGACGGCCCGGTGGCCGCCGACGAAGAACTCCGGAGACCGCGGGTGCGAGAACGTGCTCAGCTTGAACGTCGTGGGAGTGTGGCAGGTCTCGCAAGCCTGGCCCATCTCGCCCTTGTGCACGTCCTGGTGGCACGACACGCAGGTGGTCTGCAGGCCGCGGAAGTCGATCGACTTGCCTGCCGCGGCGGCGACGCCGCCCTTCGGCAGGTTCCTGTGGCAAGCGGCGCAGGGCTGTTCCGCGTGTTTGCCGGTCAGCGGGAAGCGCGTCGATGCGTGGTCGAACTTCGCCTTCTTGAAGCCGGAGTCGGTATGACAGTTGACGCAGTCCTGCTTGAACGCCCCCTTGTGCGGGTCCGTGTGGCAGGCGGCGCAACGATCGAACTTCGGGGCGACCTGCGTCGCCGGCCTCGTGTGGCACTTGGCGCACGGGACCGTCGTGTGCGCCCCGCGCAGCGGGAAACCCGTCTTGCCGTGTTCGACCTTCTGGGTCTTCCAGGATTCGTTGGAGTGGCAGGTGAGGCAGGCCGTGAACGGCGCCCGGTGTGGGCTCTTGTGGCAGTCCGTGCACTGCGCGTGCGGTACGCCCCTGTACTTCTGGTTGACGTGGCACTTGGCGCAGTCGACCCGGGCGTGAGCCCCGGTCAACGCGAATGCCGTCTTGCCGTGGTCGAACTTCGATTTCGTTTCTTTGAACGGGACCGCGGTCGAATGGCAGCTCCGGCAATCGACACCGAGCGTGCCTTTGTGCACATCGGTATGGCAAGAATTACACGATTGCGAATTTGTAAGAAAGGAACGGGTCTTGTGACACTTCGCGCAGTCGGTGGCGATGGCCGCGTGGCGACCGTCGAGGACGAAGCCCGCTTCTGTCGTGTGGTTGAACGTTTTCGGATCGAACGGTCGCAGTTCGCCGTCCACGCCCTGGTGCTCGACGTGGCAGCCGGTGCAGTCGTCGGTGACGTCCCGATGAACGCCCTTCTTCGCCGTGATCCGGTCGGCCACGGGCTTGTGGCAATTCAGACACAGCGTGGCCGTGACCTTGCGGCCTGGCTCGTGGCACTTCTGGCAGTTCGACGCACCTTCGAGCCTGGCGTGCGCCTTGGACAACGGTCCCGGCGATACCAATTGCCCGAGCTGCGCGGCTGCCGGGCTCGAAGCCGTCAGGAATCCGACGGTCACCAGGATACAGACGGCGAGAAACCGGCACCACTGATGTGCCGGAATCAGCCGTCGGGATGCGCGTTCCATGGCCCCTCACGTAGCGCGGCAGTGCCCGAGACTGCGTACCTCCGCGCGGGAGTGCCTCACGCGCGGCGTTGTTACTGGGTTGAACCCGAGCGAAACACTGGCATTTGTCGTGCCAAGGGTAGGCTTGCGGCTCGCGGCGGGCTGGGCGTGGGGCAGGGCTATTCAGCTAGTAGAACGAGTACCCGAGATACAGCGCGACGCCGACGTGGACAACCGCGATGCCGAACATGACGTAGACCAGCGGGAGGTGAAAGACGTGCCAGGCGGCGAAGAGCGACCTGGTGCGTGCGAGATACTGCAGCCGGCGGCCGAGCGTCGCGCGCTCGAGCAGCGTATCGGCGATATCCCCGGCCACCTCGGGACGCACGCCCTCGTGCACGAGATTCGCGCGAAGACGCCGCATGCTCCAGCGGCTGACGGCCGGCTCCTGCAGGCGCGCCCGGACACCTGCGCTCAGCGGCACCTCGTCGAGGTGGCCGGCCAACGCAGCCATCCGCGTCTCGATCTCGACGCGCGTCAGTTCGACACCGCGGATGGTCTTGGGAATCCGCACGTACCAGTAGCGGCCCACGAATCCCGAGAGCATCACCAGCATCATCGACCAGTAGGCGACCGAGATGATGCCGTTGAACTTGAACGCCGTGTGAAACGTGACGAGCATCGGGCCGACGATGCCGCAGAAGATGTGAACCTCGAGCCACACGGCCAGCGAGCCTGCGTTCGCCAGGCGCCGCCACTTCTTGCGCACCGCATACAGCACGGGCATCGTCATCATGATGAGCCCGACCAGGCCCAGCAGGTGCGACACCGAGCCCGACGGCTTGAGCGTGCCGTGCTGCGGCGCGTACCCGCGGACACGCAGCGGCGTCGAGTAGTACTGCCAGCCGCCGAGATCCGCGAACACCCAGATGGCGAGGATGATCGTGGCGACGGCCGCCAGCACCAGCACGTGAACGAGGGCGAATGGGTCTTTACGCATCAAGGCTGCAGTCGGTCTTCGCGAACGCCACGCACGGCAGGGTGTAACCATCGGTGCGGTCGTGGTCATCGAGGGCGTCGGACGCGCAGTGGACATCGCCCGACAAGAGGCGCGTCCGGCACGTGCCGCACACGCCGGAGCGGCACAGCGACGGAATCGGGGCGTTCGCCGTTTCCGCGGCTTCCAGCAACGACTGCCGCGGATCGACGTTGACCGTGCGGTCGCTCTTCACGAGCCTGAGCGTCGGCGTGCCCGACGCGGCCGGCGCCTCGTCTTCCGCTTCGCCGGGCTGCGGCCTGACGCCGATGGCCGTGGCCGCCTGGAACACCTCGGAGCGAACCTGCATGGCCGGAACACCCAGCCGATCGACGAGCGTGTGGCGTACGCCTTCGATCATCTCGGTCGGGCCGCAGATCATGAAGACCGCGTGGGCAGGAATCCCCGTGCAGTCGGCCAGCAGCGCCGCATCGATGCGGCCGACACGGCCCGTCCACACCGGCGAGGCTTCGGTCAGCGTCGGAATGACTCGGATGTGGGCGTGCCGGCGCTCGAGCCACCGGAGCTCCTCGCGAAATGCCAGTTCCTGCTCGCCTCGCGCCGAGTAGAGCAGCGTCACAGGGCGGAGCGGTTCGGCGGCCACGGCGTGACGCAGCATGCTGATCATCGGCGTGATGCCCACGCCCCCGGCAATCAGCACGACCGGCCGATCGTCGTTGGCCGGATACACGAACTTGCCCGCCGGCGGACGTACCGTCAGCGTCGAACCAGGCCGGACCGTCGCGTGCAGCATTCCCGAGACGAGCCCCTGTCGCTTGACCGAGATCTCCAGATACCCCGGCGTGTGGGGCGACGAACTGATCGAATAACACCGCACGTGCGCTACACCATCGACCAGCACGCGCACCGTCAGGAACTGGCCGGCCGTGAAGGTGAAGTGCTCGGGCCGGGCCAGACGGAACGTACGAATGGTCGGCGACTCGTCGATGACCGCGAGCACCGACGTGGCAACAAACTGCTTGCACGCCCCGGGTCTTCCAGAGACAGGAGCACCGGCCGACGGGCGAGTCGCGGCCGGTCGGGCCGGCGGCGCGGCAGGCGTGTTGCGGGCCGAAACCGCTCTGGGCATGAACGTTTCGCACGCGCCAAACCAGACGGCGTGTGCGCCAACGCCAATGAGCACCCCGGCGAGCGTCGGGAAGACCCAGGGCGAGGCCGCGATCAGGATCGAAGGCAGGATCGCCCACGGGAACGAACCCGCAGGCGTCCGGCTCTTGCGAAGGACGGTGAGCGCGACGTGCACCGTCGTGGCGACGGCGAGTAACGACGCAGGGAGCGGCGACCAGAAATCGAGCATGGTTCGAGGGGCCCGGGCCTACGATGTGATGGGCGTGTCCTCGTTCTTTGCAACAGCCGGGCCAACTTCGCTGCCCGGCGCAGGCTCGCCGACGGCATCGACGACGGCAGCCGGCCCGGCTGCCGCAATCGTGGTTTCACGGGTGGGCGCCGCCGGGGCGGGAACCGGGGTCGAACGCGGCACCGGGGTGTGTGTCACGAAGAAGTCCCACTCGGCGCCGACCTGCGCCACCCGGGTGCCCGTTCGCACGAGCATCAGCACCTGCTGCACGACCAGCAGCAGCGAGATGGTGCCCCACGTCGAGGCCGACCACGCGGCCTCGTGCCCCACGTAGGCCAGGAGCACCACCGCCGTCACCGCCAGCGCCAGAAGGCCGATGACGTAGGTTGACGCCACGTGTCCGAGGACGAAACCGAGGCCTCGCACGTACGCCTTGATCATGCTCCGGCCATCGTCACGTGCCGTCTGGATCCTGGCGTAGTCGAGCGCCAGCACGAACAGGAGCGCGACGAGTCCCGACACCGCCACACCCGTCAGTCCCCAGACGATGCCTGCCGGCTCCCATTCGGACTCGCCGAGCGGCGCCGTGATCGCCCCGACCCCGGCCGAGATGATCGCGACGACGATGGCTCCGAGGAGGAACGCGAGCAGACCGAGGCGGGTGAATCTCCAGAAGAAATGGCCTCCGCCGCGGAAGAATCGGTGCATGAAGCTCCGGTCGTCGGAGCGCGAGGCGATGACTTCCACGACGCCGCCGTTGACGAAGGCGTTGGCGAGCAGGGCCACGAAGCCGACGCCGATCAGCGCGGCCATGGCGAGGGACGCCGGCGTGGTCTGGCTGACCTTGCCGATGTCGTTGAGCGCTCCGATGTCGAACCGTGTCAGCAGTCGATCCGTCTCGGTGGCGAAGTCGAGCGTGTTGCCGAACCAGGTGCGGGCGGGCATCGTCGCCGCCAGGCCCAGCAGCAGGTTCCACGTCCACAACAGCAGGATCAGTTTCGGTGTCCGGATGGCCGTCCATACTCCCCTGGCAATGCTCGTGATCATGGCGCCCTCCTAGAGACCGAGCCAGAAGAGGATGTTCTGGGTGACGAAGAGCCATCGTGACGCCCACGTGGTCGAGACCCGAGAATCCGGCGTCAGGCGCCGCCCGTTGTTGAGCCAGTTCGCATCGAGCTCGATCTTGCGGTCACGGTCGATCTCGACCCACTCGAGCGCCTCCGGCCTCACAAAGGTGAACGTCTTGCGGCGATCCTGTCCGTCCCACGTCAGGCGTTCGACAGGCTTGTCCTTGAACTTGAAGTCCACGTCGACGGGGAAGGCGGCTTCGCCCTTGCGCCGGACGACGACCTTGGTCTCCCACTGCCGTTTCCCGGCGGTGTCGAGGGACGTTTCCTTTTCGCGAGCCTCGCTGGCGCTGACCGTCCTTCTTCCCTGCGGCGAATCGAAGACGCCCTGCGCCTCCGGCACCCGGCGGGTCGTGGCGGTGCCGATGTCGTAGTCGAGCGTATCGGTCCCGCGAATCACGGAGTCGAAGAACGCCGTGAAATCCCGGCCGGACACCTCGTTGACGACGGCGAAGAAGTCGTGGCTGGCCGGATGACGGAAGCGCCAGCGTTCGTGATACGTCCGCATGACGCGGGCCATCGTCTCGGCGCCGAGATGCCCTTCGAGCGTCCTGAGGACGAGCTCCGGCTTCTGGTAGGAGTAGAAGCCGTAGCTGCCCTGCGGCTCGTACTCCCACGCCTTTGCCAGGATCCGGTTGTACTTGGCGCCGGGTTCGTTGCCGGCACGCAGGATGTCGGCCTCGCCAATCCGGATGCCGAGGAACTCGACCATGCCGCGATCGCGCCCGTACACCAGGTCGATGACCTTGCCGGTGGAGTACGAGTTCAGACCTTCGTCGAGCCACGCTTCCTCGAACTCGTTGTTGCCGACGAGTCCGTACCAGAAGTTGTGGCCGAATTCGTGGATCGTGACTATTTCGAGGGCGCGGATCTTGTCGAATGGCCAGCGGTTCATCACGAAGCTCGTGCCGGCGGTGATGAACGTCGGGTATTCCATGCCGCCGGCGCCGCTGGCGCCGGGTGCCGGATCGACCACCGTGAGCGTCTTGAACGGGTACCGGCCGTACCAGAGTCCGTACCACTTGATGGCGGCCTTCGCGGAATCGATGTGCCGCTGGGCCTGCGGCGCGTGATCGGGCTGGACGAGCGCGATGATGTCCACGTCCGAGAGCATGACCTCGTCCAGCGAGCGGCCAAGTAGCGCCGCCGTCTGGCGGTACTCCTCCGGCGTGACGTCCCTGGTCGCGGAGAACCGGCTCTTCACCACCAGGTAGTCGGGGTCGGCGGTCCACGCGAAGTCGTGGACGTCGGCCTGTTCGTGCGTGTAGGTCGTCGTGCCGTCCGCATTCGTCTTCGTGGCCGTCCGGACGCCCGTGGCGCCGAGCACGTAGTTGGACGGGACGGTCATGTCGACCTTGAAGGTGCCGAAGTCGGCGTAGAACTCCGACGAAGCGTGGAACTGGTGGCAGTTCCAGCCGCCGGTCGTCCGGCCGCGCATGCCCGGCGTTTCGTAGACCCCGAGTTTCGGGAACCACTGGCCGACGAGGTAGAAGTCGTCCTTGTAACCCGTGCGGGCGAACACCTGGGGCAACTGCGCCGTGAAGGTGATCTCCAGGGTCACCGCGCCGCCCGCCGGCACCGGCTCCGGCAGGACGACGCGGGCGACCGTACGGTCGTCGGCGTTGTCGTCATCGGGATGCTCGAAGGTGAGGGCCCTGGTCAGGTCGGCCCCGCCGGACACCTTCATTGACGTAATGTCGATCCAGCCCCAGGAGTTCGCGGCGGCCCTGTCTCCACGCAGTTGGCCGCCCGACTCCTTGTAGAAGGTCGACTTCGTGTTCTTGAACGCGTTCAGGTAGAGGTGGAACCAGAGGTCGGGCACGGCCTCCGACGCCGGATTGCGCCAGGTCAGGCGTTCGACGCCCTTGAGCTGGTGGGTCCGGGGATCGAGCGTGACGCTGATCTGGTAGTCGACCGCCCGGCTGGCCTGGGTCGGCAGCGGGTCGGCGAGTGCCGGCGCCGCCAACGCCAGGAGGCACGTCACGAGAACGGCTGCTGAGCGCATGATCACTCCTAGCTCCTAGCTCCTAGCTCCTAGCTCCTAGCTCCTAGCCCCTAGCTCCTAGCCCCTACTTCGTCTCGATCGTCACTGTCTCGATCCGCACTTCGTCGACCGGGCGGTCGGCGGCGCCCGTCTTGACCTTCCCGATGGCGCGAACGATGTCCAGTCCCTCGACGACCTCACCGAACACGGCGTGTTTGCCGTCGAGCCACGGTGTCGCCGCGAGGGTGATGAAGAACTGGCTGCCGTTGGTGTTCGGGCCGCGGTTGGCCATCGACAGGATGCCTTCCTTCGTATGGCGCAACGACGGATGGAATTCGTCGGCGAACTCGTAGCCCGGGCCGCCGGTGCCCTGACCGAGCGGATCGCCGCCCTGGATCATGAATCCGTCGATGATGCGGTGGAAGATGGTGCCGTCGTAGTACGGCTTCTGCTCCTGCTGGCGCGTGCGCGGATGCGTCCAGGCCTTGGCGCCTGTGGCCAGCCCGACGAAGTTGGCGACGGTATTCGGCGCCTCCTCGGCGAACAGCTTGATGGTGAAGGTGCCGGCGGTGGTGACGAAGGTCGCGAATGTGCCCTGTGCCATGGTGGTCTCCTGGTTGACGACCTCACATCGTAGCGCAGGACCCCCGCGCGGAGGCGCCGCAATCGTATAGCATGGTGGCATCCTCGGCGGGCCGGGAGTTCATCAATGCACGCGCGATATCGCTATTTGCACTACGACGTCTTCACCGATGCCAGGTTCGGCGGCAATCCCCTGGCCGTGTTTCCCGATGCCCGCGGGCTGAGCCCGGCGCTCATGCAGACGATGGCCCGCGAGATCAACTTCTCGGAGACGACATTCGTCTTCCCGGCGGAGCGGCCCGACACGGACATCCGCATGCGGATCTTCACGCCGGCGGAAGAGATGCCGATGGCGGGGCATCCGACGGTCGGGTCGACCTTCGCCCTGGCCCGCGAAGGAACGATTGCCCCGGGGCAAGGGCGCTGGGTCTTCGGGTTGAACATCGGCCCGACGCCGGTGGACATCGAGTGGGACGGCACGTCGGCGCGTTTCGTGTGGATGACGCAGAAGACGCCGACCTTCGGTCCCATCGTCGCCGACGTGGCGGCCGCGGCGACGGCGGCCGGTGTCGATGCCGACGAGATTCGGCGCACGGGACTGCCGGTGCAGCAGGTGTCGTGCGGGGTGCCGTTCGTCTTCGTGCCGCTCGCGACACGCGCGGCCGTCGACGCGGCCTGCGCCAACGGCGCGGCGTTCAGGGCCATGTGCACGGCGGCGGCGGCGGACGATCACGGGCTGTTCGTCTTCAGCGTGGAGCCCGGGCAGGACGCGGCGACCGTCTATTCACGCATGTTCGCGCCGCGCCTGGGCATCTTCGAAGACCCGGCCACCGGGTCGGCGAGCGGGCCGCTGGGCTGTTATCTCGTGCGGCACGGCGTTGTGCCCGCGTCGCCGTCCGCCCGGATTCTCAGCCTGCAGGGCGCGAAGATGGGCCGGCCGAGCTGGATTCATATCAACATCGGCGCCTCCGGTGCCGAGATCATGGATGTCAAGGTCGGCGGGCAGGCGGTGCTCGTGGCCACTGGGGAGTTTCTCTTGTAGGGGCAAGGAACAAGGGGCAAGGAACAAGGGCCAGGGGGCAAGCGGTCCCATGTCCCACGTCCCATGTCCCAGGGATGACCATGAATCAGAAGACACTCCTGTCGGATCTCGATCTCCACCTGTTCGGCGAAGGGCGGCACTACGAGATCTACAAGAAGCTCGGCGCGCACGTCGTCGAGGTCGACGGGGTGTCGGGGATCCGGTTCGCGGTCTGGGCGCCGAACGCGTCGGGTGTCCACGTCGTGGGCGACTTCAACGGATGGCGAGGCCAGGCGCACGCGATGCACCCGCAGGGGTCGTCGGGCGTGTGGGCGATCTTCGTGCCTGGTCTCGGTCACGGCGAGAAGTACAAGTTCGAAATCCGGTGGCGGAACGGCACGAGCGTGCTGAAGGCCGACCCGTACGCGCGGCAGTTCGAAGTGCCGCCGCGGTCGGCTTCGATCGCGTGGCAGAGCCAGTACGAATGGCAGGATGCGGAATGGCTGGCGGCGCGCGCGGCCAACGGGCACCTGCTGGACAAGCCGGTGTCGACCTACGAAGTGCACCTCGGGTCGTGGCGGCGGGGCGAGAACGACACGTTGCTCGGGTACCGCGATCTCGCCGGCCAGCTCGTTCCGTACGTGAAGGAGATGGGCTTCACGCACATCGAGCTGCTGCCCGTGATGGAGCACCCGTTTACCGGGTCGTGGGGATACCAGGTCACCGGGTTCTTTGCGCCGACGAGCCGTTTCGGCACGCCGGACGACTTCAAGTGTTTCGTGGACGAGTGCCATCGGGCCGGCATCGGCGTCATCCTGGACTGGGTGCCGGGGCATTTCCCGAAGGACTGGTACGGGCTCATCCGGTTCGACGGCACGGCGCTCTTCGAGCACGAGGACCCGCGCAAGGGGGAGCACCAGGACTGGGGCACGCTGATCTTCAACTACGGGCGGCACGAAGTCAGGAACTTCCTCCTGGCCAACGCGCTGTTCTGGCTGGACGAATACCACCTCGACGGCCTGCGCGTGGATGCGGTGGCGTCCATGCTCTATCTGGACTACTCGCGCAAGGCGGGTGAGTGGGTGCCGAACCAGTTCGGCGGGCGGGAGAACCTCGAAGCGATCGCCTTCCTGCGCCAGTTGAACATGCTGGTGCACGAAAAACACCCGGGCGCGGTGACGCTGGCCGAAGAGTCGACGGCGTGGCCGGCGGTGAGCCGGCCCGTGTACACCGGCGGCCTCGGTTTCACCTTCAAGTGGAACATGGGCTGGATGCACGACATGCTTCGGTACGTGTCGCGCGATCCCATCCACCGGAAGTGGCACCACAACGACATCACGTTCTCGATGCTGTACGCCTACAACGAGAACTTCGTGCTGCCGTTCTCGCACGACGAAGTGGTGCACGGCAAACGATCGCTGCTCGGCAAGATGCCGGGCGACTGGTGGCAGAAACACGCGAACCTGCGGGCGCTCGTCGCCTACATGTTCATGCACCCGGGCAAGAAGCTGCTCTTCATGGGCAGCGAGATCGCGCAATCGCGGGAGTGGAACCACGACGCCAGCCTCGACTGGCACCTGGTCGACTACCCGTCGCATCACGGGATGCAGACGCTCGTCCGCGACCTGAATCACCTGCTCGCCTCGGAACCGGCGCTGCACGAACGGGATCTGTCGCCGGAGGGGTTCTCGTGGATCGACTGCAACGACCACGAGAACTCCGTCGTCTCGTTCCTGCGCCGAGCCGCGAACCCGGACGATCACCTCGTCGTGGCCGTCAACTTCACACCCGTCGTGCGCGGCGGATACCGGATCGGCGTGCCGCGCGGCGGCACGTACCTCGAGGTGCTGAATACCGACGCGGAGGCCTACAGCGGGTCCAATGTCGGCAACAACGGCGCCGTGGAGGCCGAGGCCGTGCCCTTGCACGGGCACGCGCACTCGGTGGTCCTGCAGATGCCGCCGCTCGCCTGCGTCGTGCTGAAGCCCGCGCGCTGAAAAAGGGGGCCAGGCCCCATTTCACTTTCTGCGTACGTGCACAGGACGTGCACAGGGGCCAGGCCCCGTTTCGGAGGTGAGCGCGCGTGAACACCGCCGCGGTCCGACGGCTCGTGCTGGTGGTGCTCGTGTCGTGGTCCGCGCTCGTGTTCCTCGCCGGCGCGCCGTCGAAGGTCGTGGGCGACGGCGGCGAGTACTACCTCACGGCGGTGGCCATCGCACAAGGCGGGTTTCCCCCGTTCACACCCGACGAACTGGCCCGGGCGAAGGCCGTCCTCGCGGCCAGGGACCCCCGCTTCGACTCCTGGGACCTCCACGACGCCACGTGGCCGGCCCGGTCCGGCGACCGCGACTTCGTGCACTTCTGGGCCTACGCCCTCCTGGCCGCCCCCGGGGCCTGGATCGCCCTCCGGACGGGCGCCGACGCCGCCTGGGCATTCGTGTTCCTCAATGTCTGCCTGCTTTCCCTGGCGACGGTCGCGATCGTCCGCCGTTTCGGCATCACCGCCGCGTTGCTCGTCTGCGCCAGTCCCATCCTCTGGTGGGCGGACAAGGTGCACGGCGAGGCCTTCACGGTCTCACTCCTGGCGCTGGCGATCTGCCTGGTGCCCGCAGGGACGCACTGGGCGGCGGTCGTCATCGGGATCGCCGCTCTGCAGAATCCGCCGCTCGCGCTGCTGCTGGTGCCGTGCGCGTTCGCAGGCTGGCGCGCCGGAGGGCGAGAGTCCCGCAGGAGACTTGCCCTTGGGCTGGCCGCCGGCCTCGCGATCGCGCTTCTCCATCCCGCGTACTACGTCGTGTCGTTTGGCCGGTTCAGCCTGCTGACGAGCGGCGCCCGCGGCGTCATGCCCTCCGCGCAGGAACTCGGCGCCGTGTTGTGGGATACCAACCTCGGACTGATCCCCGGCAACCCGGTGTTCGTTGCGGCCGTCGTGGTCGCGTCCGTGGTCCTGCTCAAGCGGCGCCCCGGGGCCTGGCGTGATGTCGCGCTCGTCTCCGGCGTGGCGTGCGTCGCCGTCATCCTGGTGGCGGCCGCGCAAACCCCCAACATCCACCACGGCGGCACGCCGGGCCTGAGCCGGTACGCGCTCTGGCTGATCCCGTTCGCCGCGCCCCTGCTGGCCGCCGGTGGACACCCGGGTCCGGCACGGCGGATCGTCGGAACGCTGGCCGTGCTCGCGGCCGCGTCGTGCCTGTGGGCCTATCGGCCCTCCGTGCCCGAGAAAGCGTATCGCCCGTCCCGGTTATCGGCGATGGTCTGGACCCGCCTGCCGTCGTTGAACAACCCGCTGCCCGAGGTCTTCGCGGAGACCATCAGTCACGTCGACGGGAAGGTCGCGCTGCCCGCCGCGCTTCCGGGCTGCGAGAAGGCCCTGTTACTGGGCGCCGTCCGGCGGGGCCTCTGGCCGATCCCGTGTTATCCGGCCGACACCGTCCCTCCCGAATGCCGAGCCGCGGGGAGTCTCTGCTACGCCAACCGGCACGGGCAGGGCTACCGCTACGCCCGGGTACGCCGATCGTCGGGACTGTACTTCGAACCCGATCCCGGGGGCGTATGGCCGCCCGAAGTCGAACCCACCATCCGGCGCGTGTACGATGACGCGCAGTGGTGGACGCTGCGGCCGGGCGACGAATTCGAGTCGACGCGGGCGGTGAGACTCGTGGCGGGGGTGGGGCACTTCTGGCACTTCCAGTCGGACAGCGCCGTGTTGCTCGTGGCACGCGGCCTCGGTGAACGGGCCGTCGTCTCGATCCGCCCGCCGAAACCGATGTCCGGATCGCTGATTGACGGCATGACCGGGGAGATGGTGCGGGGACTGAGTTTCCCGAAGGGGCCCGAGGAGCGGGTCGACATTGTGCTGCCGCCAGACCACGATGTCCTGCTCGTCGTGCTACGGTGAGTGGCGGTCCGGTTCCATCGATTCTCCTCATCACACGTCAGCCGGACGCGATGACTGCCTGGAGGTGTGTGTGGTTGACTGGGATACCGAGTTCCCCGGTGCCGTCACGGTCTGCGACCGCAACGGCGTCATTCTCGACATGAACGACCGCGCGGCCGCGACCTTCGAAGCCGACGGCGGCCGCCGGCTGATCGGGAGCCGCCTGCTCGACTGCCATCCCGAGCCGTCGCGCACGCTGGTGGCAGATCTCCTCGCGAACCCCCGGAAGAACATCTACACGGTCGAAAAGCGCGGCGTGAAGAAGCTGATCTACCAGTCGCCCTGGTACCGCGACGGGGAGTGCGCTGGACTCGTCGAGCTCTCGCTCGAGATCCCCGCGGACATGCCGCACTTCGTGCGCCAGGGCTGAGGCTGGAGCCTGCCCTTCGACGTTGCTCAGGGCACCCCGAGGGACGTCGAGGGGAGGAGCCTGGGGCCGAGAGCCGCGGGCCGCAAGCCGATCGCCTACTTTCTCAGATACATCGCGAGGCGCGGGAACGCGAACGACCCGCCCACATCGTCGATGACGTTGAGTTGGCACGTATACATGCCCGCATCGAGCGCCGATGCCGGCACGCTTACGCGCACGGCGACGGTCTTACGATCACGATCCGACAGTTGCACGGCCTCCGCCGGCGGCGTCTGGTACACGCGCGTCTTGCCCTTGAAGAACGACAGGCTGGTCAGTACGCGCACGCCGCCAGGGGCCGTGCCGGGCTGCGCGGCCGCCCCGGCCAGCCGTTCCGTCGGATCGTACACCTCGAAGTAGAAGTACAGCTGCTGATCGCCCGCCGCGACGTTGGTCACGCTCGGGACCAACTCGACGCCGTCACGGATCAAGGGGTTGTTCCTGTTCCCGCCCTTCGCCTGCTGCAACTGCGTCCCGAAGACGACCGTGCTGATCTTCATGCCCGTCTGCGGCAGCCGCGGAACTGTCAACACCGCTTCGTACGATCCCAGCGTGCCTTCCTGGTTCTCGCGGATAACAGTCTTCAGCAGGTACTGTCCCGGCGGCAGTTCGAAGCTCGTCTGGTACTGCACGCTCTTCTGCCGCACGTTGCTCGCCGCATCCACGTTGAGCTTCACCGTGTCGCGAATCCACGCCACCGGCCGCCGCTGGCGGTCGCGGATGACGCCGAGCACGTCGAGCGTGGCTTTGTCCTGCTGACTCGACTTCGCGAACGGAATCGCCGAACCTGGAATGGCCAGCCAGACAGGCACGAAGAACCGGTCGTCCTTCAGTCGGAAATACCCGGCCGACCCGTGAATCGGGAGGTCGGTGACCGACAGATCCGACTCGAGTTGTTCCTGCAGCTGCAGGTCCCGGTCGTCCTTCCCCTGGTGGGCGAAGTCCCGACGGGCGTAGTACCCCGCCCGATACTCGAGCTTGACGTCCGGTCGCGTCGTGGTGATGCGGATCCGGCGGAATCGCCCGTCCTGCGCGCCGTTCGTGCTGGTGTAGCCGATCAGGTAATACGTGGTGGTGTCGTTGACGACACGCTCGAAGACCTCGTCGAACTCGTTGGCGTCGAAGAAGGCGCGACCGCCGGTATCTTCGGCCAGCGACGCCAGCGAATCCTGTGATGCCGCGGCCCGGTCGAACTGGCCCTGGACGGCCTGGCCCGAAAACGCGCCCGTCCCGCGCACGCTGGCCGAGCTGGCGCCGCCGCCGGGCACCTGTGCCTGGAGGCCCCGCATGTCGGCGGTATAGACCGACACGTTCGCGCGCACCGCGCGGTCGACGACGCGCCGCAGCTGGATCTCGTTGTCGAGACCCATCTGGCTCATGCCGCTGCTGAAGTACACGAGCGACTTCTTCTGGGGAATGGCCGCCAGCGTGTCCATCACGCGGCGCAGCGATTCGAGGCGCTGGTCCGTGTTGAACAGGTTGAACTCGGTGTCGTCCGCCGTGAAGGCGTCGGTTGATTCCGCCGCCGCCGCGGCGTCGGCGCCTTCTTCGAATCCCGCGCTCTCGAGCGGGCTCAGGCGCGAAATGGCCGCCTTCAGCAGCGCGCGGTTGGCGGTGAAGTCCTGCGTGATGCGCAGCGAGGTGCCGAGCGACACGACCGCCAGCAGGTCGGCCGGTGTGATCTTCTGATCGACGTACTCGCGCGCGGCGACCACGGCCCGCTCGACCTCTTCGGGCTGCATCGACGACAGGTCGAAGAACAGCACGATCAGCCGCCGGTTGTGCGCGTCGACCACCGTGTAGTCTTCATCGGGCGTGGCCGACGGCTTGCCGAGCGTGCCGAGCACCGTCGGAGCCTCGACGGTCGCCACCATCGGCGCGTTCTCAATCTGCTCGATGCGGAAGTTCGCCAGCGTCTGCGCTTTGCCGTCCTCGACGATGGCGAAGTCTTCCTTCTTGAGGTCCGAGACCGGCTTCCCGCTCTTGTCCCTGGCGACGACGGTGACCGACACGAGGTCGATGCCTGTCGAGAACTCGTAGCGCGGCGCTTTCTGGTGTTCCGGCAGGCGGCTGCCCTGCACCGTGTTCTGGTTCTGCGACGAGATGGTCACCGGCGCGGCGACGACTGTCACCGCCACCAGCGCGCCCGCCCACGAAAGCCGTGTCTTGTTCGCCATACTCGTCAATCCCCGTCTCTCCGGGTTCCGTTTCCCTGGTTCCGATCGCCTGATCCCTCGTCCCTGGTTCCTAGAACCCGAACCTGCCCACCACCTGCACCGTGCGCATGGAGCGCATCGACGTCACCTGGCCGAAGGTGGGCGAGTTCACGATGGTGTCGATCGAGCCGTACTGCGCGAGGTTGAACACGTTGTTCGCCTGCACCTGCACGGACATCGTCCGGGTCCCGCCGAGGGAGAAGCTCTTCATGAGCGTCATGTTGACGTTCGTGACACTCGGCCCCGTGATCGTGTTGCGGGCGGCGTTGCCGAACGTGCCGGCCGCCGGCACCGAGAAGGCGGCCGTGTTGAAGAACTGCAGGATGGTCGGGTGGTCCACCGCAATCGGGTCGCCGTTGTAGTTCGCGCGCAGCGTGCCGTAGGTGCCGCGGTTGACGTCCGACGCGTTGCCGAGGATCCGCGCCGTGTACGGCGTGCCGGACGAGTAGCTCATCGATCCGTTCCAGATCCACCCGCCGAAGACGTGGGCCATCCACGTGTCGCGGTTCAACCACCGGCGGTTCGGGCCGAACGGCAGCTGGATGGAGTAGTCGGCCGACAGGCGGTGCCGCTGATCGAAACTCGACAGGCCCCATTCCGCCGCGAGGTTTCTGTCGTCCTGTGCGACGACCACGCTCCCGCCGCCGATGGACGAGGCATCGTCCATCGACTTGGAGAACGTGTAGGTGAGGCCTGCCGAGAAGCCCTTCGACATGCGCTTGCGCAATCGCGCGTTGAGCGCGTGCATGATCGAGCGCCCCTCGGAGGATTCCCAGATGAACGGCACGACACCATCGATGATGAGGCCGGATGGCCCGCGGTTCGGCGCCCGCTGAAGATCGAGGCTCGCGCCCTTCGTGCCGGTGTAGCCGAGGCCGGCGAAGAACGTGCGACCGAGATCCCGCTGCACGTCCAGGTTCCACATCTGCACCCAGCCGAGCGCGTAGTCGGGGTCGACGGCGAAGTTGTTGGTGGTCGCGATGGGATTGGCCGTCGCAAACGCGCCGGCCATCGTCATCGGGGCGCCGGCGGCCGCCAGTCGTGTGTCGGTCACGGCGAACGGCGGTTGCCCCGCGAGGCGCTGCACCATCGAGTAATAGACCGGCGAACTGTAGCTGATGCCGTAGCCGCCGCGCACCGTCGTCGTGTTCTGCGGCTTCCACGCGAAGCCGAACCTCGGCGCGACGTTGTTGTAGTCGGGCTTGACAATCGTCTTCACGAAGGCCCCCGAATACGGGCCGGTCTCGCCGGCGATGACTGGCACGGCCGCCGTGAAGTCGTCGGCCAC
>CAZJRM010000072.1:0-22092 GCA_964547975.1 uncultured Vicinamibacterales bacterium | reverse complement strand
CCGCCGCGGAGGTATCCGCCGATGGGGACGCGTACGACCATCGGGCACGACCACGTGTTGCCCGACCGGTACCGCATGAACGCCATTTCATCCCGGAGCTGCTGCATCGCCGGCCAGATGTAGTCGAAGAACTGGATCTCGACGACTGGCTTGAGTCCGCGCAGCGCCATGCCCACGGCGCGCCCGATGACGTTGGCTTCGGCCAGCGGAGTGTTGAAGACACGCGTGCCGCCGTAGAGCCGCTGGAGTCCGTGGGTGACCTTGAAGACACCGCCCTTGCCCTGGACTTCCTCCAGGTTGATGTCGCGACTGCAGTCCGCCACGTCTTCCCCGAACACCACGATGCGTGGATCGCGGGCCAGTTCGTCCTTCAGCGTGTGATTGATCGCGGCGACCATTGTGTCGGGCTTGCCTGTCGGCACCGGCACCGTCGAGAACGCTTCCGATGCCGGGTCGACGTCCGGCGAAAACACCCACAGCGTGGCGGTGTCGCGTTCGGGCTTCGGCGCCAGCAGCGCCTCGGCCGCCGCGTCGTCGATGTCCTTCTGCACCTGGCCGTGAAGCGTTTCGATCTCCCGGGCGGTCATGACGCCTTCGGCCAGGAGCAGGGCCGAAAGCCGCCGCAACGGATCCCGGGCAGCCTCGGCCTCGCGTTCGGCTGACGTCTTGTAGAGCCGTTCGTCATCCGACAACGAGTGGGAGTAAGGGCGGACCACCGTCGCGTGAACCAGGGCGGGGCCACGCCGCGCCCGGGCGTACGTGACCGCTTCACCCATCGCGCGGTAGCTGGCCGGGAAGTCCGTGCCGTCCACGCTCGTCACGAACAGACCGGGGAAGGAGGAGACCAACCGGGCGATGTTGCCGCCGGGGGTCTGCACCTCGACCGGTACCGAGATGGCGTATCCGTTGTCCTCGACCACGAACACGACCGGTAGCCGCAACGTGCAGGCGGAGTTCAGCGCCTCCCAGAACTCGCCTTCGCTCGTGGCGCCGTCCCCGAGTGACGTGTAGACGACCTCGTCGGCCTCGAACCGGCGCTCGCGGTCGGGGATGGTGTCCAGCCGCTCGTAGAGCCGCCCGGCTTCGGCGCAGCCGATGGCCTGGAGACACTGCGAGCCCGTCGGACTGCTCTGGGACACGATGTGGTGCCGCTGGTGCCCCCAGTGGGACGGCATTTGCCGGCCACGGGACGCCGGGTCCTCGGACGAACCGACCGCTTGCAGGAACATCTCGTGCGGGGTGACACCCAGCGCGAGGCACAGCGCGCGATCGCGGTAGTAGGGGAAGAACCAGTCGGAACCGGGGCGCAGCCACGCGCCCGCAGCGGCCAGGATGGCTTCGTGACCGGCGCCGCTGATCTGGAAGAAGATCTGGCTCTGGTTCTTGAGCTGGATCTCCTTGTCGTCGATCTTCCGCGACAGGTACATGATGCGGTACGCCTGCCGCAGCGCCTCAGACGTCGGTTCCGCGACGGTCCACGCGCCGGCTGCCGCCGGGGCGATTCCCGTGGTCGTCAATTCCATGCACCGCATCCTCGCGGTCGAACCGCGGTCTCGTGCTTCCGCAGGGACCCACCCCACGGCAGCGCCATTGTCTGAAAGCCGGAACCCCAATTATATCATTGGGTTCCGGTCAACCGAACCAGCCGGTTCGGGGAGGGTGCTATAATCGCGCCTCCCGCCACACGCGCGGCCCACGCCCCCCAGGAGCGCCACATGCCAGACCCGGCCGTCCAGCATTTCCGTTGGGACGAAATCGAGCTCGAGAAGGTCACCGAGATGATCTCCCGGAAGATCGTCACGGGCGAGCGGGAGATGCTGGCCCAGATCTACCTGAAGAAGGGCGCGATCGTCCCGATGCACCAGCACGAGGCCGAGCAGATGACTTACATCCTCCAGGGCGCTCTGCGTTTCCTGGTGGGCGGCGAAGACGTGACGGTCCGGGAAGGCGAGGTGCTGCTCATTCCGTCGAACGCGCCGCATCAGGCCGAAGCGCTCGACGATACGTTCGAACTCGACCTGTTCAGCCCGATCCGGCAGGACTGGCTCGAGAAGACCGACGACTATTTCAGGCGGTAGAGTTCAGGGCCTGGAGCCTGGAGCCTGGAGCCGAGATGAGGTATCCATCATGAACACGGGACTGAAGGGCAAGGTGGCGTTGGTCTGTGCAGCCAGCCGCGGTCTCGGCAAGGCCACCGCGCGAGCCCTGGCGGCCGAAGGCGCCAGGGTGGCGATGTGCGCCCGCCACATGCCGACACTCGAGGCGGCTGCCGCGGACATTCAGGCGGAGACCGGGGCCGAGATGCTGGCCATCGCCGCCGACCTGACACGCCGAAGCGACGTGGCTCGCCTGGTCGACCAGACGGTCCGCCATTTCGGCGGCCTCGACATCCTGGTCACCAACTCCGGCGGGCCCCGCGCGGGACTCTTCAGCGCCCTGACGGAGAACGACTGGCGTGAAGCGCTCGACCTCCTTCTGATGAGCACCGTCCTGTTGTGCATTGAAGCCGTGCCGCACCTGCGCCAGCGGGGTGGAGGCCGCATCATCAACGTGACGTCGATTTCCGTCAAACAGCCCGTGGCCGGGCTCATCCTGTCGAATGCCCTGCGTCCGGCGATCGTGGGCTTCTCGAAGACCCTGTCGAACGAACTGGCGCGCGACGGGATTCTCGTCAATTGTGTCGCGCCGGGGTACACCCGCACCGATCGGGTCATCGAACTCGCGGAGGCGACGGCCCGCCGCGAAGGCCTGTCCCCGGACGCCGTCGAGCAGCGCACCGTCTCGAACATCCCTCTTGGACGGATGGCCGAACCCGGGGAACTGGCCGACCTGGTGGTGTTCCTGGCTTCCGATCGTGCCCGCTATATCACGGGCCAGACGATTGCCGTGGACGGGGGCTTCGTCAAATCGATCATGTAGCGTTCGACTCCGGCCGTACCAGCCGCCGCGTGTAGAGGACGAGCAGCGCGACGTGCGCGACGGCGAGCCAGACCGTGAGATCGAGACCGGTGGCGCGGCGGGGCATCGCGTAGCCGATTCCTTCGCCGACGCCATAGAAGGCATTCAGGTTGAGGGCCATCGTCAGGCTCAGGGCCCAGGCGATCGGCCTCCAGGCCGGCTGGAGGGCGGCGGCCAGCACCAGGAGCGGAAGCACGAGGAACCCGTGGTTCTCGTGGACCGCCACGGCCAGCACGAAGTAGACGAACACTCCCCACGCGCCCAGGCTGGCCATGCGGTCCACGCCCCTGGCGTCGCGGTGTTTCCACACCGCCCATCCCATGATGGTCAGCACGACCAGCGACGCGAACACCCGCGGGTTCGGATAACCGAGGTCCACGATCGTGGCGATGGCGAGCGGCCGGCGAACCGGAAGCACGAACGCGTCGA
This sequence comes from uncultured Vicinamibacterales bacterium, assembly GCA_964547975.1. Taxonomy (GTDB): domain Bacteria; phylum Acidobacteriota; class Vicinamibacteria; order Vicinamibacterales; family JAKQTR01; genus CAYJPV01. The sequence goes on along the minus strand of CAZJRM010000072.1, from coordinate 18,705 downwards.
ACCAGCCGAGGTCCGCGACCGCATACGCGCCGCGCATGACCCACGTCACGATCCACCACAGGTTCGCGGCGTTCGCGGAGAGATCGCGGTGCCGGCCGAGCGAGGCCATGGCCTGCGCCAGGTTCGGCAGTGAACCGGCGACCGCATACGGGACGACGAACGCGGCCAGGACGGCGACCCCCGCGGCCGCGGCGACCAGCGCCGCGCGGCTCCTTCTCCCCGCCGGGGCCATGTTGACGACGGCGAGCGCGAGGACCGGCGCGAGCAGGGCGGCCTGGGGTTTCGTTGCCAGCGCCAGCGCGAAGGCTGCCCCGGCGATGCCGGCGTACCCGAAACTCGCCGCGACCAGGGCGGCGACGAGCGGCAGGGCGGCGAGTGCATCCAGGTAGCCGAGCACCGCGCCGTTCATGAGGACGCCGGGATTGAGCCAGTACGCGATCGCGGCGAAGCTGGCGATGTCCGTGCGACCGGCGCTGGCGCGCCTCGCGGCGACGAACAGCACGGCCGTGAGGCCCGCGTCCGCGAGGAACGGGAGCAACTTGACTGCGGCGGTCAGCCCCGGTGAATCCGCAAACCCGCCCGTGAAGAACTCGTACGCGCGCCCCACCCCGCCGACCGCCGCCAGTGCCGCCGGCGGATAGTCGACCGTCACCGACCGGCCTCCGAACTCGTGGAGTCTCCGCTCGGGGGGCGTACCGCCCCTCCCGTAAATCTCCACGAGCGGGCTGTGTGAGGCGGCGTGGGCCCAGATTCTGAAGACACCGACGTCACCCGTGCCAGGCCAGGTGAGCGTGGCCAGGCGCAGCGCCGCACCGAGTGCGAGACAGGTCAGAAACGTACGTCGCGACATCGGCCTCACATCGCGGCTTCCGGCGTCCGGACGAGGATCAGTGTACCCAGCGGTTCGGCCCCTGCTTCCCGCGCCCGCCTTCGTGCACCTCGAACCGTCTCCGACGCGACGACCTTCGCCATTCGTCGAAACGGACGCGCCACAACCCGATGATGCCGCCGCGCCCGCCCTTCAGGTAGAGATAGCCGGCGACGAGGCCTCCCAGGTGCGTGACGTGCGCGATGCCGCCGCGCGGTTCCTGGATCGACGACAGCAGGGAAATCGCGCCGACGATGATCACGAAGATCCGCGCCGGGATCGGGAACAGCATGTACAAGTAGATCGGCCGGTTCGGGAAGTACATCGCGTAGGCGAGCAGCAGCCCGTAGATCGCGCCGGACGCGCCGACGGTCGGCGCCAGATAGAGATCGACCGCGACGTCCGCCGACGAGAGCAGCCGTCCCCCCAGGGCCACGAGGATCGTGAACAACGCCGCGCCGATGCCCGCGACGAAGTAGAACCTCGTGAAGAACGACGTGCCCCACACTCGTTCGAGTTCGACGCCGAACATCCACAGCGCCAGCATGTTGAACAGGAGGTGGAACAGCCCGCCGTGCAGGAACATATAGCTCGCGGGCTGCCACAACCAGAACCGCTCCACGACGGCACCGGGAATAAGGCCCCCGTACACCGTCAGCGACGGCACCAGCCAGGCCGCGAGGAACCCGATCACGTTCGCGATGACGAGGGCCTTGACGGCGGGCGACAGGGGCCCCGGCCCCAGGCTGAACGACACGGACGACGGTGATGCCCCACGCATATCAGACTCCCGGCTGCTCCAACGATGGTCCCGGCACGGACGCCTCGCCCCGCGACACCCGTCCGAGCGGGACGACGCACAACGCTCCGGCGAGCGGCAGCAGCGCGATCCACCGCAGCGCGAACTCGATGCCGACGGAGTCGGCCAGCACGCCGACGAGCGGCACGCACAGTCCTCCCGTCCCCCACGCGACACCCATCATCAATGACGATACCGTTGCCGCGTTCACGGGCGCAATCTGGTGCGCGTACGTCACGTTGACCGGCAACGTCGACTGGAGGAAGAGCCCCGATACAGTCAGCAGCGCCACGAATCCCGCTCCCGGCAGGAACGTCGCCGCGGCCAGCAGCGGCGATGCGATCGCGAGCGAGACGGCGATGACCCGCCGGGGGCCGAACCGATCAGCCAGCGGTCCACCCAGAAAGCCGCCCAGTCCGGCGGCAAAGAGGTATGCCGACACTGCCGCACCGGCTTCCGCCACCGTCCACCCCTGCCGCGTCAGCATCACCGGTACGAACGTCGCGAAACTGAGCGAGGTCAGCGTCCGGAACACGACGATGGCCCAGAGGAGGGCCAGGGGTTTCGCGTAGGGGCGGATTGCCCCGAGGCTGCTCGACCTTGTCGTACCGAACGCCGGCGGATTGGGCACGCCCCTGAGGATCCAGCCGAGCAGCAGCAGTCCCGGCAGCGCCAGCACCGGAGTCCAGTGGAGGCCCGCACGCTGGACGAACGGCGCGAAGAGCAGGGGCCCGAGGGCGTAGCCGACCGTCCCGGCAGTGATATGGACCGCCATGGCCAGTGCTCGTCGCTGTCCCCCTGCGCGATGCACCATGGCGGCCGCGACCGGGTGGAACGCCGCTCCACCGAGACCACCCACCATCAGAATCACGGCCAGCGCCGGCGCGGACCAGGCCACGCCAATCAGGCTGAGCACGGCCACCGACACCAGTGGCCCCACGACCAGGAGTGGTCGCGGGCGCCATCGATCCGCGGCCTGGCCGAATCCCAGCTGAGCGACGGATCCGGCAATCTGGTACAGCATCGCCAGCGTCCCGGCGCCCGCGAGCGACAGGCCGAGGCGGGGAATCAACGTGGGCAGCAGAGGCGCGTAGATATTGCTGTAGGCGTCCGACACGAAATGTGTGCCGGCCATGCGGACGACCGTCGGGTGAAGCCCGTCACCGCGGGACGTCGCGTCAGCCACGGCCGATCGCCTTCGACACTCGGGAAAGCACGGACCGGCGAGCCTCGATGTAGTCGGTCGTCCCGAGCAGCCGGGCCGCGATGTCGAGCACCCCGATGCCCACGGCGATCGAGACGGTGACCCGCAGCAGCATCACGGGGAAGGTCCTGGCGGGCCACTGCCAGGCCAGGAGGAAGTCGGCCGTCCACGCGGCGATGCCCATCGCCACCGACGCGCCCAGGATCCTGGCGAACGCCGTCGCGATGGCGCGCTGGTCGATGCCGTCCAACCGGCGCCCGAGTACGACGAGCAGGGTGCTGGCGTTGAAGATGGCCGCGAGCGCCGTGCCGAGGGCCAGGCCCTTGTAGCCGAAGACCCGGGCGAGCGTGATGTTCAGGGCCACATTGACGGCCACCGTTGCCATCGAGACCATCACGGGCGTTCGGCTCTCGCGCAGCGCGTAGAACGACGGGACGGCTATCTTGACCGCCGAGTACCCGATGAGGCCGGGCGCGTAGAATGCCAGCGCGGCCGCCGTCGCCGCCGTGTCCGTCGCCGTGAACCGCCCCCGCTCGAAGATGAGCGCCACGATGGGCGAGGCCAGCGCCACGAGGCCGATCGTGGCCGGCACGTTCAGCATCAGCATCAGGCGAAGGCCGTGGGAAATGGTCCGGCGCATCTCGCCGAGATCGTCACGCGCGGCGTGCCGGCTGAGCGACGGCAACGCGGCCGTGGCGATCGAGACGCCGAACAGCCCGATCGGGAGGTACATCAGGCGGAACGCGTAGTTCAGCCACGACACCGCGCCCTCGACCTCGCGGGCGGCGAGGATCGTGTTGACCAACACGTTGATCTGGACCGCCGCGAGCCCGATGACGCCCGGACCCATCAGCAGCAGCACCTCGCGCAATCCGGGGTCCCGGAAGTCGAGACGCGGGGCGAACCGGAACCCCTCCCGTCGCAGCAGCGGCCACTGCGCGGCCACCTGACCCAGGCCGCCGACCAGGACCCCAATCGCCGGAGCCATGATGGCCGGCCACCCGAAGACCCTCATGACCGGCAGCAGCCCGATCGTGCACACGATGGACCCGACGTTGAACATCGCCGGGGACAGCGCGGGCACGAAAAACCGGTGCAGCGCGTTCAGCATGCCCATGAAGGCCGCCGCGACCGCCACCAGCACGAGGAACGGAAACATCACCCGCGTGAGTTCGGTCGTCAGTTCCAGCTTGCCAGGGACCCTGGCGTAGGATCCGGCAAACAGCTCCGTCAGAGGCCCGGCAAAGACGATGCCCATGAGGACGATGGCACCCGTCACCAGCAGGAGGGTCGTCACCACGAGGTTGCCGAGCCGCCAGGCGCTCTCCCGACCTTCGGTGGTGAGGCGTCGCGTGAAGGCCGGCACGAACGCCGCGCTCATGGCCCCTTCGGCAAACAGGTCCCGTACCAGGTTGGGAATCCGGAACGCTACGTTGTAGGCGTCCATCTGGCTGCCGGCGCCGAACAGGTAGGCCATGACCTGGTCACGGACCAGTCCCAGGATCCGGCTGGTCATCGTGGCCATACCGATGATGCCTGCCGAGCGGGAAAGGTTGTGACCCGAAGGGCCTGGGCTGGATCCGGGGTCCGACATGCTGTTGGGCCAGCGTACCACAACCCGACTGGACCGGGCCGGTTTCGGGCCAAAAGAGACGGGGCACCAGCTGGGCAAAGCCGGCGCCCCGGAGTGAGGAGGTGGAGGAGTCTGGGCTTCGTTCAGCCCGTCTGTTTGATTAGACGATGCCGGGCCGAAAAAGTTTGGCGGGCCCGTCAGCCGGCCAGCTTCTTCCGGACCAGTTCGTTGACGACCTTCCCGTCGACCCCTGAACCCGCGAGTTTGGCCATGGCGGCCTTCATCGCCTTGCCCATGTCCCTGGCTGACGTCGCACCGGACTCGGCCACCGCCTCGCCCACCAGGCGCTCGATGTCCGCCGGGTCCATGGCCGGCGGCAGGAATCCCTCCAGCACCTTCAGTTCGGCGGTCTCCTTGTCCACGAGGTCGGTGCGCCCGGCGTTTCTGAACTGATCGATCGAATCGCGCCGCTGCTTGATCACCGCCGCGACCACGGCCATCGACTCGTTGTCGTCCAGGGCTCGGCCGCGTTCGACTTCCTTGTTGGTGAGCGCGGTCTTCAGCATCCGGAGCGTCGACAGCGTCACCGGGTCGTGGGCCTTCATGGCCTGGGCAATCTTCGCGCTGATTTCATTGACGAACGACATGACCCCCGTCCTTCCTTACGAACGGCGCTTTCGCAGCCGGAACAGGTTCAGGAAACACCAGCCGGGCACCGGCAGGACCCGCGTGAGCCCGTCGTGCAGCCACGCGAGCGACACGGGGTTGCGGCGAACGAGCGCGGTCAGCACCGGCACGGTGGGGAAGATCCCGTGGCGGGCGTCGACAACGAACCCGGCGGCGCCGGCAAGGGCGATGTACTCACCGGCGGGCCGGTCGCCCGGGTGCTTCGCGATCGCGGCCGTGCGCATCAGCCGGCCTCGCAGCAGGAAATGCACCCGCGACTGCAGGTGCGCCAGGTTCGGGACCGAGATCAGGGCTTCACCATCCCCCGCGAGTACCCGGTGCAGTTCGGCGAAGGCCTTTGCCTGGTCGTCGAACGACAGGTGCTCGAGGACGTCCAGGCACAGGACGCGGCCGAATGTGCCATCCGCGAACGGCAGGGCCGTCGCCGACCCGTGGCGGACTCGCGCCGACTCGTAGTTCAGATCGACGCCTTCGATGGCCAACCGGCCCGAGAACTCGTCGACCAGCACCCCCTCACCGCAACCGACGTCCAGGACGCGGGTCTCCGGGCCGAGCGTGTCCAGATACCGACGGACGAAGGCGAGTTTGGCGAGGTACGTCGGCCGGTAGTCCCAGTGCCGATCCGGATCGCGGTGGTAGTCGCCGCGGGACGCGTACTCACCCGCGCGGCGGCTCTCGGGCGAAGGCTGCATTCTTCCCATTGTAGCGCGTCCGGCCTGACGGGGCCGGCCGGCTCTCAGGGGCGAGCCGCGTGCCGAATGACGTCGCGGTAGATGTCGGCGTAGCGGGCCGCGGAGACGGCGGGCCGGAACTCCCGGTCGAGCGCGTCGGCCGTCGAGTGCCGCGTGCGGCGCGGCTGCCGCAGGAAGGCGACGATCGCGTCCGCGAGCGCAGGCGCGTCCTCTTTCGGCACGACCGACACATCGTCGCCGAACAGCCGGCCCAGTTCGACGCCGCCGGGGTTGTCCGACGAGATCACGGGCGTGCCGCTGGCCAGGGCTTCGACCGCGACCGTCGGGCAGGCTTCGAGCAGCGAGGGCAGGACGAACAGATCGGCCGCCGCGTAGTACAACGCCACGCGGCGGTTGTCCACGAGGCCGGCGAACGTCACGTGGTCCGCCACCCCCAGCGCGCGAGCCTGCTGCTGGAGCTCTTCCTGCAGCGGACCCGTTCCGCAGAACACGAGCTGCGTGTCGGGATGGGCCGAGATGACGGCGGGCATGGCTTCGATGAGATACCGCTGGCCGGCGAGCGGGTGCAGCCGCTTCACGTTGACGAGCACGGGGCGGCGCTGCAGGCCGAGTTCGCGGCGCGCCTCGAGGCGTGCCGCCTCGTCGCTCGGCCGGAAGTAGTCGGCCACCGGCGGGTAGACCACCGACAGGCCCGGGCGATCGAGGCCGAACTCCCGCGCGCGGTCGAGCAGGCCCTGCGAGTAGAAGGTGACGTGACCGGCCGCCCGGTACATCCGGGTGAAGAGGTCGGCGGACCACCACGGCCTGGGCGCGTAGTGCCAGATCTCGGTGCCGTAGAGCGTGAGCACCAGCGGCTTCATCCGCAGCCGGGCAAGGCTGGCGGCCACCTCGGGCAGAAGGCCGTTGCTGTGCACGTGGACGACGTCGGCCGAGGCGAACACGCGCAGCGCGCGCGACCTGATGTCGACGGCATGCGTCAGCGACGATACCCGCAACGCCCGCGCGACACCCGTGCCGCGGACGCGCGGCGGCACCCACGCGACCGGGCCCGGCAGGGATCGCGCCAACTCCTGCAGCGCCTCGGCGGACGCTGTCCCGGCCGCGCGCGGCGGATAGGCGAGGTAGCTCACGTCGTCGCCGGACTCCCGGGCCCAGGTCCCGAGGTGCACGGGCAACAACGCGTTGGCCGCCTGATCGGGAGGCAGGTGGGCGGTGACGTGGCAGACGCGCATCACGACGCTCCCGTTGTCCCGCGCGCGACCGGCACGTGCGTCGCGCAGTATCTCGCCCGGAACTCGCGGAACGTGACGGGGGCGGCGCCCAGTGTCGTGACGGCGTAGGCCAGGAACCGATCCAGGCGATCGAAGAACGCGGTGAGTTCGGCCTCGGTCCGGTTGTACGGACTCCCGCCGACGATGATCTCGCTCGAGTGGAAGATCACGTTCAGCACCGGTTCGCCTTCATCGTTCAGGCGCCGGGCGAGCGCGCACATGTCGTCGAGCGATGAGTACGACGGGCGCAGCCACTGGAGTCGCGCCAGGCCGGCCTTCCGGAGCACACGCTTCGTCGTGTAGTTCCACGGGGCGCGCGCCCACTGGTGCGCGAGCCAGCGCGGCATCCGCCGGTGCAGGGCCGCCGACACCGGGATCTCGAGGAGGTTGCTCGACCCGGGCCTCACCGGCGTGTCGTAGGCGAGGAAGTACGGTGTATTCGGCGCCCCGACGAAATCAGGGCCCTGCTTGTGCGCCTCGAAGAACAGCGGCGCGATGCTCGACTCGACGAGATAGCCGGCCGCTTCGAGCGCGGGCACGTGCTCGATGGCGAATCCGAATCGCCCCGATCGGTACGACACCGGGGCCCGGCCGACCGCCCGGGCAATCGCCTCCGTCAGCGTGCGCACCTGCTGTTCGAATTGCGCGTACGGAAGGGCGAGGGCGTAGGGATGCCGGCGAACATCCTCGGCGGTGCACGGCGGCGTTTCCCAGGCGTGGTGGTGGGCGCCAATCTCGCTGTGGCCTTCGTCGAGCAGTCGACGCAGGACGTCGGCCGACCGGGGATCCTGCGCGACCGGATAGGTGATCAGGTACGTCGGACGGACGCCGTGCCTGCGAAAGAGCGCGTGCAGCGTGGGCAGGGCGTAGATGTTCTCGAAACGCTGGCGCGCCCTCGCCTCGGCCGACCACTGGTTGTCGCCTTCGGTATCGATGCCGACGAGCAGGTGCAGCATGCCGTTATCGATCCTGGTCGGAGTCGCCGAGCGTCACGTGCCACTTCGCCGTGTTGCCGTAGAAGTCCGGGGTCACCGCGATGGCGTTGATCTTCGCGGTGAACTCGACGGTCGATTTCACCTGGAAGTAGCCGGACTTTCGCAGCATCCGCCTGAACCCCTGGTGCAGACAGACCGTCCGGACCTTGTCCGAGTCGGCTTCGCGCGCCTCGCGATCGACCCAGCCGAGCAACGACAGGAACCCGGCCTCATCGTCGGGATCGACGAGGAAGTCGACGAGCTGAGTGACCTTGCCGCGTGGCTCCTGCAGGTGGCGGTAGATGGCGTACCCCTGGAGTTCGCCGCCCCGGCGCAAGGCCACGTGGTTGTAGCGCACGTGAGGCGGTTCGATGAACTTCCAGTTCAGATACGGCGCATCGCGGCGCACGACGAAGTCGAACTTCGAGGCCACCCGGTCCCACAACCCCGAGAACTCCTCGCCGAACCGGTCGACGGGCGCAATCTCGCCCCTGAGCGGCCGGGCGCGCGCGATGATCGCGATCGCCGGCAGCGTCACCGCCGACACGAACCGGTTCACCCACATCGGCCAGTTCGGCTGCCGTACGGCCCGGCGCGTGAGCGGCTTCACGAGCACGGGCACCGGCCCGACGTTCGGCCACCGCATCTTCTGGAAGAGCCGGTACGACGACTCCGAGAGCCCCATGCCCAGCGCGGCGCCGACGTGCTGGTCCCACGTGCGGAAGAGTAGTTCGCCCAGGCCCTGGCGCTGTCGCTCCGGCGCGACCATCACGTCCATGCCCCACGCCGCCTGGATCTCCTGTCCCTGCACGCACAGGCGGACCGGCATCGTCGCGTACTGCCCGATGACCGTCGGCCCTTCCTTGGCGATCCACGTCAGCGGGCCTTCTGCGGGCAGGCCGGGATTCCGGTTGTACTGCCACTCCCACCGCAGCCGGCTGGCTTCGGCCGCGTCCGGTCCGAACACTCTCCTGTACAGGGCCAGCACCTGTTTCAAGTCGTCAGGAGTGAATCGGAGGATATCAGGCATGGCGCAGGACGTACTCCATGTTGCTCACGACCACGTCCTGCACGAGCGGCAGGCGGCGAAGCCACGAGGGAATCGGGCCGGGCAGGCGCCGGAACGTGTTCGTGAGGTGCAGGTCTTCCCGCACGATGCGGAACCCGGCGTCTTCGATCTTCCGCCTGAGACGCGGGGCCCGGACGAGTTCCAGCAGGTCATCGTGCTTGTGGGCGTTCTGCCTGGCGAGCTTGATGAACGAGTTCTCGTGTTCGGGTTCCTTGAGCGACCATGCGGCATGACGGGCCAGGAAACGGAACGTCGCGAACGACGCCCGCCGGCCGATCAGCAGGTGCAGCGGTACCGGCACTTTCAACCTCGGGAGGTGCGCACCGGCAAACGACAGGTAGGGCGCCGTCGACAGGTACATCCAGCCGCCGGGTTCGAGCACGCGCGCGCACTCCCGCAGGTACAGCGCGGCGTCCGCCACGTGTTCGATCACGGCGTGCGACAACACCAGATCGAACGATCGGTCGGCAAACGGCAGTGCCATCCCGTTGGCCTGCGCGAACGCCAGGTTCTGCAGGCCCATTTCCGTCGCCAGTTTCGTGCCGGCGTTGACGAAACGATCCGACAGGTCGATCCCCACGACACGCGTGGCTTCCTCGGCCAGAGACAGCGGCATCCCGCCGCCCCCGCAGCCGGCGTCGAGGACGCGGCCGCCGACCGGCACACCGGCGCGATCGAGCACCGCCAGCACCTTCGCGCTGCGGTGGTACTCGAACAGCGCGTAGTGGTACTCGGACTTGAATCGCTGGTTGGCGTGGGCCTTGATGTTCGGTTCGTCGATTCTTCGCAAGTTCTTTCAATTCTAGCCGATAGCGGTCACCGGGCGGAACCCGCCCTACCGTGCCCACCTCCGGGCGATCCACCGCCCGAACTTCCGCTCATCGACCATGTCGAATCCGTCGAACGACGCCACGACATCGTCACGGTCATCGCGGTGGATGGCGAGGAGGCTGCGGACGCGGGCGCGCCTGAGTCGCTCGGCGATATCGGACGCGTCCCGCGGGGATGACACGAGCAGGACCGCCTTCTCGGTGTAGGACGCGATGACCGGGTCGATGGCAAACGGGCTGCCGATCGTCACAACCGGCTCGGGAGCCTGCGCGACGTACCTGGCGACGGCGCTGGCGTCACTCTCTACGGCACGGAACGCCGGCATGATGAGGACCGAGCTGATGGCCGCCGACAGGGCGATGAGCGCAAGGCCCGACACGCCGAGCGCCGCGTGGAGGCGCGACTCGCGGCGCGCCGCCAGGTGTTGGCGGATGCCCGCCCAGGCGGCGAAAGCCAGCAGCGGCCAGGCCGGCAGCAGCAGGCGTGGGCCCAGCGACTTCCCCCCCGTCGTGTTCGTCGTGGCCACGGCGACCAGGACGAACACGGCTGCGATGACCTGCGCGTGCGACCGCCGCTGGCGCTGGGTGGCCGTGCCCGGCGCCGGCAGCGCGGCAAAGACGATGAACGGGGACAGCCGGAGCAGGCCGGCCAGCCGCCGTGGCGCCCCATGCAGGGCCGCGACATCCCTGATCGCTTCACTGGCGACGAACGCCAGGAGCGGGACCGTGCCCCAGTAGGAATTCCACCGGTACTTGACGACACCGGCCAGCACCACTCCTGCGGCGATCCAGGCCACGTGCAGACGCGTGCGGCCGTCGAGCCAGTACACGAACACCGCGTCGAACCGCTGGGGCAGCGTCATCGCTTCGAGCACGGTCACCGGACCGGCCGGTGTCTCCGAGAACCAGCTGCCCTTGAGCGCGTGGAGCAGGTGCGCGGCCGGCGGTCGGCCGTACACCCACGCGTCGATGGCCGCCACGGCGGCCACCGGAACGGCGATCCCCGCGCAGAAGAACAGCGCGGGTTTCAGCGTGCGGTGTCGGTACAGGTGAATGAGCAGGATCCCCGGCGCCAGCGCGAGCGTCTCGTCTCTCAGCGTCGACGAGAAGCCCAGCAGCAGCCCGGCCAACCACAACCGTCCCGGCACGAGAGCGGTGAAGACGGCCGCGACCGCAAGGCACACTGCCACCGGCGGGCTGGTGGCGCCGAGGGCGTAGTACCACAATGGCGTCGCGAAGCCGAGGACGAGCGGCCAATACGCATCACGGCGCAAGCCGGCGCGGGCGCCGACGACGAGCGTGAGGCCGACCGTGGCGAGGATGGAGAGCAGCCGGATCCCTGCGTTACCCCCGAGCCATTCGAACGGAACGTCGATCACCGCCGCCATGGTGGGGAAAATGGACTGGAAGCCACCCCGGCTTCGAAGGATGAACGGCTTCACGAAGGGCAGGTACCAGCGCCTCTCGTCCAGATACTCGGCGCGATACGGCAGCGTCTGCGTCATCAGCCGGGAGTCGGCCAACGCGATCGTCTGGGCGCGCTTGACGCTCGCATCGATGTCCCTGGCCGCCGGTTCCCATGGCGATCGGAACGCGTAGCCCTCAGCGAGCAACGCCAGCACCAGGATCGCGCAGCCCCAGAGGAGGGATCGCGCCCGGCGGATTCGTGTCTTCATCATCGGCCGGCCTTGCGGACGATGGCCATCTCGTCGTCTCCCCCGAACGACTCGGCGACCGGCAGACGGGCCACGATGGTCCAACCCGGCAGCGCGTCGAGCAACTCGCGTGTCGCGGGACTTTCATAACCCAGCCATGGGCGCACGTACGTCGCGGCGTACGCGACATCGGTCCGCTCGAACCGGTCGGCGTAGTTCCCGAAGCCCACGCCGATGTAGAGCGGGCGAATCGTGTTCTCGAGGGCCAGGCCGTTAGCCAGCTTGCCCTGCACCAGCGTCCCTGGCGGAAGCAGCCGGCCGACGGCTCGCATGGCCGCGACGTTCCTGGACGTGCGTCCCGCGCTCCACTGGATGAACAATGCCAGGTGTCCCGCCAGCACGAGGGTGACCAGCGCCACCACCGCTCCGGGTGTCCACCGCGTGCGCGCCGTCCACGCTGGCACACGCGGCCACGTCGCGAAGACGAGACCGGTGACCACGGCGGCCGCCGCGGCCGCCAGCCGGACGGCCGGTCGAACCTCGTAGACGAAGGGGACACGGAGGACGGCGCCCAGGAGCACGTACGCGCCGTACGCGACCAGCGGGACCGCGACGAGGGCCTGGCGCCGAGAGACCGCCGCCACGGCTCCAGGCAGGCCTCGTCTGAAGCGGCCCAGCGACAGCGCGGCCAGGCCGACCATCGCGGGGAGCAGGAAGACGAAGCGCCGTTCGTTCCCGAGGTCGTGGATGAGCAGTTCGACGCAGCCGAGGACGAACCACAGCACCAGCAGCCGCAGCGCCGGAGTGAGCGATCGCCACCGCCACGAGGCGTGGACGGTTCCCGCCACGGCCAGCACCGTGACGAGCAGGTTGCGCGTGAAGAAGTCGTGGATGATCGGAAACCACGAGGCCCGATCGACCAGGGGCCCCAGCGTCAGGAACGACCGGCGAGCGCCGTACAGCTTGAGATTGTAGAAGACGTACTCACCGAGATTGGGCCAGACGAACGTGACCGCCACCACCAGGCCGCCGCCGGCCAGCCCCAGGAGGGCGAACCACGCCGCGCGCCGGCTTCGCGCGTCGCGGTGGACGGCTGGCTCGGGCCAGACGGCCTTGAGCCATTGCGGCCCCAGGGCCACGAGCGGACCGGCGACGCACACCACGAGTTCCAGTCCCAGGGCGGCCACGAAGAACGCGGCGGACGCCTTGGTGAAGAAGGCCGCGACCGTGAAGGCACCCGCCAGCACGCCGATCCACGGGCGGCGCTGCGCCGCGGCGTAGGCCCACCATGCGGCGACCAGGAAGGCCGTCATGGTGGCCTCGAGCAAGGCCGCCCGGCTGAACATGACAGACATGTAGTCGGCCGCCAGGATCGCGGCGCCGGCGATGCCGGCCACGGTTCCGACCGACCGTCTCAGTCCCAGTCCCAGTGCCGCGACCGCGATGACGCCGGCCAGCACCGAGACGAGGCGGGCCGACACCAGCGTGACGCCGAACATCTTGAACGACAGGAACTCGAGCCCGGTGAAGACCGGGCTCACGTACATCGGGTTCCACTCGTCGAGGCGCCACGTGCCGAAGAGCGCGCGGTTCCGTGCGTTGTGCGCCCACACCCCTTCGTCGTGCCAGGTGATGCCGACTGTCGGTGTCGTGGGGGGATCGGCCTCGAGGAAGAGCGCACGCAGGGTGAGCGCTCCGGCGACGGCGCACGCCAGGCCGAGCAGGAACCACGCACGCAGCCGGGTCGTTCGCCGTCGTTGAGCCATGGCTGAACAGTTGAACACAGAACCGGCCCCGGCGCGAGGTGGCGCCGGGGCCGGAGGAACGCGCGACTCGGCCGGGCGCTACTGGACGATCTGCACGCGCAGCGTCTGAAGCGTCGGTCGATAGACGACGAGCACGTGACCCTGCACGGGATTGGCCGCCAGGGTCGGGCGACCGTCGGTCGAGGCGACGTTCGAGGCCGTGACCGGCGTGCCGCTGATCGGCGCGCCGGTCGCCCCGATACCCTGCGCCCAGATGTCAGACGAGCTCCCCTGGGCGGCCAGGACCGAGATGGCCATCTCCGCGCTGTACACCAGGCCCGTGCGTGTGCCGACCTTGGCCGGCACGACCGGCTGAATCGTGCCGACGCTGGTGGCGCCCGCCGACAGCACCGTGGCCTGCGGGATGTCGTTCCGCGACCACGTCACCACGAACGTCCCCGTCGTGCTGTTGTACGCCACGCGCGGCTGCGCCCGGCGGCCCGAACCGGCTTCGATCGTGAACATGGCCGACGCGGTCGTCCCGTCCAGGTTGACCCACCGGCCCCAGATGCCTTCGCTCCAGGTCCGGCCGACGGCGAGGCACTGCGACGTGCCGCACGCGATCTCCGTCAATTCCGGAACCGCGCTGTCGGTCAGCAACGTTCCGGCGGTGCCAAGCGGGCCGGTACCGTCGACCCTGCGGATCATCACGGAGGTCCCGCCGGTCCACCACGTCGTGAGCCACGTGCCGGTGGAGCTGACGTAGGCGCTGCCGCCACTGTTCGTGGCGACCCAGCTCAGTGAGCCGAGCAGCCCTGGGGTTCCGAGCGTGGCCGTCCCGCCGGACCCCGGCGTCACCTTCCGGCTGAGCCGCGAGGACCCTCCGGTGTAGGTGACGAGGAAGGCCTGCGGACCGCCGCCGTACGCCACCCGCGGATCGCTCGCGCCGTCAGCGATGACGAACGGCGTGCCCACGGTCGCCCCGGTCGACGTGAGGAACTGGCCTTTGACCTGGCTCTGCCACGTGTTCCAGACCAGCAAGTACTGCTGCCGGTCCGGATCGAACGCGAGGTCGAAGCTTCCGACGTACGCCGCCGGTTCGCTGACGACCACGCCACCCGAGGGCCCGAGCGCCAGTTGGGTGACGCTCGAGCTGGCCGTGAAGGTCGCCGTGCACGCCACGGTCGTGCCCATCGTGACCACGCCGTCGCTGCAGTCGGCATCGCCGCTCCAGCCGCCGAACGTGGAGTTCTCACTGCAGTCACCGGAACAACTGATGCCCGTCGGGGAAGAGGTGACCGACCCCGACCCGGTCCCGGCCAGCGAGACGGCGAGCGTGTAGGTGCTGGGCGCCGCCGTGTTGAACGTCGCCACGCACGAGCGGGCGGCGTTCATCGTGACCACGCCGTCGCTGCAGTCCGAATCGCCGCCCCAGCTCGCGAAGACCGAGCCGCTGCCCGCCGATGCCGTGAGCGTGACGACCGTGCCGGCCGAGTAGCTCTCGCCGCAATCCGCTCCGCAACTGATGCCGGCCGGGCTCGACGTCACCGTCCCGGACCCCGTGCCCGTCTTGGACACCGACAGCGCGTACGACGCCGGCGGTTCGCCCGAGCCGCCGACGAGCAACTGCACGCGCAGGCTCTGCAGCGTCGGCCGGTAGGCCACCAGGAACTGCCCCGCGGCGTGATCGGCGGCGATCGCCGGGCGGCCGTCCGTCGTGGTGACGTTGGACACCGTCAGCATCGAACCCGACAGCGGCGCGCCCGTCGTGTCGAGGCCCTGTGCCCAGATACTGGAGGCGTTGCCCTGGGCCGCCACGGCGAACAGGTCGACGCCGCTGTTGTACGCCAGGCCGACCTGCGTGCCGACCGTCGCCGCCACGACGGGCTGGATCGTGCCGACGCTCGTGGCGCCGGCGGCCAGCGTGGTGGCCTGCGGGATGTCGTTGCGAGCCCAGATGACCGTGAACGTGCCCGAGACGCTGTTGTAGGCGACCCTGGGCTGCGCCCGGCGACCCGAACCGCCCTCGATCGTGAAGGCCGCGGTCGTCGGCGCCCCGGTGGCGTCGACCCACCGTCCCCAGATGCTGTCGCTCCACGTGCGGCCGACCACCAGGCACTGGGACGCGCTGCACGCGAGCTCCGGAAGCTCCGGCACGGCGCTGTCCGTCACGACGGCCGTCGCCGTGCCCACGGGGCCCGACGCATTGAAACGCCGGACCATGACCGATGTCCCGCCGGTCCACCACGTCGCGAGCCACGTGCTCGACGAGGACACGTAGGCGCTGCCGCCGCTGTTGGTCGCGACCCAACTCAGTGCCCCCAGCGATCCGACCGTGCCGAGCGTCGCCGTCCCGCCCGCGCCCGGCGTGACCATCCGGGCCAGCCGTTCCGACCCGCCGGTATACGTGACGAGGAAGGCCTGCGGTCCGGCGCCATACACGACGCGCGGATTGCTGGCGCCGTTCGCGATGATGAACGGCGTGCCGACCGTGGTGCCAGACGTGCTGAGGAACTGGCCCTTCACCTGGCTCTGCCACGTGCCCCACACGAGCAGGTACTGCTGCTGCGTACCGTCGAACGCCAGGTCGAAGCCGCCGACATAGGCGGATGGTTCGCTCACGACCTGACCGCCCGCGGCGCCCAGCGACAGCGTGTCACCGCTGCTGACCACGGCGAAGGTCGCCGTGCACGACCGGGCCGCACTCATCGTGACGCTGCCGTCACTGCAGTCGGCGTCACCGCTCCACCCGGCGAACGACGAGCCGCTGTCGGGGGTGGCGCTCAGCGCGACGACGGTGCTGGCCGCGTAACTCTGGCTGCAGTCCGAACCGCAGCTGATGCCGGTGGGGCTCGACGTCACCGTGCCCGTCCCGCTCCCCGACTTCGAGACGGACAGCGTGTAACTCGACGGCGCCGAGAGGTTGAACGTCGCGGTGCAGGAACGCGCGGCGCTCATGGTGACGCTGCCGTCGCTGCAGTCCGCGTCGCCGCTCCAGCCGGCGAAGGTCGACCCGCTGTCGGCGGTGGCGCTCAGCGTGACGACCGTGCTGGCGGCATAACTCTCGCTGCAGTCGGAGCCGCAGCTGATGCCGGTCGGGCTCGATGTCACGGTGCCCGTTCCCGTGCCGGCCTTGGCGATCGACAGCGCGTAGGTCGTCGCCGACGTGCCGCCGACGAGTATCTGCACGCGCAAGCTCTGGAGGTTGGGCCGATAGGCGACCAGGAACTGTCCCGTGCCGTCGTCGGCGGCCACGGTCGGCCGACCGTCCGACGTGCTCGCCGTCGAGGCCGTCAGCGCGGTTCCCGACAGCGGAGCACCGGCGGCATCGAGGCCGTGCGCCCAGATGTCGGAGGTATTCCCCTGGGCTGCCACCGCGAACAGGTTGACGCCGAAGTTGTACGCCAGACCCAGTTGCGTGCCGACCTTGGCCGCGACGACCGCCTGGATGGTTCCGACCGACGTGGCGCCGGCCGCCAGTGTCGCGGCCTGCGGGATGTCGTTGCGCGCCCAGGTCACGACGAACGTGCCCGCGGCGCTGTTATAGGCGACGCGCGGCTGCGCGCGCCGGCCCGACCCGCCTTCGATCGTGAACGCCGCCGTGGTTGGCGTACCGGTCAGATCGATCCAGCGGCCCCAGATCGTCTCGGCCCAGGTGCGGCCCACGACCAGGCACTGTGACGTGCCGCACGCGATCTCCGGCAATTCCGGCACCGCGCTGTCGGTGACGACCGCGGTCGCCGTCCCGACCGGCCCCGACGCGTTGAAGCGGCGGACCATGACGGAGGTGCCGCCGGTCCACCACGTCGCCAGCCATGTGCTCGTCGAGGTCGAATACGTGCTCCCGCCGCTGTTGGTGGCGACCCAGCTCAGCGCGCCGAGCGACGCGACCGTGCCCAGCGTCGCGGTGCCGCTCCCTCCCGGCGTGACCGTTCGCGCCAGCCGTTCGGCGCCGCCCGTATAGGTGACCAGGAAGGCCTGCGGTCCGCTGCCGTAGACGACGCGCGGGTTGCTCGCGCCGCCGGCGATGACGAAGGGCGTGCCGACCGCCGCGCCGGACGAGGACAGGAACTGGCCCTTGACCTGGCTCTGCCACGTCGCCCAGACGAGCAGGTACTGCTGCGTGTTGCCGTCGAACGCGAGGTCGAAGCCGCCGACGTTCGCCGATGGTTCGCTCACGACCTGGCCGCCCGCCGCGCCGAGCGTAATCGTATTGCCGCTGCCCGCCGCGACGAAGGTCGCCGTGCAGGCGCGCGCCGCGCTCATCGTCACGGTGCCGTCGCTGCAGTCGGCATCGCCGGACCAGCCCGCGAAGATGGACCCGCTGTCGGCGGACGCGGTCAGGGCCACGACGGTCCCGCTGGTGTAGCTCTCGCTGCAGTCGCCGCCGCACAGGATGCCCGACGGGTTCGAGACGACCGCGCCGCTACCCGTGCCGGTCTTGGTGATCGAGAGTGTGTAGGTCGCCGGTGGCGTCGACTCCGTGAACGTGGCCGTGCAGGAACGCGCCGCGCTCATCGTCACGCTGCCGTCGCTGCAATCCGCATCACCGCTCCAGCCGGTGAACGTCGATCCGCTGCCGGCGGTCGCGGTCAGCGTGACCGCGGTCGACGCCGCATAGGTCTCGTTGCAGTCGGAGCCGCAGTTGATGCCCGACGGGCTCGAGGTGACCGTGCCGGTGCCAGTCCCGGACTTCGTGATGGTCAGGCTGTAGGTGGCCGGCGCCGACAGCGTGAACGTCGCCGTGCAGGCGCGTGCCGCGCTCATCGTCACGCTGCCGTCGCTGCAGTCGGCGTCACCACTCCAGCCCGCGAACGTGGAGCCGGAATCCGGCGTCGCCGTCAGGGCGACGACCGTGCTGTCGCTGTAACTCTCCGTGCAGTCTGAACCGCAGCTGATGCCCGTCGGACTCGACGTCACCGTGCCCGTCCCCGTGCCGGTCTTGCTGATGGTCAGGGTGTACGACCCGGACGCAGGCGGCGTACTCTGCAGGAGCAAACCGCGGATGACGGTGACGTCGTGGCGATAGACCGCCAGGAACTGGCTGAGTTCAGGGTTGGCGGCAATCGCCGTGCGGCTGTCGCGCGTCGCGCCGTTCGACACCGTGACCGGAGCCCCGAGAGGCTGGCCAAGCGCGTCCAACTGCTGCGCGAAGACGTCGCTCTCCCATCCGCCCATGGCCTGGGCGAACGTGGAGCTGCCGCTGTTGTAGTCCGTGTTCGTCTGGCCACCCAGCTTGCCCGGGATCGTCGTCAGGAACGTCGATGTCGGCGTCTGTGACCCCGGCGCGAAGCGCACGCCTTCCGGATACCCGAAGTCACGCGTCCAGGTCACGAGG
>CAZJRM010000071.1:0-22203 GCA_964547975.1 uncultured Vicinamibacterales bacterium | reverse complement strand
GCGGCATCAGTTCGGGGGTCTCGCGGCAGGCGTAGCCGAACATCAGGCCCTGGTCTCCGGCGCCGCCGGGGTCCACCCCGAGCGCGATGTCGGAGGACTGTTCGTGGATCGACGTCAGGACCGCTATGGAATCGGCATCGAAGCCGTACTTCGCCCGCGTGTACCCGATGTCCCGGATCGTCTCGCGCACGATGCGCGGCGCGTCGACGTAACAGCTCGTACTGACTTCGCCGGCGATCAACGCGAGGCCGGTCGTGACCAGCGTCTCGCACGCGACGCGCCCGACCGGGTCCTGCGCCAGGATGGCGTCGAGGATCGCATCGGAAATCTGGTCGGCGATCTTGTCGGGGTGGCCTTCGGTGACGCTTTCGGACGTGAACAGGTGGCGTCCGGATGGGAACATGGCGAACTCCCTGGGCGGCGCGTTACGGCCGCGGGTGGAACCGATCGTACAGCGCCTTCATCCGCGTTTCCAGCACGTGCGTATAGATCTGCGTCGTCGACAGGTCCGCGTGCCCGAGCATGACCTGGATGGCCCGGAGATCCGCGCCGCGCTCCAGCAGGTGCGTCGCGAACGAATGCCGCAGGACGTGCGGACTCAGGTCGTGCCTGAGGCCGGCCTTCCGGCCGTACACCTTCAGGATCTTCCAGAATCCGACGCGACTCAAGGCTCCTCCGCGCTGGTTCACGAAGAGCGTGAGGGCCGCCCGCCGGCGCGTCAGCGCCGGCCTCGCCTCGACCTCGTAGCGGCGCAGCCATGCCGCGGCTTCTTCGCCGACCGGGACGATCCGTTGCTTGTCCCCTTTGCCCGTGCACGCCAGGTATCCCCCGGTGAGATTCACGTCCGACGCGCGGACGTTCACCAGCTCCGACACGCGAAGCCCCGTCGCATAGAGCAGTTCGAGCATGGCGCGGTCGCGCAGGCCGGCCGGCGACGTCGTGTCGGGCGCGGAGAGGAGCGCGTCGACGTCCTCCACCGAGAGGTATTTCGGCAACGTCGGCCACGGGCGCGACGCCCGGAGGTCGTCGGCCGGGCTGTCGCCGATCCGCCCTTCACGCACCAGGTGCTTGAAGTAGCCTCGTACGGTCGCCACGAGTCGAGCGACCGACCTCGGAGACAGGCCGTCGGACAGCAGGTCGCGGACGAATTGCTCCAGGTCCTCCCTCGTCAACTCCCGCGCCGCCGCCCCCCGGTCCTCCGCGAAGACCGCGAGTCGCGCAAGGTCTCGCGCGTAGCTCTCCACGGTGAGCGCAGCCAGACGGCGCTCCACGCGGATGAACGTCAGGTAGTCATCGAGATCCGGGTCGGGACGCGCGCCGCCCGGTTTGACAGGGGTACCCCTCGGCGCTAGTATCGGCCTTCGCCCGATCGTGTGTGGAGGAGTCCTCATGCCGCTGCATTCCAAGTGGCAGCAATTGCCGACGGAAGCCATCAATCCGGCCAGCCTCAGCATCGACAAACTCGATGCTGCAGGCATTGTCGACGTGATGCTCGGCGAAGACCGGAAGATGCTCGCCGCCGTCAGCCGGGAACGGGAGCGCATCGCGCTCGCTGTTGACATTATCACGGCCGCCCTGCGGAAAGGCGGCCGTCTCGTCTTCGTCGGCGCCGGCACGAGCGGCCGCCTCGGGGTCCTCGAAGCCGCCGAAATGCCGACGACGTTCGGCACCGCGCCGGGGATGGTGCTGGCGCTCATGGCCGGCGGCAAAGCCGCCATGTTCACGCTGAGGGAAGGCTCCGAGGATCGGTACGCGGAAGGCGCGCGGGCGGCGCAGCGGATCCAGCCGACGAAGAAGGACGTGTTCGTGGGCGTGTCGGCCAGCGGCATGACACAGTTCGTCCGCGGCGCCCTCGCGGGTGCCCGGAAAGCCGGCGCCCGCATCCTGTTCGTGACGTGCGATCCGGCAAGCGAACTCCAGACGTTCGTGGATCTGACCATCGCCCTGAGCGTCGGACCGGAAGTCATCACCGGGTCCACGCGCCTCAAGGCGGCGAGCGCGACGAAACTGGTGCTCAACATGCTGACAACCGCCGCGATGGTCCGCATCGGCAAGACCTACGGCAACCTGATGGTCGACGTCCAGTCCAACTCGAACAAGCTCAAGGATCGCGCGCGCCGGATCGTGACCCTCGCGACGGGGATCGACTACGACGCGGCCGACCGCCTCCTCAAGCGCGCCCACGGCAACGTGAAGGCGGCCATCGTCATGGAGAAGGTGGGGCTGCCGTACGCGAAGGCCCTGTCGCGCCTGCGCCGCGCGGGCGGTTCGATGCGGGATGCCGTCGGTGAAGACATCGAGCCGAGGCTGCGCAGCCTGTTCGGTCCCCTCGCACCGGCGCCCGCGACGCGCCCGGATGGGACGTCGAGCTGAGGTCGCAGGAGCGCCGGCCGTGACGCTCAGGGGCTGCGCGCTCGCCGTCGCCATGGCGCTCGCGCTGACGTCGGCACTCGTCTCCTCGCCGCAGCCGTCCGGCGAGACCCGGGCGCTCTGGGTCGTGCGCACCACCCTGACGTCGCCCACCGCCATCCGCGACATGGTGGCCGCCGCGAAGGCGGGCGGCTTCAACACGCTGTTCGTCCAGGTCCGGGGACGAGGTGACGCGTACTATTCGAGTCGGCTGGAACCCAGGGCCCGCGCGCTCGAGACGCAACCCGTGACGTTCGACCCGCTGGCGCAGGTCCTCCGCGAAGCGCACGGCGCAGGCCTCTCCGTGCACGCCTGGCTCTGCGTGAACCTGGTCGCCGACGTCTCGGATGTGCCCTCGTCTTCCGCCCATCTCGTCAGGCGTCACCCCGAGTGGCTGATGGTGCCACGCGAACTCGTCCCGAAACGTGGCAGGCTGGACCCGCACTCGCCCTCGTTCCTGCCGACACTCGTGGCCTGGACCAGACGCCAGGAAGGGCGCGTCGAAGGCGTGTTCGTGTCGCCCATCGCTCGCGGGGCGGCGGCCCACATAGTCCGAGTCGTGGACGACCTCGTCTCGCGGTACGCCGTTGACGGCCTCCACCTGGATTACGCGCGCTATCCCGGGGCCCAGTTCGACTTCAGCGAAGGAGCGCTGGCCGCCTTTGCCTCGGAGATCGCACGTACGCTGCGCCCGGACGCCGCCGCGCAGCTCGAGCGAATCCGGAGGGCCAGCCCGCTGGCGCTCGTCGACCTGTATCCGAACTCGTGGCAGGACTTCCGTCGGGATCGGCTCACCGATCTCGTGCGACGCATACGATCGACCGCGGTCGTGAGGCGGCCGGGGACGCTCGTGTCCGCCGCGGTGGCGCCCGAGATCGACGTCGCCCGCGAATCGCGCGGGCAGGACTGGCCCGCCTGGGCCAGCGGCGGCCTGGTCGATGCCGTCTGTCCGATGGCGTACTCGACGGACGCGGGCCTCTACCTGCGGCAGTTGGTCGCCGCGCGGGCGGCGTCGGAGGGGCGTCTCCTGTTCGCGGGCATCGGGGCCTACCGGCTGTCCGTGGGGCAGACGATCCGCCACATCGAACTCGCCCGCCAGGCCGGCGCGGACGGCATCGCGCTCTTCTCGTACGACAGCCTGGCCACGCTCGAGCCGGGCAGACAGGCCCTTCGCGCCTTCGGCCGGGCCGCATTCGACGCCGGTACGCAGGGAGGCCGCCCGCGGTGAACGACTGGTCTGCGGTCCGTGCGGTGCTGACGCGGGGCTGCGCCGACCGGGTGTTCCCGGGAGCCGCGGCCGAGGTCGGCACGTCCGCTGGGGTGCGGTGGCGCGAGGTGGCGGGCGCCACGCACTACGACGCGCGCGGTGCCCTCGTCGACGAACGCACCGTCTACGACCTCGCGTCACTGACCAAAGTGATCGCGACGACCAGCATCGCGCTTCGGCTGGTCGACGCCGGGCGGCTCGACCTCGAGCGCAGAATCGCGGCCGTCGTGCCGCGCTGGAACGGCAACGACCGATCGGGCGTGTCGGTGGCGGACCTGCTCGAGCACGCGTCGGGACTCCCCGACTGGCGGCCGCTCTTCCGCAGCGCGCGCGGTGTCGAGGCCTTCGTAGCGGCGATTGCCACGACTCCCCTGTCGTATCCTCCCCGCTCGACAAGTGTCTACAGCGATCTGGGATTCATCCTGCTCGGCCACGTGCTGGAACACCTCGGCGAGGCCGGGCTCGATGTACTGACGGCGTCGGCCCTCGCCGAAGGGCCAGGAGATGATCTCGCGGAGCGCCTGACCTTCGGGCTTCCGGCCGCGCGCGCGGATCGCGTCGCCCCGACGGCGGCCGCGGACGAACGTGGTGTGCTGGTACCAGGTGACGTCGACGACACCAACGCGTGGGCGATGGGCGGCATCGCGGGACACGCGGGTCTGTTCGGCGACGTGGTCACCGTCGGCCGGTTTGCGTCGTGGTGCCTCGCGGTCGCCCGCTCCGAACGGCCGTCCGGTCGGCCCGTGAAGCCGGCGACCGTCTCGCGGTTCCTTCGTCCGAGTACGGTCCCCGGCAGTTCGCGGGCGCTGGGGTGGGACCTGATGAGGCGGACGTCGTCGTGCGGGACGAGGATGTCAGCCGCAGCCTTCGGGCACACCGGCTTCACCGGGACGTCCATCTGGATCGATCCGGCGGCCGATGTCTATTGTGTGTTGCTGACGAATCGCGTCCACCCGGAGCCCGGCGATCCCGAGCGGATCCGGCAGGTCAGGCGCGCGTTCCACGACGCGGTGATGGCGACGCTCTCCGCCTAGCGGCGCGGGTCGAACGCAGTCTGCCCGCCGAGTGGGCCGGTGCCCCCCCGTCCCCCCATCTGACCGCGCCCGCCCATCTGGCCGCGCCCTCCCGGCGGCATCCCCGGACGCTGTTCACCCCGGCCGCCCGGCATCGTCGTCGTCGGAATCCAGATGAACTGCCATTCGGCGTAGGTCTTAGCGCCGTTATAGACGCGCAGCGACTTGTCCTTGCTCTTGCTGGCGACGCCGACGACGCCTCCCCTTGGACCACCGGCCGCGAGGCCGGCCGATCCGCCGAGGGGACGCGATTCCTGCTGGCGCGCACTCCCCTGGAGACCGCCGGCCAGTCCTCCCGATCGTCCCGCGGGAGAGGCGAGGCCCTGCGTCGCCGCGCCGGTGCCCGGTGCGCCGCGCATCTGCGCCGTGTTCTGGTAGAGCACCTGGAACTCGCCCTTGGGGTCGTCCCGGGGCGCCATGGGGTCCCGGTACTTCTTCCGCAGGAACTTCTGTTCGACCAGGAGATCGATGGTCGGCGGGAACGCGTTCGCGAACTTGCGCTGAAAGAGTCCAATCGCGCGCGCGTACTGCTGCCCGCGGAAGATCAGCTCTTCCTCTTTCTCGCGTTGAACGACGGTGCGCCACGACTGCATCGCGACGGACAGGAGCACGCCCATGACGGCCATGCCCACGAGGAGGGCCACCATGGCGTATCCGCCGTCACGCGCCACGTGGAGCCGGAACACGCTCATGCCGCTCATGAGAGGATGATTTCGATTCGCGCGGTCCCCGTACGCCCGTCGGTGGTCACGACCCGCACGGTCACGACGTAGTGCCCGGCCAGCGCGTAGACGTGACTGGTCGCCCCGCCCGACGTGACCGGACTGGCCCCATCCCCGAAGTTCCACTCGTAGCGGTCGATCGCCACACCAGCCGGCGTCACGCTCGCGGTGAACACGATCGACGCCTGATGGGCCATCGTGCCCTGGGCCGTCAGCGTGACGTTCAGCGGCGCGGCCTGCGTCACCACGACGCTCGCGGTGGCGATGGTGACTTCCCCCGCCGTGTCGACGGCGGTCGCCGTCACGGTATACGCACCGGCCGACCGATACGTGTGCGACGCCGTCGTGGTGCCGTTGGTGGCCAGCGCCTGCGTGGCGCCGTCTCCGAAGTCCACGGTCGCGCTTCGGACCGCGGCGCCGCCGGACCCGGCCTTCACGCTGAAGACGAAGCTGACCGGCACGTCTTCCACGGGCGACGCGGTTCCCACCGTGATCGAGACGTCGGGAGCGGTGCGCAGCGTGATCTTGACCGTCGTCGTGAGGGTGGCCGTTCCGCCGGCGACTGTGGCCGTGACCGACGCCGCGACGGCCGTGGTCAGCGTGGACTTCGCGTCGCCGTTCGCGTCGGTCACCGCGGCATTGGCCGTGAGGCTGCCGTTGTCGGTCACGAACGACACGGGAACGCCCGGCAGGCGGTTGCCGCCGGCGTCGTACACGGCCGCGACGAGCTGAACGTTGCCTCCGCCCGACGGCAGCGACGCCGGCGTCGCGAACAACTCGACGCGCGCGGCCGCGGCGCCGCCGACCGCGATGGCCAGCTGGGGATCGGTCGTAGTGTTGCCGCCGGACGACGCGCGGATGGTCGCGGTCCCCGAGATCGATCCGGCGTGCAGGCGCACCGTCGCCTTTCCGTTCTGCGTCCGGGCTTCCGCCGGGTCGACCGTGCCGAGGGACGTGAAGAAGGTCACCACGGTTCCGTTCTGCACGGGCGTGCCCGCCGACTCGGTCACCGTCGCGGTGATCTCGGCCGTCCCGTTGATGGGGATGCTCGTCGTGTTCGTGAACAGGACGATCGAGCTCTCGGACGGTGCCGTCAACGGCACCTTGTCGCAGGCGGTTCCCGCGCCCAGCCCGAGCGCCAGGCTGAGGCCCGCGTACAGGATCGACCGTCGTCGTGTCCGGGTGCGCATCCACGCAATTCGGTTCCGCATATCCATGCCTGTCGCCGCGGCCGCCCCCAGGCGGCGCCGCGCGCCTCCTTACCAGTCCGAGTACTTGCTGCCGTCGAGCGCCGTGCCCTCGGCTCCGCTCTTCACGTCGGCGATACCCGGGTCCGCCGTCGGGTTGGCGGGGTCGGGGTCGGCCTGAACGATCTGCCACGAATCCGCCGACCCGGTGAACGGATCGACCGGGATCTTCCGCATGTAACCGTCCGTCACCAGCGCCTCCAGCGACGGGGCGGCCTGCTGCTTGTCCGCGTAATACTGATCCAGCAGGTCCCGGATCCTGAACAGGTCCTCGCGCAGCACGGCCTCCTTGGCGGCGGTAACGCTGTTGCGGTACTGGGCGAGCCCCATGCCGGCCAGCAGCACGATGAGCGAGAGCACGATCATGAGTTCGATCAACGTGAACCCGTCATCGCCGCCCGTCCGAATCCTGCGCGGTGCGCTCGTCATGACCGTCAGTCCCACTCGCGATACTTGGTGCCGTCGAGGGCCGTGCCCTCACTCTTCGAAAACACGTCGTACACGTTCCCGCCGCCCCAGGTCGTGGAGTCCGGGTCGTCCGAGTACGCGCGCATCCCCCACTCCTGGTCCCGGGTCATGGGATCGACCGGAATCCTCCGGAGGAACTTCAGCTTGCGGCCCGTCGCGTCGTTCACGGGCGTGACACCATCGACGAGCGTCTGCAGGCTGGGCGGATACCCTTCGCTCCCGACCCGGACGTCGGTGCCACCGATGCGCCCCTGGTCCACGGCGTCCTTGTACTTGTCGATCGCGGTCCGAATCTCCCGCAACGCCCTGCGGAGTTCGAATTCGCGATGGCGTTGCGAGGCCACCCGGGCCAGCGGCATCACGGCGGCAGCCAGGATCAGCACGATCGTCGTGACGACGAGCAGTTCGACAAACGAGTACCCCGACACCCGCGGGCGGGTGCGAGCCCCGTCTGCCGTCAGCCATCGACACGTCACCTCGTCGTCCTCCTACCGCACCACGACCTGGGAGGGCACGAACGTGAGCGGCAACGCCACGCCTCCCGGCGCCATGGCCGCGCCGCTGAGGTTCAGCGGAGAGGAACCGGCCCCGACCGGATCGAACACGACCGCGGCCAGCATGCCAGCCCCGGACGCTCCGACCGCGTCATTCGTCCGCGTGATCGTGACGTCCACGCGACCGGAATTCGCGTCCACCTGCTGGGCGAAGGTGACCGTCACTCCGCCCTGGCGCATGAAACTCCCCTCCTGCACCATGCGCACGCGCAGCGCCCGAGGATTGAACGCCAGTGACACCGTCACCGTGCTCAGGCGCGACGCATTCACGACGCTGATCGGCACGGTGAGCGGACCGCTCGCGACCATGACCTCGGGGGACGGCGTCGCGACACTGACCTGAATCGGCGTGGCGCTGGCCGGGGCGGCCGGCGGTGTTGCGGGCGCAGGTTCCGGTTCGGGAATCGGCGGCGCAGGCGGCGGCACCGCGGCCGCGGCGGCGGGCGCAGGAATCCCGACCGTCCCGGGGATCGGAGAACTTCCCGGCGGCACAATCGGGACGGTGGAGCTTCCCGGCGGCGCGGGCAATGCCGTCCCCGGCGCGAGCGGGGTCCCCGGCGCCGGTCTGGCGGCCGGCACGCTGGCTGGCGTAGCCGTGGATTCACCCTCACCCTGGCCGGCGATAAGAGGAGGCGGCCCGGTCAGGCCAAGGTTCTGGTTCGTGCCGATGTAGATGGGCGACACATCCCGCTGCGTCAACTCGTGCGTGCGCACGATACGAGGCGTCAGCAGCATCACGATGTCGGTCTGCTCGACCTGGTTGTCGTTCGACGAGAACAACTGCCGCAGGATGGGCACGGACATGATGCCCGGGAATCCCTTCAGCGACTTCCGTTCCGTTTCGTTGAGCAGTCCGGCCAGGAGGTTCGACTCGCCGTCGCGGAGGCGCAGCTTCGTCGTCGCCTTGCGCGTCCCAAATGAGGGCAGGTTCTGGCCCGCGATGTTCTTGTCGGCGCCGACGTTGCTGACCTCGACGGCCAGCTTCATCACGATGTCGCCTTCGTAGGTCACCCGTGGCTCGATTTCCACCGACACGCCGACGACCTTGTACTGGAACGACGTCATCGGATTGTAGGCGGTGCCTCCGGTGGCGATGGGCGTGAAAGTCGTGGAGGGCACCGGCACCTCGGTGCCGAGGTTCAGCGTCAGCTTCTCCCCTTCCGACCCGCGCAACTGCGGTTTCGCCACGACCTTGGTCTCGGAGTCGGACGCGAGGAATCGGATAACCGCCGACGGGACCGCGCCGTAGAAGTCCGCGGCGCTGATGCCCGCGGAGACGGTATTCAGATTGAACTGGCCCGTGCTGTCGCTCGACGGCCTCGCCTCCGGCGAGAAGGACACGCCAACCGAATAGTCGCTCAACTCGAGCCCGAACTGTTTCGCGCGGGTCCGGTTGACCTCGAGGATCTCGACGTCGATCACGACCTCCGCCCGCGGGCGATCATTGGCCGTGATAATGCGCTCGATGACCTGGAGCATCGGCACGGTGGCGCGGACCGTGATCGTATTGGCGGCCTTGTTCGCCTGGATGGACGGCGCAATCGTCTGGTTGGAACGCGTGACCGCGACGAGGAGCTGGCTCATCTCCGTCGGGTCCGCGTGCGACAGGTAGAACACCTGGACGGCCTGCTCTTCGTAGGCCAGCCGTTTCGGCTGCGTGTCCGGCACGACGATGATGGTGCGCTCGTTCAGGACCTTGAAGAACGACTGGTTGGCAGAGAGGATCTGGTGCAGGGCCTGCTCGAGCGTCACGCCCGCGATGTCCACCGTGTACGGGCGGCTCTGGAAGTCGCGGTCGTACGTCACGTTGATCCCCGATGCCGTCCCGATGAAGCCGAGGATGTCGGTGAGTTGCTGATTGACGAACTTGAACTTCAACGGCTCGCGCGACGCCGGATTGAGCGTGGGCTCGACGGGCCGCTGCCTGGCTTTCTCGCGCATGCCTTCGATGGCCGGCCGGGGCCTCGACGCCTCGATCCGATCCCGGATCGTCTGCTCGAGTTGCTGGACCTTCGCGCGCACTTCCTGGTTCGCCCCGTCGTAGTCGAGCCCTTTGCGGTATTCGCGCACCGCGAAGTCGAGCTGGTCCTGTTGCTCGTGAGCGCGGCCCTTCGCGATGTGATCCCGCGATGCCGCCAGCGTGGCCCGCTCGAGGGCAATCCGGTATTCGGGCCGCTTGCTGTCGGACTGGACCGCCTGGGTGTAGTAGGTGACGGCCAGGTCCCAGTTACCGACGCGAGCGGCCTGGTCACCGCGTTGAAACGCCCGGCTGGTCGCGCACCCGGCAGTGACCGCCGCCAGCGCCAGCGCGGCCACCCACACGGCCGCCGTCCGTCGCCCGCGCCCTGCGTCGTGCCGTTCGATACTCCACATGCCCATGCTCCGTTCGTCCTGCCTCAGGACGCCACTACGCTCCCGACAGACGAATCTGCTGGCGGCCGCGGCCGTCGACGTACATCAGTTCCACGGTGTCCGCCCCGATGCGTACGATCCGGTATCGGCCCTCGATCACATCGCCCTCGCGGCCGTGATAGACACCCTGGGCGTCGCTCAGTACCGCGATTCGCACGTTCCCCGGGCGCTCGACGACCCCGATGAACTTCAGCGGGATCGGCGGGGGCGGAGGAGGCACCGGCGGCCCGGCGTCCGCGGGCGGCGGCGCGGGCCGAGCCGTGCCGCGCCCGGCCGCTCCAGCCATCGCCGGGGACGCCCCTTCGGGTACTTCGGCGGCGCGGCGCGAACCGAAGCGGAAGGGATCCCGCCCGGTATCCACCGGCTCCGATCGATCGGCCGTCAGCAGGGCGAGCGACACGGCGGGAACATCCACCCGGGCGGCGTTCTCCGCCGCAGCGGCTCCGGCGGTGGTCTGTGCCCGGCGAGCCGACGGCGCCTCGCCCCGTCCCAGCTGCCACCAGAGCACCGCCGCCAGGACGACGCTCAGCGCACCGAGCACGACGTGCTGCCGGCGCTTAGCGTCCATGCGCGCCCGCCTTGTAGTACGTGGACAAGACCACGGTCAGCACGAGGGGCGACCCGGGTTCGGATCCCTCCACGAGCGACACGTTGTCGATGGCGATGAACTCGGGGGACGCTTCGACATCGCGGATGAACTGTCGGACGCTGTCGTACTCGCCCCGCAGCACCATCGTGATCTCGAGCCGGGTGAGCACGGGCGACGGCCCCTGGCCGCCCCCGCGCGGCTCCTGCAGTTCTTCGAGGCGGCGCTGCGATCGCAGTTCGGCATCACTCGCGAGCGTCGCCAGCTTGACGTAGGTCTGCCGGCGTGCCTCGCTCATGCCGGTCGGCAGCACCCCTGCATAGAAACGCGCCAGGTCCTTCTCAGCGCGGTCCTTGCGCTCGCGGGTCGCCAGCGCCGCCTGGTGGTCGCGTTCCGCCAACGACAGGCCGTCCGCTGCCGCCGTCGCGCGCAGTTCCGCCGAGCGCACCCGCTGCGACAGTGGATAGACGACCAGCGCCGCCAGCGCAACGTTGGCGGCCACCGCCGCCACGAGCGGGATGACGACGCGGCGTTTTTCCCGCCCGATGCGCGCCAGGGTCCGGACCATCATGGCCGTCCTCCTCTGGCGCTGCCGCGGGTCGGCGCGTACTGCCCTTCGATGGTGGCCTGCAGCAAGCCGTCTTCGTCGACGAATTCCTCGGTGGCCAGCAACCCCGAGAATGCCTCGTGTTTCTCGAGGTTCTCGATGAAGGTATCGACCGCCGCGACGCTGCGGGCCACGACCACGAGCGAGAGCGTGATGCGGCCGCCCTCGTCGATCTTCGGCCGCACCGCCGAGACGCGCACGGCGTCGGGCAAGGTCTCCTCGAGCCGGTTGAAGAGGTCCGTCCACGAGAACGCGCGCCGCTCGATGATCGTGTTCGCCTCGCGCGCGGCCACGGCGGTCGCCTGCAAATCGCGCACGTTGATGCCGCCCCGGATCCGCGCCGCTTCGGCCCGCAGCGACGCCGCCTTGTCACCCGCCGCCGACGTGGCGGACGACAACGCCGCCTGGCGGCGCGTCAACGACACGGCCTGCCACAGATTGACGACCGACACGAGCACCACGGCGACCGCCAGCGCCACGAGGACGAGGTGCACCAGCCGTTCGTTGTAGAAGGGCCGGGTCGAAAGATTTGTCCGAAGCATGCACGACCCCCGTCACGCCCGGCACGCCACGGCCAGCCCGATGGCTGGCGTGACGGCATCGACCCAGTCCCTGCGCAGCGATCCGCGGTCCGCCATCGCGACGGACTTCGTGGGATCGATTTCTTCGACGGCCGCCCCGAGCCGCGCCTCGAGCAGGCGGCGCAGGGTGCCCCGGCCGTCATCGGGCAGCGTGCCCGCGACCAGGACGCGGGTGAATCCAGTGCCCCCGAGCCGGTCCTGGTAGTACATCGCGGTCTGGTGGACGAGGTCGGCCAACGGCCCCTCCCCGTCCGCCCCGCGATGCCGGAAGAACACGAGGTCGCCGCCGCGAAGGATGGCCAGCGACGCGGCGTCACCTCTCGCGTGAATCAGCAGCCAGTCGCCGGCGGGCGGCGCGCCGCCCGCGAGCACGGCGTTGATGACGTTGAAGGACGCGACCCCGACGACGCCGGCTTGCGCGCCCGCTTCAGCGCAGGCCTGCTCGTATTCGGCGACGAGGTCCCGCCGCGCCTGAAGCACGACGAATTCCTGCCCCTCGGGCGACGCGGTGCCCTTCAGGTAGGAGACCTGGGCGTCCTCGATCCTGAACGGAGCCGCCTTGCGCACCTGGAATCGAATCAGTTCGTCCAGGTCGGCTGCCTTGCCCGGGACATTCGCGAATCGCACGAAGGACACCTTGGCCATGCCGTCCGGGACCACGAGCGCCACGCGGCGCGGCCGCTGGCCGATCGCCTTGAACGCGCGCGCCAGCGCCACGGCGACCTCCGCCGGGCGGGCGAGGTTGGACGCGTTGAGGCCTGGCACCACGGCGCCAGCCGGCAGCGGTTCCACCGCGAAGGCCGACACCCGCACCGAGCCGGCTGCTCCGGACACCGCGACCGCCGCCACGTGCTGCGGTGCGATCTCGACGGCCACATCGGGCGGCGACGATTGGAACAACGACAGGGCACTCATTCGACGAACGTCACCTTGTTGATTTCCCGGAGGGTCGTCAGGCCCTGCAGGACGCGGTCCACCGCGCATTCGCGCAGGAACCGCATGCCTTCGTCGTGCGCCACCTTCTTGATCTCGGAGGTCGGGCGCCGTTCGAGAATCATCTCCCGGATCCGGTCCGTCAGGTCGAGCAGTTCGCAGATCGCCGTGCGGCCCTTGTACCCCGTGCCGCCGCACTCGATGCAGCCGGCCCCTTCGTAGAACACCTGGTCCTTCAGGCGATCCGGGTCGAGCGCCGACTCGACGAGGGATTCGCGCGACACCGTCGCCGGTCGCTTGCAGTGCGGGCAGATGACCCGCACCAGCCGTTGCGCGAGCACGCAGTTGAGGGCCGACACGAACTGATACGGTTCGACCCCCATGTTCAGGAAGCGGCCCAGCACGTCGACGACGTTGTTCGCGTGCACGGTCGTGAAGACCAGGTGGCCCGTGAGCGCGGACTGAATGGCGATCTGGGCGGTCTCCGGGTCGCGGATCTCGCCCACCATGACCTTGTCCGGGTCGTGGCGCAGGATGGACCGCAGGCCGCGGGCGAACGTGAGACCCTTCTTCTCGTTGATCGGGATCTGGGTGATGCCCTTCAGCTGGTACTCGACCGGGTCCTCGATGGTGATGATCTTGTCTTCCGGCGACTTGATCTCCGACAACGCGGCGTAGAGCGTGGTCGTCTTGCCGCTGCCGGTCGGCCCCGTGACGAGCACCATGCCGTACGGCTCGGCGATGTACTTCCGGAAGCGGCGGAGCTCGAGTTCCGGGAACCCCAGGATGTCGAGGCGAAGCTCGGTGAACTGCTCGCTGATCGATTCCTTGTCGAGGATGCGGATGACCGCATCTTCGCCGTGCACGCTGGGCATGATCGACACGCGGAAGTCGATCGTCTTGCCGGGAACGCGCACCTTGAAGCGCCCGTCCTGCGGGACCCGCTTCTCGGCGATGTCCAGCTCCGCCATGACCTTGATGCGGGAGATGATCGCGCTGTGGTGCTGCTTGGCGATCGGGCGCATCGCCGCCTGCAGCACGCCATCGATCCGGTACTTGACCACCACCGCATCGTCCTGGGTCTCGATGTGGATGTCGCTCGCCCGCCGCTGCAGCGCCGTGAAGATCGTGGAGTCGACCAGCTTGATCATCGGGCTGATGTCGCTGGTCAGCCGTTCGACGGTCAGGTTCTCGTCGCCCGCCTCGTCTTCGCGCAGCAGCTGGATCTGGAACCCCTCGGTGGCTTCCTCCAGCACGCGCTGCGAACTCTCGCTCTTCTTCAGGATGGACTCGATGGCCGTCCGAGCGCCTACCATGACCCGGAGCGGCGTCGAGAGCAGCACCTCGAGCTCATCGATCATCGGGAGATCGGTCGGATCGGACACGACAATCGAGAGTGCCTTGCCGTCGCGCCGGTGCGGCACGAACCCATAGCGCAGCATCAGGTCGGCCGGGATGGAACGGAACAGGTCGTGGTCAATCCGGAAGTGGCCCAGATCGACGAACTCCAGGCCGTACCGTTCGGCCAGGCGTCTCGCCTGGGCCGCTTCGGTCGCGGGGTCCGCGAATCCCTCGACGCCCCGGTCGGCCGGCGTGGCTGCCGCGGCTCCCGTCTGATGCACGTGCGTTCGATCCACCATGTCGCCTTTACCGCCCTACACTGGCGAGTTGACCACGGAGGTCAGGCCGAAGAGCGGCATGTACAGCGCCAGCAACAGGCCGGCGATGACGATGCCCATCACGATAAGCAACATCGGTTCCACGAGCGCCACGAAACGCCCGAGGTCCGACTCGATCTCTTCGTCGTAGAAGTCCGCGAGGCTGGCCAGCATATCCTGCAGCGCTCCTGTCGCCTCGCCGACCTCGGCCATCTTGACCGCGACGTCCGGGAAGACGCCGCGCGCCGCCAGGGCCGACGCAAACGACTCCCCTTCCCGCACGCGGAGGCCGACGGCGCGCAACTCGCGGCCGAGAAATTCGTTCGAGGCCGATTTCGACGCAATCTCGATCGCGTTCACGAGCGGCAGCCCCCCGCTGAGCAGCGTCGCCAGCGTGCGCGCGAACTGGGACGTCGCGAAACGCTGAACGGTCGACCCCACCCACGGCAGGCGCAGGACGCCACGGTCGAACCTCGCCCGCTGTTCCGGCCGGCCGAGCCAGTTCCAGACCGCGACCCCCGCCCCGACACCCAGCAGCAGCAGCCACAGGATGTTCGTCCGGATAAACGTCGAACTGGCGACGATCACGCGCGTCGCCAGCGGCAGCTCCGCATCGAAACTCCCGTAGAACGCGGCGAACTCGGGCACGACCTTCAGCACGATGATGCTGACCACCACCAGGGCCAGGCCCACGAGTACCGCCGGGTAGACCAGCGCCGCCAGCGTCTTGCGCTTGACCGCGCCGACCACCTTCATGTAGCTGACGTACCGCCTCAGCACGCCGTCGAGGCTGCCGCTCTTCTCGCCGGCCACCAGCGACGCCACGTAGGCGCTCGGGAACAGGTCGCCGTGCCCGGCAAACGCCTCCGACAAGGATGTGCCCGACCTGACACGATCGTGTACGTCGTCCAGGACGCCCCGGAAGGTCGGGTGCGCCACGCGGAGCCGCAGGATGTCGAGGGACTGCACCAGGGGCATCCCGGCTTTGAGCAGGGTCGCCAGTTCCTGGTTGAACATGAGGAATTCGCGACCGGGGATTCGCTGGCGGCGGCGGCCCGCCGGACGGAGGGAAAACCGGCTCAGGACGTCCGCGGGCTGAAGCGCAAGAACGCACAGTCCTCGCTGCTCGAGGTCGTGGCGAAGCCGCGCCTCGCTCTCGGCCACGTGGATCTCCTCGACGACCTGGCCTTCCGGAGTTCCGAGCCTGCAGCGATACTCCATCGCAAGTCACTACGAATCAGACAGTTAGCGTCTCCAGCCTGGGGCGGTCGATTATAGCAGACGCCTCCGGCTGCGCCGTTGGCGCCTTCCCTACAACCATTAGACCCGGCTGGCCCCTGTTTGGATGGGAATCCGCGATGCCCGGCCGGACCAGATGCCCGGTCAGCCGGGCTATTGCGGTTCGACGTAGGCGTGATACACACGGATGCCCAGCTCCCGGGAGTCGCGGCTGCCGCCTCCCGCCAGGGCCGGTACAAAGGTCTTATCGAGCACAAGCCGGATTTCGACCAGATCATCGTTGCCGAATTGTGCAGCCTTGAGCGGAATTCTGCGAATCTGCTCGCCTGGCGCCGTCACCTGGAACGTGTCGACGACCTCCCCGTGGAGCATGACCTGCACCGTCTGAGGTGAATCGACCATCGCGGGCTGGCCGTCGTAGTGCAGGAAGAAGGTGGCGTTCTGCTTCGGATTCCGGAACGACAGCGTCGATTCCTTGCGCGTCCACTGCCAGTCGACCGCCGGGTTGTCCGGGGCCGTCTCCGCCGGATGCCACCCCTCCTTGAACATCACGAACACGCCGTCGAACTGCGGCTGGAGCTGGAGCGTGGCCGCCTTGTACTCGCGCTGGCCGAGCAAGTCTCCGGACAACGGCAACCGGTCCGCCCCGTCCGGCGCGTAGAGACCGATGGTGACCAGCACCTGTCCGACATACGGGTACACCGGGACGAACATCGTCCTGGAGTACTCGACCACCTGGCCGGGTTTCCACGTACTGGTCGGCACCGGCGGCGTGTGGTCGTCGGTCCACATCAGTTCCTCGTCGGCGTCGAGGAAGTGCACCAGCACGCGGTAGTCCTTCACGAAGGCCGCCCCCTGCGCCACCTCGAACCGGTACTTGATGTCGATGGGGCTGCCCTGCGGGATCTTGGTCTTGCTGAACGCCACCACCGGCTTGGCGACCGGCGTGCCGTTGTCCGCCTTCTTGCCGCAGGCAGTCGCTGCCGTCAGCGTCACGGCCACGATCGCCACCATCACACGCGCGCGAGTTACGTTCACCAGGCTCCTCCGGAACTCGCCATTTTACGGCATGGCTGCGGCTGCCGGCAACCGCCGCGCGGACGACGCGGCCCGCACCGGTTGACCACCTTCCAACGTGCGTGTTACCGTCCCGTAGCGCTTCGGCGCCCTGGAAGCCAACAGCGGACCGAGTCACCCAGGACTCGAGCACCCTCTGGACCCGTCAAGACACGTTTCCGAGCGAGTGACTGATGAGTCATCGATTCCGTGTGCTGGCCGTGGCCGTGTGTGCGGGCCTTGTCCTCAGCGCCTGCGCCGCTTCCCCACGGGGCGCACGCCTCGTTCCCACAGCCCCCGTCACCGCGGCCGCGCCTGCCGTGACCGAGCCGCCGCAGGCCGCCTCCCGGCCACCCGACCCCGTGCAGGTGCTCATCGATGTGTCGCAAGCACACTTCGACAAGGGCCAGGCCGAGTTGCAACTCGGACACCTCGACCGCGCCAGGACGGAATTTAATCGCGCACTCGACGTCCTGCTGGAGTCCCCGTCCGGTGCCCGTTCGACACCTCGCCTGCAGGAGCACTTCGACCG
This sequence comes from uncultured Vicinamibacterales bacterium, assembly GCA_964547975.1. Classification (GTDB taxonomy): domain Bacteria; phylum Acidobacteriota; class Vicinamibacteria; order Vicinamibacterales; family JAKQTR01; genus CAYJPV01. The sequence continues at coordinate 4,859 of CAZJRM010000071.1, read as the reverse complement.
GCTGGTCGATCGCATCAGTGCTTACGAAGTCCGGGCGCTCGTCCAGGGGGACGGATTCACCGAGCAGCCGGAACAACCCGCGTCGCTCGACGAACTGCTGGCCCTGTCCACGTTCGAGCTTCCAGCGCCTCCGCCCGAACTTCGGAACGCCGTCGAGCTCGACCTGAAGGCCACGGCCCACGACATCCCCATTCCCGTCGACCCGAGGATTCTCGCCTACATCGATCTCTTCCAGGGACGGCTGCGCGACTGGTTCCAGGCCTCGCTGCTGCGAGGCCAGCCCCACATGCCGATGATCCAGGCGGCGCTCAGGGCGGAAGGGCTGCCCCAGGACCTGGCGTACATCCCCATTGTCGAGAGCGCCTTCCATACCAACGCCCTGTCGCGAGCCAAGGCGAAGGGGTTCTGGCAGTTGATGCGCGGTACTGCCGTCGAGCAGGGCCTGAAGCATGACTGGTACATCGACGAACGGGCCAACCCCGAACGGGCAACCGCCGCGGCCGTGCGCTATCTCAAGGTCCTGAACCGCATGTTCCGCGGCGACTGGCATCTGACGCTGGCCTCCTACAACGGCGGCCCCGGGACCGTCCAACGGGCCGTGCGCCGCAAAGGGGTCTCCGACTTCTGGCGCCTGGCCGAGAAGGGGCGCTACCTTCCTCGCGAAACCCGGGAGTACGTGCCGATGGTGCTCGCGGCCATGGTCGTCGCGCGGAACCCCGGCCAATACGGGTTCACCCTGGTCCCACCGTCCGACCCGGCGCTTCCTCCTGCCGCGCAGGCGCCACCGGAAACCGTCGAACTTCCAGGCCCCGTCGACCTTCGCCGGGTGGCGGAATGGGCCGGCGTCCCGGTCGAGGAGGTCCAGCGTCTGAACCCCGAGCTTCGCCGGTTGACGACACCGCTGCGTGGTGCCGGCTACATGCTCCGCGTGCCGGCGGGGACCGCCGCTTCAATCGGGGCCCAGTTGGCCGCCGCCGCACCGGACGACCTCGTCACGTTCCAGTACCACACGGTCAAGAAGAACGAATCGCTGACGTCGATCGCCAACAAGTTGCGTGTCCGGCGCACGGATCTTGCCGAAGCCAACTACCTGACGACCAAGTCGCGGGTGAGGCCGGGAGACCGCCTGGTGATTCCGCGTGCATCGACGATGGTGCTCGCGGGCCGGACTGACTCGAGGCCGGTCGCCGTCGCCGCTGCCTCTGACCCAGCGCCCCGACCCACGCCGGCTGCCGGCACGAGCGGCGAACGTGTCAAGACGACGTATCGCGTGCGGAAGGGTGACACGTTGTCGTCCATCGCCAGGGCGCACGGCACGACGGTCAATGCCCTGCGGGAGATCAACCGCCTGAAGACCACGCGTCTCATGCCCGGCGACCGTCTCACGGTGTACGCACGGCGCGATACCGGAGATCGGCAGCCGTAGTTCGCAATTCCTGCCACCTTCCACCGGCGTCCGGCGCTGCAATCCCGGCCACCCGAGACGCGCGCGGCCGCCGCGCCGCGCGAATCGGGCCCATTCCCGGCCGAAGAAAGGCCGGCGGCCCTGGGGAGCGCGCCTTGCACTCCATGGAGCATGCTCGCTTCCCTCCTGAGCGCGGCCGTCCTCGGCGTCGACGGCTGCCTGGTGCACGTCGAGGTCGACGTATCGTCCGGGTTGCCCGGGCTCACCATGGTCGGCCTGCCCGATCCCAGCGTGCGCGAGAGCCGGGACCGGGTTCGCACCGCCGTCCGCAACTCGGGATTCGATCTTCCGATGGAGCGAATCACCGTCAACCTCGCGCCCGCGGATCTCAGGAAGATCGGCTCGGCCTTCGACCTCCCGATCGCGCTCGGCGTGCTCGCGGCGTCGGGAGACCTCGCCCGCCGAGTCATCGACGACGTGATCGTCCTCGGAGAACTGTCGCTCGACGGAGGCATCCAGCCGACCCGTGGCGTACTGCCCGCCGCCGTGATGGCGCGGCGTCTCGGCGTCCCGGCGATGCTCGTCGCCCGCGAGAACGCCGAAGAGGCCGGCGTCGCCGGGGTCGGCGTCTTCGCCGTGTCGTCGCTCGGTGAGGCGGTCGCGGCGCTCGGGTTCGGCGCACTCCCCGATCCGCCGGCTCCCCCTCCGCCCGCAACGGATGACGCGTCCGCCTCGCGGTGGGGCGATTTTGCCGACGTCCGCGGCCAGGCGCTGGCGAGGCGCGCGATTGAGATCGCCGCGGCAGGCGCCCACCACCTGCTTATGGTCGGGCCGCCGGGATCCGGCAAGACGATGCTGGCCCGGCGACTGGCGGGTGTGCTTCCACCGTTGACCTACGACGAGGCCCTCGAGTCGACCGCGATCCACTCCGTGGCGGGATTGCTGCCCGCGGGCGCCGGACTCCTGCGGGCACGGCCTTTTCGCGCGCCGCATCACACGGCGTCGGACGTCGCCCTGGTTGGTGGTGGAACGATGCCGAGGCCCGGCGAGATCAGCCTCGCGCACAACGGCGTACTGTTTCTCGACGAGTTGCCCGAATTCGAGCGGCGCTGCCTCGAGTCGCTTCGGCAACCGCTGGAGGAAGGGGTGGTCCGCATCGCCAGGGCGGCACGTCGATCCGAGTTCCCGTCCCGCATCATGCTGGTGGGCGCGATGAACCCGTGCCCGTGCGGGCACCACGGGCATCCCGTCCGCCCGTGCACGTGCGGAGACACGGCCCGAGCCCGCTACGCGGGTCGGGTGTCAGGTCCGCTCCTGGACCGGTTCGACCTCATCGTGGACGTCCCCTGGCAGGATCCGTCCGACGCCGCGCCGTTGCCGGCGGAGGCATCGGCGCCCATCCGCCTTCGAGTCAGCCGCGCGCGCGAGGTGCAGCGCGAACGGGCGCCGTCACCTCGCGAAGCGGTCAACGCCTGCCTGGAGGGCCCGTCGCTTCGGCGTCTTGCCGATCTCGACGGGGAGAGCCGCGGACTCCTGGCCACAGCCGTGCGCAAGTACGGCCTGAGCGGGCGCGCGCACGATCGAGTACTTCGCGTCGCGAGGACGACCGCGGACCTCGAGGCCGTGCCCCGGATCGAATCCCGGCACGTCGCGGAGGCGCTGCAGTATCGGGCGGCCTGGTAGCCAGATTCGCCGTCTGTTCGCCGGCAAGGCCGGAGTGGGTTCCCCGGGCGCTGCCCTTTGTGATACATTCACCGAGTTCTTCGCGAAAGGTCACCCGCCGCAGGTGTGTCCTTCGTGTCCCGATTGTCCGAAACGAGATCTTTACTGATGCCTGGTTTCCTCTCCCGGCGGTACTCGCTTCTCGTCGTGGACCGCACCTCTGGTGTGGGGCGCCGCTTCACCCTGCGGCTCGGTTGGACGCTTGGCGTCCTGGCCTTCCTCTTCACGCTTCCCGTACTCGTCGGCCTCGGCATTCGATGGATGACGATTGCCGAACTGAGCGCGCTGCGTTCGACGGCGACGGGGCTCGAACTCGAGAACGCCAGCTATCGTGAGGCCACCGGCGAACTCGCCGGCCAGATCGTCGCGCTGCAATCCACGATCGACGAGCTGGGCGCCCGGTCGACCGTCGATGCCAACGCCGCCCGCGCGATGCAGAAACTCCCGGCCATGGTGAAAGCCAGGGCGATGGGGGGCGGGGTTCCCACGCAGGCCCCGAGTTACGTTGCGGCAGCACTCGCGACGCCTGAAGATACCTTCGGCCTGATGCGCGATCTGCTCGGCCGACTCGAGAACCGTCTGAAGCTGGTTCGGACCGACGTCGAGCGGCGCGAAGCGCTGGCCGCGTCGACCCCCTCGATCTGGCCGACGGTCGGCTGGCTGACCTCCAGTTTCGGCTCGCGGCCGGATCCGTTCACTGGCGAAGCGGCCGGGCACCCCGGTCTCGATATCTCCGCCGACAAGGGGCGTCCCGTGTACGCCACCGCGAACGGCACGGTGGAGAGCGCGTCGTGGGCGGGCAACTACGGCAACCTGATCACGCTCGATCACGGCTACGGCTTGAAGACCCGGTACGGCCACCTGTCAGGGTTCAAGGTCAAGGCCGGCGATGCCGTAAAACGCGGTGATGTCATTGGCTTCGTCGGCGCCACGGGGCGCGCGACCGGCGCGCACCTCCATTACGAAGTGCTGGCGAACGGACAGCTCATCAACCCGCTCGAACTGCTGAAGTCCCCTCGCTGAGACAGCCCCGCGTCGCTCTCGCGGCCGGAGCGCGCCCGTGGTGTGCGCGGCCCACTCCCGTTCCGCTGCTTTCCTTGACGCCCACGCCAGCGGTCCCCTAGAATCACGTGATACCCCCGGTGCAGTGTGACCTCCATGCTTGGTAACCTCCTCGCCAAAGTCTTCGGAACTCAGAACGAGCGCGAACTCAAGCGCCTGTGGCCGATCGTGGCCGAGATCAACGCCCGGGAGTCGGCGGTCGCCGCCCTCTCCGACGCGGACCTGCGGGCGCGGACCGCGGAGTTCAAGGCGCGGGCGGCTGCCGGCGAATCGCTCGACGACCTCCTCCCCGATGCCTTCGCCGTCGTCCGAGAGGCGGGCCGCCGGACGCTGAAGATGCGGCACTTCGACGTGCAGCTGGTCGGCGGGATGGTCCTGCACAAGGGGCGCATCGCCGAGATGAAGACGGGCGAAGGCAAGACGCTCGTCGCCACGCTGCCGGCCTACCTGAACGCGCTCAGCGGCAAGGGGGTGCACGTCGTCACCGTGAACGACTACCTCGCCAGGCGCGACTCGGAGTGGATGGGCCGCATCTACCGATTCCTCGGTATGAGCGTCGGGGTGATCCAGCACGACCTCAACGACGCCGAGCGTCAGCGCGCCTACGCGTGCGACCTCACCTACGGCACCAACAACGAGTTCGGCTTCGACTACCTGCGCGACAACATGA